>JAUWIB010000065.1 GCA_030605565.1 bacterium
CAGGCCTGCTCTCATGCCTCAAACATTTCCCCGGCTTAGGCGCGGCGGTGGCCGACCCCCACCGAGAGACGCCGGTAGTCGACTACGATGAACTCATCTGGCGCCAGCGCGAGATGATCCCGTTCGCTGCCGGGATAGAACGCGGCGCCGATATGGTGATGACCACACATCTGCGCATGCAAGCATTTGGAGGCGAGATCGTGACCGGCTCCAGGAAGATCATTGACTCGTTGCTTCGACAGATGCTCGCCTTTGATGGTCCCGTGATTACCGACGATCTGACTATGGAGGGCGCGGCGGCTCTGGGCAATATCGGCGAACGAACGGTGGCCGCCTTCAACGCCGGTCATGACATCCTGCTGTTCGGCCGTGACTACGAGGCGGCTATGAGAGCCTACGATTTCTTCTGTGATGCGGTCAATCGTGGCGATGTCGACCGAAGACAACTGCAGGCGTCGCTAAGTCGTGTCTCGGGAATCAAGTTCAAGCTGGACAGATCCACCGTGCGTTAGTTCTATGAAGGATGTGTCTGCCCCGAATAGTCAACCGAAAGCAACTGACCCTACTGGGTCTGAACTCCGGAACCTCGGCCGACGGACTGGACATGGCGGTGGTGAAGATTCGACGGTCGACTCGCGGTGTAAGTGTGAAATACCTGACCGGATACGAACGGAAGTTCAGCGGTGCGCTACGAGACTTGGTACATCAAGTGGCCGACTCCGATATGGTAACGCTGGAAGAATTGATCGAACTAGACAACCTGCTGGGGAACTTTTTCGGTCGAACGGCGCGGTCGTTTATCGAGCGGCTGGAACGCCGGGGAATAGAGGTTGACGTGGTAGCCTCACACGGACAGACGGTACGTCACCGGCCAAAGAAAGTTCGACGGCTGGGCAAGTGGATCCACGGAACGATGCAGTTGGGTTCGCTTGATCGCATCGCTGCGGCCACCGATCGAGTCACCGTGGGTGATTTTCGGCAGGCGGATATCGCCGTGGGAAACGAAGGCGCCCCCATCACCACCGGCGCCATGCTGCGACTGTTTGCAGACAAACAGCACTCGCGGTTGATGGTTAACATCGGCGGCATGGCCAACTACTTCTATTCCCCGGCCAAAGATTCTCCCCTGGAAATGTCCGCTGCCGACTGTGGACCGGGCAACAGCCTGTGCGATCTCCTGAGCAGCCGCCTGTTTTCACAACCTCACGACTCCGGTGGGCGCATAGCCACGTCCGGTCATGTCAACGACGAGTTGCTCGCTCTCCTGACGGCGGACGATTTCTTTTCCGACCGGATGGTATCCACCGGTAGGGAACGTTTCGGCACTGCCAAGGCCGATTCGATTATCGCCTTCGGCCGACAAAATAAAATCGTAGGCCCTGACCTGATGAGGACGGCGGCGGAACTGACAGTATGGAGTATCGTTCGCAAGCTGCAACCTCTGGTAAATGGCGACCACACTCTGACAAATTTGTATTTGACCGGCGGTGGGCGACGAAACATCTTCTTTGTACGACGGCTTGGGCAACTCCTGCCTGAGTTGACAATTCGTTTGGCCGATGAACTCGGATGCGATGCTGACTTCATCGAAGCGGCTGCTTACGCCGTGATGGGCGAGGCTTGTCTTCGGAGTGAAGCGCTGCCGGCGAAAACAAACAAGCAGGCGAGTCGGACGCGACCCGTTTTGGGAAGAATCGCACAGCCTCCCTACCGGGGTATCCGAGTGTCGGCGATAAGGCGAAGAGGATGACCTTGAAAAGGATGGTTCGAATGATTGCCCGTATCGGAACAGCGGTGCTGGTTGTTGCTCTGGTCTTCAGTTGCGCTACCGTGCCCATATTGAGGGATGAGAGTTCGTCCAATGTTATGCGCGTGCCGTTCGTGCGGGTGTTGCTGGACGAGAGCCAGATGGAAATCACAATCCGGGCCGACCGCCAGTTCGCTATCGAGTGTCTTCAGGGCGGTCAGCAGGAAGTTTACTATTCCAACCAGCCGGTCACTATTATCAACCAGCGACGGACGCTCACTGTTGAGGACCATAATGGCACCCCCCTGAGAGAGGGACTCGACGAGGTCAACATCATTCCCCGTGGCGCCGGCAATCGGCTGCAACTGGACCGCTATCGATACCGCGGCATTATGAAACTGTTGCCGACGGGACAAACGGTCCAGTTGATCAATATCGTGTATATGGAAGATTACCTGCGCGGAGTGGTTCCACCCGAGATCGGAAATCGCACCGACAGTGAAATCGAGGCGGTCAAGGCTCAGGCGGTGGCGGCGCGCACCTATGCTCTGGCTCATCTGCAGCAGTATCCTGCTGAACAATACGATATGAAATCGAGTATCATGGATCAGATCTACCAGGGGATGACGGTAGAAAACAGACTGACCAATCGTTCTATCGATGCCACCGCCGGACAGGCGATCACTTTCGATGAAAAGTTCATTAACGCCTACTACCACTCCACCTGCGGCGGTATGACCGACGATATCGAAAGCGTCTGGGACCGCAAAGAGACGCCCTATCTAAAAGCTGTGGAAGACTCCGGCGCCTGCTCCTGGTCGAAGTACTACACCTGGCGCGAGGTCTTCACCGAGCAACAGTTGCGGGGACGGATTGAGCAGTATCTGTCCAGTGATCGCGGTCGTGATTTGGTGATCGGACGCATAACCGGTGTTGAATTGTCGGAGCGCACACCCGGCGGAAGAGTGATGACACTTATCGTGAGAACGGCCAGGGACAATTACCGGTTCAAAAAGGATCGTATCAGGTGGGTAATCGGACGCACCTCCAATCCGGACTTGATCTTACCGTCGGATCGGTTCGACGTGGTGATTGGTCGCGATGCCTCCGGGCAACTCGCATCGGTCACCTTCAAAGGGCGGGGGTATGGACACGGGGTCGGCATGTGCCAATGCGGCGCCATCGGGCTGGCCCGGCAAGGATGGTCGTTTGACAAAATCCTGAAACACTACTACACCGGTGTTGATGTAGGAAAGATATACTGAGTCCACGTCGGATGGCACGACCGATAGTGGCGTCAGTGGGTATGAAGATGCAGCGCTTATTGCTCTTGATTTTCTGTTTATTGGTCGGCGGCGTGAGCAACGCCGCTCAACACGCTTACACCGTAGGTCTCAGCGGCGGTCTGTCACGGTTGACCGGTGATGATGCCAACTATTTTCCGTTCCAGAGGAGCTATGGATTGGAATTCCAGTATCTTCTCAATGATTTCTGGCGGTTGCACTTCGATCTGTCACGCCACAGTATAAACAACGATACCCTGGGCTACGCCAAGCTTACGCTGGGTAGTAATTACCAGCACACCTCCGCACGGTTTATAGCCACCAGGCTGGGTGTCATGGCTGCTCGGCGCCTGTGGATGCAGGACTACAAATGGCGCCTCTGGGCCGGGGTCGGGGGTGGGCTGATGGTCTGGAGGGTGTTGGACCCAAACACCGGCGGAAAACTACAGGTGCCCGGCGTCCACGATGCCATAATTGACTTTGCCGCCACCGAACTGTTCGTGGGAGGGCAGACAACTTTGCAATGGGCGGTCAGCGAACGATGGTCATTCAACTGGCGTCTGCGGGCCGACTACCTGATAGGGTTAGGAGCAGAGTTCTCCGATGAGGTCACATCGTCGCGCGGGAGGATCATGCCATCGGTAATGATCGCCGTGGGGTATTCATTCGGGCTATCGAAAGTCTCGTGGAGATCGGAGGAGAGTTGGTTGATCACACCCGGTGAGTTGCCGCCGGACCCGCCCGGTCAGGCTACCGATGGCGACGGCGATGGTGTCCCTGATGAGTCCGATCGTTGTCCAGGCACACCATCCGGTTTGCAGGTTGATAGATTCGGTTGTGCCTCCGACTCCGACGGCGATGGGGTACCGGACAACCTCGACGACTGCCCTCAGACCGGGTTTCGCGCCCGCAATTTCGTCGATATCCACGGCTGCCCGACTGATTCCGATTTCGACGGAGTCCCTGACTACCTTGACAAGTGCCCCAACAATCCAGTGGGCGCAGCGGTCGATGACATCGGCTGCCCGCTCGACACCGACAGCGACGGAGTCCCGGACGGGCTGGACGATTGCCCTAACACCCTCTATGGGGTGCAGGTTGATCCCAACGGTTGTATCGATCTCTCCATGTTGTCCGAGGCGATGGTACTGAACATCGACTACGTGCCCGGCTCGTTCGAGATTGATCCCCATAGTCGCGAGCGACTGAAGAAACTGGCCTTGATGCTCAGCTTTGTGCCGGCCGTCCGACTTGAAATCAACGGTTACACCGACAACATCGGAACCGCCCTCTCCAACCGAGAGTTATCCCAAAAGCGCGCCAACCGCGTGCGTGATTTCCTGGTGACTCAGGGAATCAACCACAATCGCATCAAAGTGTTCGGTCGGGGTGAAACCAGTTTTGTTGCCTCCAACCAGACCGCCAATGGAAGAGCCGCAAACCGAAGGATAGAAATCGTCTTTTTTGAATAGTCAGAGCCAGTTATGGAATGGGGATACCTTTTAGACAATCCACTTGACCAACGCCACACTGTTTACGCTGTGGTGGTGCTGCTACCCGAACGTCTGGAACAAGCCGTGGCGCCGTTGCGTGAGCGGTACGATCCCCTTTACAACCTGATCAGTCCGCATATTACACTGATCTACCCGTTTGAGTCGGATCGACCGCTGGACGAATTGACGGCTATTATCCGTGCGGAAGCGGATGCGCTCGCACCGGTACCACTGAAGTTGAGCTCCATCGGTGATTTCTACCCCCGTATTCCAAAGATTTATTGGAACGTAGAGAAAAACGACCAGTTTTGCGAACTCTACTACCGTCTCTATTCACGGCTGGGTGTCCCCATACCTTACAAGAATTATCAGCCTCACGTAACCGTGGCGCGTGAGATATCGATGCACCGAGTGCTCCTGGTCAAGGAGAAGATTATCGACTATCTGCCGGATGAGTCGTTCGAGATCTCAGCCATCGACATGATTACGCCCTTGCCCGGCGGTAAGTGGGTTTCGGTGCGCACCTTCCCTTTGACGGAATAGCGCCCAGCCGGCGCCACAAAAAAAGAAGCGACCGGGTGGGGTCGCTTCACAAACAGTGGCACGCACGCGCCTTATTTTCCGCCTTCTTCCTTGGCTTCTTCCTTGGTTTTCACCGCGTGAACCTCTCCCTTGCGCTCGGCAAACTTGAACTCCTTGAAGTTCGCGTTACCTTCTTTGGTATGGCAGCGAACACAGTCCTTTTCCACCGGATGAATCAGCCCGGCTTCAATGGCCATCTTTCTTTGCTTCTCAGGGTCAGCCGCCCATTTCTTTTTGTTCATTATCTTGGGAGACTTGAAGTCTTTGCCCGGACCATGACAGGCCTCGCACTCTACGTTTTCAATAACAGTACCGTCGGCCAGCTTGCCGGTGATATGACATGTTACACATTCCGGCTTCTTCTGCTCCTCGGCCGACAGTTTGCCAAATGTCGTGGCGTGTTCGGTCTCCAACCAGGCGGCGTGAACATCATTGTGGCAAATCCCACATTTCTTGGCGCCCACATACTCATGGGTGGCTTCTTTCTTGGCCTCTTTCTTGGCCGCTTCCTCAGCCGGCAACGTACCGGTCAGGAGGAAGGCCAGTGAGGCGAAAAGGATGACAATGATTGAAAGTTTACGCATGCTTGTAATCCTTTCTGTCAGTTTTTCGTTTCATATTGGTTTATACATATACTTGAGCTATTTAGTCCTACTAAAACCGCTGCCAAGATATTTGGTGCGGCATCTCAGGTCAAGTCATTTGCGCCTCGGCAGGACAAAAAACCAGCCAAATCAAGAATTCGCTTGCCTCTGTTTGGAGAATTAGGTAGACTTCCAGCGAGGTAGTATGAAAATCCTGATTCTGACCCAACATTTTCCGCCTGAAAAAGGGGCGGTCAGGCGTCTTTATGAGTTCGCTCGGTATTTCGTTCAGAACGGTCTGGACGTGTCGGTGATGACCGCGATTCCCAATTATCCGGACGGGATCGTGCCGCCGGCCTATCGTGGCAAGTTCTTCTGCGCCGAAGAGATGGACGGAATCAAGGTGTACCGAAGCTGGGTCTTGCCGGCCTCCAATTCACAACCGACCAAAAGGATGGTCGGATTTATCACCTTTCTCATAACGACCCTGATAAACTCGTTCAGGGTCAAGACTAAATTCGATCTCGTTCTGGCTTCGACACCACCGGTAACGACGCCGGTAGTGGGTTGGCTCCTGAGTAAAATCAACCGCTGTCCGTTTGTCATCGAAGTGCGTGACTTGCAGCCGGAGTCCGGTGAAGAGTTCGGTAATCTCAACCAATCGCTGTTTACGCGGACGGTTCGCAGGATCATCCATGCGCTCTACCATAAGGCGGACAGAATAGTCTCCGTTACCGACGGTATCTCGACTTATCTGGAGGCGATCGGAATCCCGCGAACCAGGATGGCCACTATCAAATCCGGGGTCGGGCGGGAATTTATCAACGCCGATTCCAATGGCATCCGCGGAAAGTTCGGCTGGGACGAGAAGTTCCTGGTTTTATACTCCGGCACGCTGGGTTGGGTGCGGCCGTTTGAGACGGTCATAGAAGCGGCCCGACAACTGGTCGATCAGCCGGATATCCACTTCGTTTTCCTGGGTGATGGACAGAAGAAGTCCGCGCTTGAAAACATGGTGCGTGATTACGGACTTAAGAATGTCAGCCTGATAGGCATGCAGCCACTGGAAAATATCCCGTATTTCCTGAAGGCGGCCGACGTCTTGCTCGAATGTCTCAAGGAAGTAAGTGTCGCTAAGATGGCTTTCCCCTCAAAAATGTTCGAGTACATGGCCTCCGGTCGGCCGGTGGTGTTTGGATCCCGCAAGGGTGAAGCTATCGACGAACTCAGGCTCGCCGGCGGCGCACTCACCTATCCGTCGGATTCACCGGAGGAGTTGCGGGATCTGATTCTGAAGCTGAAGAACGGCACTATCGACCGCGAGGAACTTGGCGGCAAGTATCGCGATCATATCGTTGCGCACCATCAGCGTGAGTCCTGGGCGCAGCAGTATCTAACCTTTTTGAAACATATCTGATTTTCTCGGGTGTCCACACCCAACGACTTCCCACATAGATCCCAAGCCGTACTGCAACCGATGTTTGAATTTTCGTGGTCGGTGTACGTCCTCGTGCGCCGACTCGAGGGAAGGTTTGTGCCCGACGGGTCTTCAGACCCGGAGGTAAACCGCTGCCAGGCGCGGGACCTGAAGATCAACCCGCCCCGGCCAATGAATACTGATGGCCGCAACTCCCAGACTAAACATTTCCGGGAAGAAAGACGTCTCTATGTTGTATCCCCTCCAGAAGACAGTTGTAATTCTCATACACCCACTTAAGGAGGTGGATTATGCAAACCAGAAAACTACTCCCGTATCTGCTGGTCGCATTTTCGATGGTCGGCGCAGCCATTATCATCAACGCCGCCGCGGTCGGGCAGATCAAAGGCACTATCACCGACAAAGAGACCGGCGAAGCGGTCCTCGGAGCTTCGGTGACAGTCGTCGGTACGAACTTTGGCGCCATGACGGATCCCGATGGAAGGTATGTCGTACGTCGACTACAGCCGGGGACCTACACGGTAAAGATATCCCATCTGGAATTCAATACGGTGGAGGTGATCGAGGTTGTCGTCAAGCCGGACCTTGCGGCGGAGTTGTCCATTCAACTCGAGAAGAAGACAACCGATATCGGCAAGACTATTACGATATCGGGTCAGCGCGACATCATCGATAAGTTCGAGGTATCCAACCAGATTTCCATCCACAAAGAGGCAATTGAGAAACAGTCGGTTACAACGGTTGACGAACTTCGTGGCCAGGTCGCCGGAGTTGTCACCAACCCATCGGGTGAGGTCTTCATCCGTGGCGGTCGCGCCGGCAGCGTACAGCACTACACCGACGCCGTACCGCCCAGCCAGTCGTCCGCCGACTGCTACGCTCCGAGTGTGCCAACCACAAAGAACACCCAACCGCTCAAGCGCCGGCGCCACATTCCCACACCAACGCCACCGCACCCCCGTTGCGGCACCGGCTATGATTGGCCCGTCCATGGGGGTTCCAATATCGTCAACGGTCAACCGTACGACGCCATGTTCTTTGAAAGCTACGGCGCCAATCCGTTCATCGATACTCAGAACGACCATCTCTCCACCTTCGCTATCGATGTCGACGATGCCTCCTACGTGCTGACCCGCTCCTATCTCGACCGCGGTCACCTCCCGCCCAGAGACGCCGTCCGTGTCGAGGAGTTCGTCAACCGTTTCGACTACAACTATCACCAGCCGAAACATGGCGAGGCCTTTTCCATTCAGATGGAGGGAGCATCATCGCACTTCGGACAGAACTGCCAGCTACTGAGAATCGGTATCAAGGGCCGCGAACTCGATGCCGAAACCCGCAAACCGGCCAACCTCGTTTTCATTGTCGATGTCTCCGGTTCCATGGGTCAGGAGAATCGCCTGTCGATGGTCAAGCGCTCACTGGAATTACTGACCAACCAACTCATGTGGGGTGACCGTGTCGGTATCGTCACCTACGGTTCGACCGGCCAGGTCGTTCTCGAGCCGACTCATGCACGGCGCCGCAGTCGCATCCAGGGCGCTATCCAGATGCTGTTTCCCGGTGGCTCAACCTATGCCGAGAAAGGTATCCGGCTGGGTTACAAGATGGCTAACCGGATGTTCGAACCGGGTAAGATCAATCGCGTCATCTTCTGCTCCGACGGCGTGGCCAATGTCGGCCAGACCGGTCCGGATGAATTGGTGAAGATGATCAAGCGCTATGCCGACAAAGGCATCACCCTGACCACGGTCGGTTTCGGCATGGGCAACTACAACGACGTGCTGATGGAGAAACTGGCCGACAACGGTAACGGACAGTACGCTTACATCGATAACATGGATGAAGCGCGTCGTCTGTTCGTTGACAAGCTGTCCGGCACCCTGCAGGTGATCGCGCGCGATGTCAAGATCCAGGTTGATTTCAATCCGGAGACAGTGCGCAGCTACCGCCTGCTCGGGTATGAAAACCGAGACGTGGCTGACCACAAGTTCCGCGACAATCGCGAGGACGGCGGCGAGATCGGGTCGGGTCATCAGGTGACAGCGCTGTATGAAGTGAACTTCACTCGTCATCTCCGGCGCGGCAATATCGGCAATGTGCACGTCCGTTACAAAAACCCGGAGATGGACGAGGTCACAGAAATCAGCGCGCCGATCAAACGAGGAGTTTTCCGCAACCGGTTCGAGCGTGCGTCGGACGATTTCAAACTGGCCGCGGCCTCGGCGGAGTTCGCCGAGATCCTGCGTGGGTCCTATTGGGCGCGCGGGTCCAGTTTGAGCGATGTCCTGGCCCTGGTCAACGAGATCGGCTTCGAGAACTCATCCGATCAGATTGCCGAACTGATGGACCTCATCGGACGGGCCATGCAATGCGGCGACGCCCTGGCTGAACGGTAACAAGTTACTTTTTCGCGCTACGCGGTGATAAATCACTTTTTCGCGCTACGCGCGCCTGCAACGAACAACTCTACGTGCTGTCGGGTGTCTCTGCCCGACAGCATCACTATTATGCAGGCAGGAGTCGTCAGGCCGAGACACCTGACGGCACTCAAACATTGTTTCGTGCACGTTGTGGTGGTCGAGTCTTCAGACTCGGCCACTCTCAAATCACATGATGGGGTGGTGTCGGGCGACCCCGCCCGACGCCTGCTATGCAAGCCAAGGGCCGTCAGGCGAGTCGCCTGACAGCACCCGAGAATTTGAGAAATTCATTGCGGTTAGCAGCAGCGGGCAGCATATTTCGTCAAATGGCGGTATTCTCAAAAACTAGCGGAATTCGGGCCAATGACTGACCAAGAAATAAGATTTCTCATAGATCGTGGACACGAGGAAAGGTACTTGGAATACAAGGAGTCGGCACCTTGGGAGCAATTAAAACATAAGGTAGCCAAAACGTGCCTTGCAATGGCTAATATCCGTGATGGGGGTACGATCATAATTGGGGTAGAGCAAGGCAGCACAGCCTGCAACCCTGTAGGAGTGAATTCAACGGACTTGGCGACTTACAATGAGGATGATGCACAGGACTTTGTTAACCGCTATGCAGATCCATACGTGAGACTCACCCTAGGTCAAATCGAACATCAAGGAAACGAATTTCTCTTCCTCCACATTCAAGAGTTTGAGAAGTTACCGGTGGTCTGTAAGCGGGACTATCCAAACGTACTGAAGTGTAGCGCCCTATACACCAGGCCTTACGGCGGTAGACCTCGCACCTGTTCAGTCCAGTCTCAGTCGGAGATGCGAGAAATGATTGATGTCGCGATCGAAAAGGGCTTGCGAGGGTTCTTGGCCACTGCCGGAAAAGCAGGGATTGTCTTAGGACTTCAATCTGATACCACTGATCCTGACCAAGAGGCATTTGATGAAGAATTAGGAGAGCTTTAGAATGCCCCATGGTATTGAGTTACTTGAAGACATTAGGTCGGGGCCACATATTCGTGTCAATATCCGTCCTTTGAAGTTTGATAAGACGCTAACTGGCTCAATTGGGGAGACTCAGCGAATTATTGAGGTCGCGCGTGTAATGTTCCGGGGGTGGGACTACCCTCACGTGGATGTGGAGAATCGCGCATCAACCGGTGATTACGTCCACAACTGGGTAGACTATGCTCATTTCAGAGAATACTGGCGATTCTACCGAAGCGGCCAGTTCGTACATCTCTTTGCCTTCCGAGAAGATGGTTATCGAGAGCAATGTGAGAGAGACGCGGGAATTCAAGGTGTGTGGCCCGAAGAGGGCCTATCAGTAACGGGGTATCTCGGTGTCATCGCGACAATCTACTTGATCACCGAGATTCACGAGTTTGCTGCTCGACTCGCGAGAGGTGCTGGGTTTAGGGGTGGTGCTTGGGTCTCAATTGCTTTGCGAGATGTTGGCGGCCGGTTGTTGTATCTCGGGGGTGACCCGACGAGGATATTCACGGGTTGCTATCCCGCGGCCGAGGACCAGGTAACGTGGGAGAGATCCCACGCTCTAGATGAACTGCTCGGGAATGCAGCAGGATTGGCAGTCGACGCTTGCGAGTACGTACTAAATGGATTCGGATGGCACCCGACAAACCTGCGAGAATTCATTGCGCACGAGCAGCAGAAGCTGCTTGCGAAACAGGCCGATTGAGCACACTTACATTCCAACTATAGATAGCTGCGGGTAAAATGCAATCTTGCGATCTGCGCACCTCCCCCTAGACCAGCCTCATGGCACAACGCGAGGCAGACGGGACGTCCACTTCGCTGTGATGAACCAACCGCGATAGCTACCAGTTCTCCCCCAATGAAAAACCCAGACAGGTGGTGCCTGCCTGGGCGGACGATATTAGGTAATCCACAGAAAGAGTAACACTTTCCGATTGCACTACCAAGGTAACACTCTTGCAAATATTGTCAAGAGAAAAATGCCGATATTTCAAACTATTTTGCAGAATGCTCGGTGAAAAACCAAGATGGGAGCGAATTCCGGGCAATTCACCGTTATCAGCACCCAATCGAGTGGTCCGGTCCAAAACAGCGCCTTGGCCCCAACTCGCTGTTATCCACAAAGATTGTGGATACGCTGTTGGCCGGTTGTTGAAAGCATGGGAATGTAATGCTAATCAAAGAGTTACGCTTTTCTTGGTTGTGGACAACCGTCAGCCCGAGCAACCATGAACTGGGCCTCCTGTAATTAACGCTATATAAGTGACTTATAGAAATCGATTTTTTCAGCAACAGGTCGAATAGCGGCCAACGGCAAATTCTCCGGGCGTGTAACCCAGGCTACAAGCCTGAGACTCAGGCGTATACAGTTTACCGAAATAAAACACTATTTTTAGTAGTATGAGACTTCCCGACTACTACATATTGTACCCGCAGCCGGAAATAGAGGGTTTGTAGCTCAGATAGCGGCTTTGGATATGATAAGATTATTATAATCTGTTAGGCAGCACTGGATTATCAGGATTTATCGCCTGGCCATGGATTGCCCGGTCCTGATATTTTTTTGCGCCTGTACTGGAGGCATAGATTGAAGATAGACCGATATTTCACGCGCGAAGGGGAATCACCCTATTGCCGCCTCAATTTTGAGAAGCGTTCGTCAGAGATCAGAAACCCCGACGGTTCTTCGGTTTTCAAGCTTGATGATGTTGAAGTGCCGGCGGGATGGTCGCAGGTGGCCGTTGATATCCTGGCCCAGAAATATTTCCGCAAAGCCGGTGTGCCGCAGACCGATGAGCAGGGTCAGCCGCTTCTGGATGAACAGGGGAAGCCCCTGTTGGGGGGCGAAAAAGATGCTCGACAGGTGTTTCATCGACTGGCCGGCTGTTGGCGGTACTGGGGCGAGAAGCACGGATTTTTCGAGAGTGAGCAGGACGCGCAGAGTTTCTATGATGAGTTGTGCTATATGCTGGCCGACCAGGTGGCGGCGCCAAATTCGCCGCAGTGGTTTAACACCGGTCTGCATTTCGCATACGGCCTCGGTGGCGTATCCAACGGTCACTTCTACGTCGACCCCAACTCGCAGACTCTGACCCGCGCCGCCAACGCCTATGAGCACCCACAGCCGCATGCCTGCTTTATTCAGTCGGTCTCCGATGATCTTGTCAACGACGGCGGCATTATGGATTTGTGGGTGCGTGAAGCTCGACTGTTCAAGTACGGCAGCGGTACCGGCACCAATTTCTCCAATCTGCGCGGTTCCGGTGAGCGGCTTTCCGGCGGCGGTCAATCATCCGGGTTGATGTCGTTTCTGCGTATCGGCGATCGTGCCGCCGGGGCTATCAAATCGGGCGGCACCACCCGGCGCGCGGCCAAGATGGTCTGTCTCGATTTGGATCACCCGGACATTGAAGAGTTTGTTGCCTGGAAAGTGGTCGAGGAACAGAAAGTGGCCGCCATGGTGGCCGGCTCGACTGCTATCCGACGTCAACTGCACGAGATTTTCGAGGCCACCCGCGTGGCCGGCGGCAACGGGGATGCGGTAGTCGAGACCGACCCGGCCAAAAACGATGCTCTGAAGAAGGCGATAGGCGCTGCCCGCCGCTACGCTGTACCTTCGGCATATATCAAGAAAATTCTTGAGTTGGCCACCCAGGGTGTCATGGAGATCGATTTCATTCAACTCGACACCAACTGGGAAGCCGATGCTTATATGACGGTGTCGGGACAAAACTCCAATAACTCGGTGCGAGTACCCAATAAGTTCTTCGAGGCTCTCCAGGAGAAGGGCGATTGGGAACTCACACAGCGAACCGATGGGATCTCGACTCGGTCCATAAAGGCGTCTGAACTGTGGGACAAGATCTGTTACGCCGCCTGGTCATGCGCCGATCCCGGTGTGCAGTTCGACACTACCATAAACGAATGGCACACCTGCCCCAAGGACGGCCGCATCAACGCCTCCAACCCCTGCTCGGAATACATGTTCCTGGACGACACCGCATGCAACCTGGCCTCGATAAATCTCGGCAAGTTCCTTCGCGACGACGGCTCTTTCGACATCGAGGGTTACATGCACACCATCCGTGTCTGGACGGTGGTGCTGGAGATTTCGGTATTGATGGCCTCATATCCCTCGCCTAACATTGCTCAGAAGAGTTTCGAGTTCCGCACCCTCGGCCTGGGTTACGCCAATCTCGGTTCGGTATTGATGCGGATGGGCATTCCTTACGAATCCTCGGAGGCCTATGCCTGGTGTAGTGCTCTGAGTTCGATGCTGAGCGGGCAGGCCTACCTGACATCGGCTGAGATGGCCAGGGAACTGGGACCGTTCAGCGCCTACTACCGCAACCGCGACATCATGCTGCGAGTGATTCGCAACCATCGCCGGGCTGCTTACAACGCCGACCCGTCGGAATATGAAGGCCTGACCGTCAAGCCGTCCGGCATGAATCCGGCCTATCTCCCCGAGGCAATCGTGGAGGCAGCCCGGGTGGTCTGGGACCAGGCATTGGAACAAGGTGAGATTTATGGTTTCCGCAACGCCCAAGCCACGACGGTAGCGCCAACCGGTACTATCGGTCTGGTGATGGACTGTGACACTACCGGTATCGAACCCGACTATGCACTGGTGAAATTCAAGAAGCTGGCCGGTGGTGGTTATTTCAAGATTATCAATAGTTCCATCCCGGTGGCGCTGCGACAGCTCGGCTACTCAGCGGCTGAGACCAAGGATATCATAACCTATGCCACCGGTCACAAGACGCTTCGGCAGGCGCCTTTTATCAACCACGAATCGCTCAAGGCCAAGGGGTTCGGCGATGAGGAGTTGGACAAGTTAGAGCAAACGCTTGCCGATGTCTTCGAGATAACGTTCGCCTTCAACCGTCATACCCTGGGTGAGGAGTTCCTGATCGACACCCTCGGTTTGTCGGAAGGCGCCCCCGATGCCTGGGATTTCAATCTCCTGCGCGAACTTGGCTTCACCAAAGATCAGATCGAGTCAGCCAACGAGTATTGCTGTGGTACTATGACACTCGAGGGCGCGCCGCATATTAAGGACGAGCACCTGCCGATTTTTGACTGCGCCAGTCGTTGCGGCAAAACCGGTGTTCGATTTATCAGCTATGAGGCACACATTCGGATGATGGGCGCGGCGCAGCCGTTTATCGCAGGCGCTATTTCCAAGACTATCAACATGCCGTCCGAGGCGACTATCGACGATGTTAAGAAGGCGTACCGCCTGGCCTGGGAGACTATGAACAAGTCTATCGCCATCTACCGCGATGGTTCCAAGTTGAGCCAGCCGCTCTCAGCTTCACTGCTCGATGAGGATGAAGAGGAACAGCCGGAGACGCTGTCGGTGGGTCAAGTAGCCGAACAAGCCGCGCGCAAAGTGGTCTATCGGTATATCGCCAAACGGCGCAAACTGCCCAACCGACGTGGCGGCTACACTCAAAAAGCGGTGGTTGGCGGACACAAGATCTATCTGCGCACCGGGGAGTACACCGACGGCTGCCTGGGTGAGATCTTTCTGGACATGCATCGCGAGGGCGCAGCCTTTCGCTCGCTGATGAACAGTTTCGCTATCGCTATCTCGCTCGGCCTTCAGCACGGAGTGCCGTTGGAGGAATTCGTCGACGCTTTCCTGTTCAGTCGCTTTGAACCGAACGGACTGGTGCGCGGCAACAAGTCGATCAAGATGTCAACTTCTATCATTGATTACATATTCCGTGAACTGGCAATAAGCTACCTTGGACGTAATGACCTGGTGCATGTCTCTGAAGAAGACCTGCGCGGGGACACCCTGGGTGATCCGAAGGATGGCTCGGTCGAATTCGAAGAAGAAGAGACGGCCGATGCATCTATTACGGGAATGGTGACGACCGGAAGTCGCACCGCCCAGGATATCCACACCACCCACTTGCGGGTCCGTCTGGACGGCTCCGATAACGGCGGCAATGGAAACGGGAACAGCCAAGGTAAGCAGGGACATCAAGGAGGAGGTAAAGCCGATGGTAAGCCGCTGGAGAATCAGGCTTCAGAGACGACAGCTGAAAAAGCGGAGGCTGTGCTTGAGTACGTTGCCGCGGCGGGGTCGACGACTGCCGACGAAGGCAGCCACAGACTCCACCACACCATCAGAGCAGCAAGAATAAAGGGGTATGAGGGAGACATGTGCGGCGAGTGCGGACAGTTCACGATGGTTCGTAACGGCACCTGTCTCAAGTGTGAAACCTGCGGCGCGACCTCGGGCTGCAGCTAAGGCCGGACAAGCCGGTTTTCTCGCGCTTCGCGCGCTGCTCTACGGGACGCGAGCGATACATACTTCGTCCTGAGCGGAGTCGAAGGGCGAAATCATGTAGGTCGAAACCCCCTGTGGTTTCGCTGATTAAGGGGCAGACGAGGACGTCTGCCGCCCACGGTAAAGGGGACTTGACTGCGTCATGCTGAGCGGAGTCGATGGGCGAGGTACCAATGGATGGAAAACAACGACTCTTTGTAGGGTCATTGGATGACCGACCCTGCTTAGGGATGAGCACGGCGCCACTCGGTTTAAGTACTGGGTGGCGCCTTTGTTTGTGTTTCAAGTTTGTTGCCGGCTGGGTGGCATGGTCAAACTTGTTTGGCCATGGACAGAAGAACAACCCGCCCCAAACAAGTTTGAGACGGCCACCCGGCGAATATCATGAAGTCACCACCTGCTCCGGCTGCAGTGACGTCAACGACCCAAGTATTGGGTCCAAGTCTGAACGCGGTTTGATGCTGTCGGATCAGTCTATCAAACAACAGGTCATCGAGGCGTCAAGTCAATTGGCTCAAGGTCGCCCAGGACCTTGTTCCAGTCTATTGGCTTAAGGTCGCTCTGGAACTTGTTCCAATCTGTTGGCTTAAGGTCGCTCTGGAACTTGTTCCAGTCTATTGGCGTGTAAGGGTTTATGCCATGAACCTTTGACTTTCCGTCGTACGCATTGTTATCGTTGATCGTCTCAATCGTGGTGATTTTCCGCTCAATAGTGGTCTTGAATGGGCCAGCGACCAGTGCATGATGCTCCCCTCTTAGGTTCTCAGACAGGATTTCGTGAGTAACCGTGGTCTCAGAAAACTCTTCCACGAGCGTATTACCCTGTTGCCGCCATGTGTATGACGAGTAAGTCTCAGGCTTGGTGGACACATCCGGATTGCCGAATGGCGCGACAGAAATATAAAAAAGCTTGGAAGCACGCCACCCGTTCTTCAGATCCTCCAATGGTCGTAAACCTTTGTGAAACTCATATATTAGCCGAATGTCAGCAACCGTGAGCGCTAAGTCGATTGCCATGCCCACAATGCCTGCTCTCGGACCGACCATCTGCAGCACCACCCCCCTCATATTTCCGCTTATTGCATCCATAGCCTCATAAGCAAACGGGACCGGGTCAGGGGCAGCGTACGTACCTGTTGTGAGGAAGGCATGCATCGAATGATGGTCGGTCGTGAATGCAGAAGAGTGTGGCTCCAGAGTCCAAGACGGGTTTACTGCGCTCATGTAACTGAGTGACGAAAGGAGCGGATCATCGGGCCGGGAGTGTGGACTGTTGTAGTCGTGGGTCGAAGTACCAAAACACTCGAACGATGACGGGCTTGTGTAAGACCAATCGGCGGTTGGGTCCGCTGCCCAGCGGTGATGGGACCGCCACAACATCGGATCATCTACAAGGTGATGAGGACTCGAGGGGGAATATGTAGGGCTCGTCTGATGCTGGAGAGCACTTGGGGACGTATATGTGCTGAGTGCTTGCCTAACAGGATTCGTGTACGTCGCATAAGAAGGTGGGGGCATGTACTGATGGGATGTCAGTTGCGCGACCACGGTACCGGGCACCACGATAAGTGACAGCAGTATCGCTATGGACACCGCCAAGACAAAACTCTGCTTCGCTGATTTCATAATGGACTCCTTTTCCTCTTATATCTTAAACGGCTCGGTTCGTTGGAGGTTCCAATTCCGAGTGGATTTAAGCTAAAAACAAACCACCCCTTACTAGGGTATCCCACTCCACCCCAGCGGGCCGTGGGATCGGTCGTCTACCAGTATTCGCCTGAGTTCCCCCAATGAACCCAATCGGCACTTGATTGTTGCACGCTCAGGCTGTTTATTCCCGGAAGTTATTGTACGATTCGACAGAAAGGAACGAGATGACCACCGAGACAAAAGCAGCACCCAAGAAGATACCGCAGCGTTCGGATATCGATGAGAAGTTGACCTGGAGTCTGGCCGACATCTACCGCTCCGACGAAGCGTGGGAAAAAGAGTTCAAGCATGCCAAAACGTTGATCGACAAAGCCGGTGAGTTCGCGGGCCAACTCGATCATTCACCTCAGACATTGTACAACTGTCTCAAGGCGCGCAGCGATCTGGGGTTGATCTGTTCAAGTCTGTACCAGTACGCGCATCTCAACCGCGACCTGGACAACCGGCAGTCGGAGTATCAGGCGATGAGTGACCGGGCGGCGAATCTTAATTCAGAAGCAGCAGCGGCTTTCTCCTATGTTGAGCCGGAGTTGCTTGCCATAGATGAGGCTTGCCTCCTGGAGATGGCCGATCAGTTCGAGAAAACCGACGAGTACGATTTCTATGTCAAGGAACTGATCCGCAGCCGCAAACACGTGCGTTCGGAGGAAGTCGAGGAGTTGCTGGCGCAGTCGGCCGTCATGGCGCGTGGCGCGGAGTCGATTTTCACCATGCTCAACGATGCCGACCTCAAGTATCCGGCCATCAAAGATGAAGACGGCAACGATGTCACCCTCACCAAGCAGCGCTTTGCCAAGTTCATGGAGTCATCGGATCGACGCGTCCGCAAAGATGCGCACGAGGCGTTTTACTCTGTCTACAAGGACCATCTGAACACTACCGGCGCCTCGCTGTCCAGTTCGGTCAACCGCGATGTTTTCTACAGTCGTGCTCGCCGATTCGACAACTGTCTGCACGCCGCCCTTGATGGCGACAATATCCCGTCACAGGTATATCATTCACTGATCAAAACCACCGAGTCGCAACTGGACGGTCTGCACCATTACGTCGCCTTGCGCAAGCGGCTGCTGAAGCTGGACGAAATCAAGATGTACGACCTGCTTTGCCCGCTCTTTCCTGAACGTGACTACGAAGTGCCTTACGACCAGGCTGTCCAGCAGACGATTGAGGCCCTGCAACCCCTTGGGGGCGATTACCTCAGCACCCTTAAGAGAGGGTTTGACTCGCGATGGGTCGATGTCCTTGAGACGGAGGGGAAGGGGAGCGGCGCTTACAGTTGGGGGAACTATCGGGTACATCCGTTCGTGTTGATGAACTACAATGACACCGTCGACAACATGTTCACGCTCGCACACGAGTTGGGACACGCCCTGCACAGTTTCCACTCCAACAAGACACAGCCGTATCCCAAGGCTCAGTACTCGATATTTGTCGCCGAGGTGGCGTCCACGCTCAACGAGGGTCTACTGATGCAGCACCTTCTCTCGAAGGCAACCGACAAACTCGACAAGCTGTATCTCCTCAACCGCCACGTCGACAATACGGTCGGTACTTATTTCAATCAGGTCATGTATGCGCACTTCGAACTGGAGATCCATGAACGGGTCGAGAGAGGTGAGGCGTTGTCACCGGACGCGCTCAATGAACTTTGGGGCCAACTTACGCAGAAGTATTTCGGTCCGGAGTTATCGCATGATGATTTAAGTGCTTTGAAGTGGAGTCGGGTCCCGCACTTCTATTTGAATTTCTACGTCTTTCAGTACGCGACTTCGTACGCTGCCTCGCAGGCTATTCTGGATAAGTTCCTCGCTGGTGAAGAGGGGTTGGTCCAAAGATACCTGAAGCTGATCTCCTCGGGTGGTAACAATCACCCGATCGAGCAACTCAAGCAGTGCGGTGTCGATATGACCACGCCCGCGCCGGTCGAGGCCACGCTCAAATTGTTCGCCGACCAGATAGACGAGATGGACAAGCTGACCTCCTGAGGTAACGGATCATGCGCATGCTTCGACTTCGCTCAGCATGAGGTGTTGGCAAGTGTACACCTTGGACTTCCCCCTGAGCGCATATCACCTCACCCTGACCGGAGTCGAAGGGTAGTAAGGGCTTCGGTACCCCACCCAGAGCGTCAGCGTCGGGTGGGTTCTTTCTGATGTCACACCAATCCCACCTGCCGCTCCGCTGTAGGTGGAGTACCAGCGTACTGACTTTTTTGTATTGACTACTCACCTGCCTTTTCATAGAGTCTGGTATTGGAGAATGAAGTCCTTCATTTCGGAGCCGAGGATTATGCCGACTCAGACGTTCCTTGAGTGGAAAGATCGTTACAGCGTTGGGAACGACGAACTTGATCGCGACCACCAAAGTATCATCGCTATCATCAATGACCTGCACAATTCCATTCGGGATCAATCAACCCATGCGCAACTCAAAGAGATACTTGACAGACTGTTCGATTACACTCAAACACATTTTGCGCGCGAAGAACGCCTTATGCAGGAATATGGGTACCCCGATCTGCCGAAACATCGTACCGTCCATAGCCAATTGACCCAGAATACAAAAGAACTGCTGGCGCAATCCTTGCACGAGGAAAGCGGCACTGCATTGAAGGCCATGTCTTTCCTGAAGGACTGGTGGATAGACCACATCCTGATAATGGACTCGCGATACAAGCCATACATACTGAAAGAACCGACAACCGACCAACCGTAGAGGCAGAGTGACCGGCGTACGTCCTCGTGCGCCGGTTGTTCGCTCCGAACGAGGCAGACGAGACTTCGGCACCCCACCCGGAGCGCCGGCGTCGGGTGGGTTCTTTCTGATATCACACTAAACCCACCTGTCGCTCCGCTGTAGATAGGGTACCAGTGTCCGTTGTTGCAGCCATCATTCACCATGTGTCCACCTCAGTCCGGCCCGGAACTGGGTTCCAGCCGAGCCGAGGGGAGCAATTGTACGCAACATCGGATAGCGAAGATCGTACCTGGAGAAAACGAAGACAGTCTAGTCATGGTTTATTCTGTGTGGTCCACAAGCTGACCATCATGACAAGAGGAGGAATCCTGTGAAGTTCTCAGTTCAAGCCGTTGCAGTACATTTGACAGTTCTCTTCGCTCTCGCGGCCTCCGTTTGGTGCCAGGACGAACCAACCAGCATTCAAGACCGGCTGGCCGAATGGCGCCAGGGTGTCTGGATAACCACGTACACGATCTGGACGGACTCCCACTATTTCGTCGTTTCCTATGAAGGGAATTCGGTTTCCCCGAACATCTATGTTGGAGCCTCTCAGGTCCGTTTCCACAACAAAGGGATCGCGCGGCAACAGGTTCTCCGCCTCCGCGAAGCCCCCGGCGGCGACAGACAAATGTTCCGGGAAACCGCATTTCAGTCGGATCACAAAGAAGCACCGATGGTCTTTGACTCTTCTATGTTCAAGCCCGACGTCTGCAACATTATTGACGGTGTGATTTACGATGCGATTATAAAAGCCACCGACGAATACATCCTGCTGGCTACCTGCAACGGCGACAAAGTGAAAATGCTGGCCGATGGCGTCAGTGTATACATGCCGGCTGGTGGTGGAGAGTACTACTCATACCGGGTCGAGAAATTGTCAGGTAGAGCTGAGTAGCGACAGGGATAGGTCCCGTGTCCGGCAGATGTCCACATCTGCCGTTTTCATGCTTCGACTCCGCTCAGCATGAGGTTGGGGAAACTCAGACTGAGACCATAAAGCGCGTAGCGCCTGAAACCCATTTATGGGTGATTTATCACCGCGTAGCACGAGAAACAGGCTTGCCTGTCAGTCCCTCGTGATGACCGCGAACTGTTCGACTTTCCAGTCTTTGTCGCTGATCCACAAACCGACGATATCGACATCGAGATCCCAGCCGCGAAGACATTCCATCCCCCGACGCAGTTGACCATAATGTTCGTCTTCAGAGACCGGGTTCCCGGCGCAATCGCCGTGCGCCACCAGCGCGACTACTTTCGAGCCGTGCTTCTCAACGGATATCTTCACGCGCTCTTTGATCGACGGCAGTTTGTCCGGGTTTCTTTCAGCCACGAGTTTATCGGGACCGGGCTCGGTGATCATGTCGACATAGTCGGCCTCGCACTGTTCTTTGAGCCAGTTGATCACCGGCAGTTGTACCCGGCCGTCCATGCAGTTGATCGCGGTGACGAATTTCGGTTCATTCAGGAGGTCATCGAGTGAGGTCATGTTGGCCTTTCAGTTCAGTGGTTTTGCCTGCAAGAAAGGGGGGAAGGGGGCGAATGTCAACAAGACCATGCAAAGGCAAGCCGGATTGGGTGCGATCAGTTCCACTCAGGAGGCCCGAATGTGTTATACTTTTGCACACTTAAGTATAATAAGGGGTTGTGATATGTGAGGAAGGTATAATAGGATAATTTACTGTCTGACAAATGGTTATGTTATAGAAATATCATTGACTGGCTCAATCTACTCTAAGTCAGGCAAATAGAGCCAATGTTCTTATTGACAGATAGTGCAATAAGGACGATACTTATTGCAGGGAAGTGGAGTTTGCTGCAATAAGAACTCGCGTTATTGCAGGATACGGCAGTAAAAGGCAATAACGAATCGTGTAATCGATTGTCATATAGGATTCGACGTTGGACATCAAGGCCTTCAGGAATAATGCACCAGGCGAGTGCATAAGTATCAGTGGCGGAAACTTCGCCTTTGTCCCGAATCCCCTGCCTCCCAACTTGGACTACGATGCAAGGCTCCGACGGCTCTTGTCCCAGGCCGATTTATTAGTCGGTGAACTCTCTGGAATCGGTCGCGTCCTCAAAAACCCATATCTTCTTATTGGACCATACATTAGAAGAGAAGCCGTGTCGAGTTCACGAATAGAGGGAACTCAGTCGTCTCTTAACGATCTGTTTTTCTACGAGGCAATGCCATCAGCTAAGCCGAGGATCCCGGATGTGCGCGAGGTGATCAATTATGTGCGAGCCATGGAGATCGGCCTGGAATTACGGGAGAAACTCCCGATATCGGTCCGACTCATACGGCATCTACATCGTGTGCTTCTAGATAATGTGCGAGGGCAGTCTAGCAATCTCGGTCAAATACGTCGAGATCAGAATTGGATCGGACCCACGGGCTGCTCCATCTCGGAAGCCACTTTTATCCCACCACCACCGAGGCAGGTGCTGGATGCGCTTTCAAACTGGGAACGGTATTTGCATTCTGACCCAGAGGATCCACCGTTGGTCCAATGCGCCTTAACTCACTATCAATTCGAGGCGATCCACCCTTTTCTGGATGGTAACGGCCGGATCGGACGTCTTCTCATCACATTGTTCTTGTGCGATAGAGGGATCCTCTCTCAACCACTGTTGTATCTCTCTGCTTTCTTTGAGAGATCTCGGGAGGAATACTATAGGAGGCTGATCACCGTTAGTCAGACGGGTGATTGGTATGGCTGGCTGGACTTTTTCTTGCGTGGCGTCATAGCACAAGCCGGGCACGCTATTGCAGACTCTAAGAGGATATTAGCGTTACACGAGGTGTATCAGGAAAGAATCAGACAAACGAAAAGAGTGCCGGAAACCGCCCATCGACTGATCGATGAGATTTTCATTAGTCCGGTTGTTTCAATCTCGGGGCTCAGCAAGAAATGGGACGTTTCATTCAACGCTGTCAAAACTGGTGTAAAGCGATTGTTGGATGTCGGCATACTCCTCGATGTTGGTCAGGTCAGACGTGGGAAGCTCTACGTCGCACATGAACTAACGGAACTGCTGTCCGGAAGCAGTTCTCCCTCAAGGTGACCCCCAAGGTTCAAAAACCCTTTACATCGTTCGATAATTCGGCTAAATTAGGCGGCTTTAGAGGAATACGACCATGAAGTTTGACCTGCTGAAAGACGATTTCTCAATCCCCACCGCCGAGGAGAAGATCCTGGCGTTCTGGGACACACGCAGTGTGTTTCATCAGTGTAATGAACTGGCCAAGGATAAGCCGCACTTCGTCTTCTACGAGGGACCACCCACAGCCAACGGTGTGCCGGGCATTCACCATGTTATCTCGCGCACTATCAAGGATCTGATTTGCCGCTACAAATCGATGCAGGGATTCCGGGTCGACCGCAAGGGTGGCTGGGATACCCACGGTCTGCCGGTGGAAATCGAGGTTGAGAAACAACTCAAGCTCGAAAACAAAGCCCAGGTTCTCGATTACGGCGTGGCCGAGTTCAATCAGAAGTGTAGAGAGTCGGTGTTCAAGTACCTCGACCTGTGGAACAAAATCACCCGGCGCATGGGCTATTGGATCGATCTTGACGGTGCTTACGTAACACTCACCAACGAGTACATCGAGTCGGTCTGGTGGATTCTCAAGAACTTCTTCGACCGCGACTTGATCTACAAAGGTTACAAAACCCTGCCCTTCTGTCCGCGCTGTGAGACCGGTCTGTCCAGTCACGAAGTGGCGCAGGGGTACCAGTTGATCAAAGACCCGTCAATTTTCGTGAAAGTCAAAGCGGCCGATGAGGATTTCAGCTACCTCGTCTGGACGACTACACCATGGACGCTTCCGTCGAATGCCGCTCTTTGCATGCATCCCGAGGCCGATTACGTTTTGGTCGAGCATGAGGGTGAAAGACTGGTGCTGGCGGAAGCGTTAGTGGTGAAAGTTCTGGGTGAACAGAAAGAACCGCTTCAGCGCTTTAAGGGCGCCGATTTTCTGAAGCGTAAGTACACCCCGTTGTTTGACATATTTGCGGACAAAGCGGATAAGGCATTCTATGTCGTCAACGCCGACTTCGTCACTCTTGAAGACGGCACCGGTATTGTCCATATAGCGCCCGGCTTCGGAGCCGATGACTACGAGATCGGACAGAAGTACGGCCTGCCGGTGTTGCAGGCGATAGAGGCCAATGGCATCTTCAAGGAGTTCACCGGCAAATACGCCGGGATGTTCATCAAAGACGCCGATCCGATCATTATCAAAGACCTCAAATCAGCCGGACGCTTGTTCAAAAAGGAGTTATACGAACATAACTATCCGTTCTGCTGGCGCTGTGATTCCCCGCTGGTGTATATCGCGCGCCAGTCCTGGTATCTGAAAACGACACAGTTCAAGGATCAGTTGATCAAAAACAATAACGCTATCAACTGGCACCCCGATGAAATTCGTAGCGGCCGTATGCTCGACTGGCTCGAGAACAACGTCGATTGGGCGCTCTCGCGCGAGCGGTTCTGGGGGACACCTATCCCGATCTGGGTCTGCGATGACGACAAGTGTGGGAAGATGCGGGCGGTTGGGTCCATCGAACAACTGCGCAAGGAAGCAAAAGAGCTGTCCGAACCGGTGGAACTGCACAAACCGATGATGGATGAGGTCAAGCTCACGTGTGAATGCGGTTCGGAAATGACCCGCATCTCGGAAGTGCTCGACTGCTGGTTTGATGCCGGCTCCATGCCGTATGCCCAGTGGCACTACCCGTTCGAGAACGAAGATGAGTTCAAGATAAAGTACCCGGCCGATTTCATCAGCGAGGCGGTCGATCAGACGCGTGGCTGGTTCTACTCTATGATAGCTATTTCGACCATCCTGTACGATCAGCCGCCGTTTAAGAACAACGTGGTGATGGAGTTCATTCTGGACAAAGAGGGCAAGAAAATGTCCAAGCATAAGGGGAACGTTACCGATCCATTCGAAACGATGGACCGATTCGGCGCCGACCCGACCCGCTGGTATCTTCTGGCCAACTCGGCTGTCTGGGTGCCGACCAAGTTCGACCCCGACGCCCTGGCCGAGGTAGTGCGCAAATACTTCGACACTCTGCGCAATACCTACTCGTTTTTTGCTCTCTACGCCAACATCGATGAAATCGTCGACAAAGCGGCCGAAACAGGTGTGTCGATCGAGACCTACCTTGACAAGAAAGCCGGTGAGCCTGATCGGTTTGACCGCTGGATCATGTCGCGATACCAGAGCCTGGTCAAAGATGTTGCCGGCAATCTTGACAAATACGAGATCACCAGGCCGGTGCGCGCGATTCAGCATTTCGTTATCGAGGAGCTGTCCAACTGGTATGTGCGCAATAACCGGCGTCGTTTCTGGGCCAAAGCTGATGACCCCGCCAAGATGCGCGCCTACCTCACCTTATATCGCGTCTTGCTTGGTGTCTGCAAGCTGACGGCCCCGGTGACGCCGTTCACCAGCGAAATGCTGTTCAAAGAACTGATGGGGTCAGGCAAAGAAGCGCCGCTTTCAGTGCACATGACCTCGTTCCCCGAGCCGGATGAAGCCCTGATCGATCCGTCGTTGGAACAGACTATGGGAGTCATAGAGAAGATCGTTTCACTTGGACGCGCCGCTCGGTCACGCAAGAACCTCAAGGTGCGTCAGCCGCTGGCAGAGCTTCTGGTGACCCTCCCGAACCGAATGAGTTTCGACAAGCTGGAAGGGTTCCTCGATATTCTCAGAGACGAGTTGAATGTGAAGAAGGTCTCCGCCGCCGGTCGGCTCGATCAATATGTCAGCTATTCGGCAAAGCTGAACTTCAAAGCGGCCGGTCCGAGGCTGGGTGGGGATGTGAAAAAAGCGGCCGAACTGCTGAGCCGACTGACCTCAGATCAGGTTCGCGAGGGGGAACAATCCGGTGAGTTTAAGATTGCCATCGATGGTCGAGAGATCGTACTTTCATCAGAAGAAGTCCATGTCGTCCGGATGGAAAAAGAAGGTTTCGCCGTGGAGTCGGACGGCGGTTTGTCGGTCGCCCTGGTAACAGAGTTGAGCGAGGAACTTTTGCAGGAAGGCTTTGCCCGCGAACTGGTCAACAAAATTCAGAACATGCGCAAGAGTTCTGGTTTTGAGGTGACCGACCGGATCAGGGTCACGATGGACTCGACCGAGCCGGTGAAGTTAGCCGCGCAAAAGCACGACGAGTTCATCCGTAGCGAGACCCTGGCCGATGAACTCAAGTTCTCTCAGGCTGCCGGTAACGCCAAAGAGTGGAACATTAACGGCGAGAAAACACTGATATCGGTCGTGAAAGTGTAGATCGGAGTATCCGATGCGTAAGACCGAGTTGGAAAAATTCGAGAAGCTGCTGATGGCCAAGAAAAAGGCGCTTCTGAAGGAAATGGGGATATTGATGGAGTCGCATATCTCTTCCACCATCAAAGACTCCACCGGCGATCTGTCGTCATACTCTTATCACATGGCGGATCAGGGAACCGATGCCATGGAGCGTGAACTGGCCTTCATGTTTGCCTCCAAGTCCGGGCGGCTGGTTTACCACATCGAAGAGGCGCTGCGTCGCGTCAAAGACAACACTTACGGTAAGTGCCTTTCGTGCGGCAAGCAAATCAACAAGGAGCGACTCGATGCGGTACCCCATGCGCGGCTCTGTATTGAGTGCAAATCAACCGAAGAGGAAAAACGCTCTGGTCCCCAAAAGCGCTAAAAGTATCCTCTGGCCGATCGTCATTGTCCTCTCGGTTCTGCTTGCAGACCAGATTTCCAAGATTCTGGCGCTCCGATACCTCGCCGAAACCGAATCGGTGGCTGTGCTGGGCCGTTTTCTCAAGTTTACCCTGGTCTACAACGAGGGGGGCGCCATGGGCACCAACCTCGGGTCCTCCACCTACTATCTGATCGCTTCGATTCTGATTCTGCTCTTCGTCATGTACTACATCTACCTGGCGCGCCGCGACCGCACGCTGGCGTTCACGCTGTCGTTCGTGGCCGGTGGGGCGCTGGGGAACATCATCGATCGCATCCGTCTCGGCAAGGTAGTCGACTTCATCGATGTGGACATTCCCGACGTGAGCCTGTTCGGTCGTGAGTTGGAACGTTGGTGGACATTCAACATCGCCGACAGCGCCATCACCTGCGCGATCGTGGTGCTGTTGGTGCGGGTGGTCTTTGTGCGAGCGCAACCAGTCAAACCTGTCGAACATTCCGAGACCGCACCACATCCGCCGTCGTTCTAGATGGGGGATAGTTTATGAACTATTCACCTATACCTTGGATGCCACGGAAAGCTAAAGACAGCTTTTTTTGCTTGCGAAGGACAGTTAGCACCATTATACTTGAAGTCCAATGCATAATAATGTGGGAACGAATGACTCAGACCTTTCTGTCTGGGGGTCGGAGGACATAGGACAACTAAGTCGCTGGAATGCCCCGGCTTCCTTATACATTGGCGGACTTACGGTCCTTCGAGGAAGTCCGCTGGCGTCTGGGATTTCGCATATTGCGGATAAAGATCACAGCGACAACGGCGATCCCGACTGCATATGCTATCCCAAGCAGAATCTGGTCTATAGGAATGTCGGCCATAGTAGTTATATCGAATCTGTCGGCTTCAACCTTAGGGTTGAGGCGAAAATGTTGAATTCTTTAACAGGTGACCAACTCCTGAACGACACCGACCGGTGCACCTGCTGCTTCGGAAGGAATGTTCTGTAATGCCCCCACCTATGCTTGCACCCGACGATCAGACCAAAGCGCGAGAACTTGTCTCCTATTTTGTAGTATTCTACGGTTTTGCCTTTATACTGATCTTCGGCAGGTCGGTTGAGCTTTTTCTTCAGTATCCGAATTTCTGGTATTTCGGCCCGCTTATCTGGGCCGGTATCGCTATCTTCTTTGGTGTGCATGCAGTGGCGCTGGTACGGATCCTGTTGCCGTACACTAAGTATGATCTGTTTGATGCCAAAGACTATCGTGATTGGTTTCGTCAACGGTTCTGGTCTTTTCTGTTCATCTTTCTGTCACACACCTATTGTGTCTTACTTCCTTTCGGCGCTCTTTACCTGTCCAAAAACAAGTACACGGAGATTGACGTCTCCGTGAATTATGCTGGGTATTTTTGGTTGGATTTTTTTATGCTAGGGGTGATCGCCCTGATGGGCAGATGGCATAAAGTCAGGCAGGATGAGGCAGAACTGACATGAGCACAATGGAAAATTGGTCTGGCCAACGGGAAGTTTTTTCCGTATCTTTAACCGGAAGGTTGTTTTGACATGAATCTTGAGAACACCTTGTTAGCCGCTCTTTACGCTGGCGGCATTATACTCGTCGCAGTAGTGTACTTGCGCACCGTTCTGAATCCACGGAAACAGCATAGACCGGTGCCGTCGTCAAGTCGTCCAAAGGCGTCATCTGGTGAGCCAGTGGCCAGCCCCGGCGACCTTCCCGGTAGTATATTTCTTGACTTAAAGGAAATCTATGATCTCTTGGCGGATCCGAAAAACCCTCAGGCCAGCCGTGCGACAGCAATCAGGAAAGCCCAGGACAAGCTTGGGAGCATTTCCGAAGGTCTTGTGGAGTTCCTGGCGAAGGACGGGCACAATTCTCTTAGTTATGACCCAAAGGATACTTTGATCGTACAGAACGTTGCCGTCTGTCTCTACACATTTCTTGAGCAAATCAAGAACGAGCGGAGGCGTACTACGCTCGAACCCACTTACCCGAAGGCTATATGGCGATTGGCCCGGGCAATCAACGGTTACTTTCAACATGATTTTGGCAGAGAACGCTTCATTCTCGATCTGATCAGCTGCAAGGAGAGGATATACCTTTCACTTTACCGCAACTCCGAGTGGAATGAGGAGGTTACGGCCAAATTCGTTGCGGACTTTGCCCCGCCACAACCTCGCCTGCGGACCAAGGAAGAAGTCGCTGCATATCTCCTTCAACTGGAGAGTTGTTGGCTTCATCAGGAGTGTGAACTGCGAAAGGTCAATCCCAAATACATCATACCGCTCTTCACAGTTAGAAACATCCTGCGTCATTGCGAAAGGAATTTCGAGAACGATACGAGTGCTCATGCCGTCGACCGCATCTCGAACTATTTGGCGGACGGATCATTCAAGCAGCTTTGCTTCATGGGCCTCACTTACAATCCCAAAATGGTAGCAGATACCTACGGGGAAATATTCAGGACCTTGGACCGGATTGCGGCTGTTTAGTCTTTTCGACGCGGCCTCTCTCTCAAACCTTGACGCCATCACCTGCGCGATCGTGGTGCTGTTGGTGCGGGTGGTCTTTGTGCGACACCCCAAAGAAGTCGAATCAACGGAGACGTCACCCCGCCAATTCTAACAAACTCCCAGCTTGCCATCGGGGACGCTATCAGCTATGTTCACACGGCAAAGGCACGGAACAATTGTAGAATTATCTCATAGTCCAGTTTGGAGGATGTATGTACAGAGCGGCCCGACTCTTGATCGCGACAGCACTGATTGTGTCGACAGTTTCCCCCGGCATTCTGAGTCAGACGGATTCGAAGCAGACCGAACCGACAGGGCGCATCAGCGGGCGCGTGGTGGATGGTTCGACCCAATCCCCGGTGATCGGCGCCAGCGTCCTGATAGCCGGCACTGAACGCGGCGCCGCCACCGACGATGACGGTAAATTCACAATCAAGAACATACCGGTCGGCAGCTATGTGGTCGCGACACGGGCTGTCGGTTACGAGCCGCTGAGCAAGACTGATATCATCGTCCGGCCGGGAAGAATTACATACATTACATCCGAGCTTTCGGTCAGCGCCGTCCAGGTGTCGGACATCGTGGTGTCGGCAGGATATTTCGCTCAGGAGGACAGCAAACCGACCAGTTCCACGACCTTTTCGGGCGAGGAGATCCGGCGCGCGCCCGGCTCGGCCGGTGATGTCAGCCGCATTATCCACGCCTTGCCGAGCATCGCCAAGGTCGACGACCAAATCAACAGTCTGGTCGTTCGGGGTGGCAGCCCGTCCGAAAACGCCTTCTACCTCGACAATATCGAAATCCCGAATATTAACCACTACCCGTTGCAGGGAACCACGGGCGGACCGATCAGCCTGATCAATGTCGACTTCCTGGATAAAGTAGAATTCTCGGCCGGTGGTTTTCCGTCCAAGTACGGCGATCGCCTGTCCTCGGTGATGGAGCTTACCTTCCGCGAAGGGAACCGCGAGGAGTTTGACGGCCAGATCGATTTCAATATGGCCGGTGTTGGAGTTGTTCTGGAAGGACCGCTCGCAGGTGGACGCGGTTCGTGGATGTTCTCCGGTCGGCGCAGCTATTTGGATTTGTTGGTCGACGCTGTTGGCGTCGGCGTCGCTCCCAGGTATTCGGACTATCAAGGCAAGGTTGTCTACGATCTGTCCTCGCGGAGCAAGCTCTCGATCCTGGGAATAGCCGGCGTGGACTACTTTTCCCTTGACAGCTCAACCGCCTGGGATGACTGCAATCAGTTCTATGGCGATTTCTCAGGCTATGAGCATGCCTTCGGAGCCAACTGGCGCTACCTGTGGGGTGGCAATGGCTACTCCAACACCTCGGTGAGCTACAATGCCATCAAATACAAAGGAGACGTTCAGGAGACCAAAAACGGCCGCCATCTGTTCGACCAGAACTCGATTGAGTCCGGTATCAATATTCGCAATATCAACCACTTCCTTGCCGGCGATAAACATCAATTGGAGTTCGGATTCGATACCAAGTACCTGATGACTGACTTTGACTATCATCTTTACGACTACGTCAATTCCTTCGGTGATACAATTCCAGCGCTCATATTGGACAAGTACACTGCGGCGCCGCTGGTGGGGGCGTTTGTCAGCCATATCTGGCAATGGCATCCCAAAATCACCACCACTATAGGGCTGCGCTATGACTGGTTCGAATACAACGGGCATGCGCATCTTTCCCCCCGATTCTCGTTCAATTATAGATTCAATCCCCGAACTTCTCTCAGCGGCGCGGCTGGTGTCTATCGGCAGTTCCTGCCGCTGTCGCTGATGACGCAGCGCGATCAGTTCGTTGACCTGCCCGACCCCATCGCTTATCATGGCATTCTCGGCGTTAGCCATCTTCTTAGCGATGACACCAGGCTGACCGTCGAAACCTACTACAAGGGGTATGACAACTTCCCTCTCGATCCCGCCCAACCACAGATATTCCTGGCCGACGAACTCGGCTTTGCGCGCATGCTCGGCAACTTCGAGACGTTGAAAGCCGAAGGCAAAGCCTACGCCGCCGGGATCGAGGCGATCATTCAGAAAAAGCTGGTGGCAGGTGTCTACGGTTTGCTAGCCGGCTCCTATTCGCGGACGCGCTATCGCGGTTTGGATGGCATGTGGCGTGATCGTCTTTTTGACAACAAGGTGAACTTCTCGGTTGAAGGGGGCTACAAGCCGAACAACAAATGGGAATACAGCCTGCGTTGGATATGCGCCGGCGGTCGCCCGCAGACGCCGCTTGATCTTGACAGGTCAAGGCTTCAGAATGTCAGTGTCCGCGACGCTTCCCGCGTCAACGAGGACCGGATACCGGCCTACCACTCGCTCAATCTGCGTATGGACCGACGCTACCACTTCAGGAATTCCAGCTTGATTGTCTTCTTCTCAATCTGGAATGCCTACAATCGCAAGAATGTCTCGACGTACTATTGGAACGAAGTGGAACGCAAAGAGGATGTCCTCTACCAATGGTCTATACTCCCAGTTCTCGGGCTGGAATACGAGTTCTAACAATGAGCCTGAGTGACCGGATAATCGGTATCATTCATCGCTGGGCAATGGGTCCGGCCACCCGGCGCTGGGCCGTCTCGGTGGTAGGGATGCTCACGTTCCTTGCTATGTGTGTCGTAGTTATTTGGAGCTCGACCAGAGTGGATGTCTTGATCGGCCTCAGAGTGACCGGCTTCTCCACGCTGCGGCAGATTCTCGGATGGCCCCTGTTGGCTTTTGGCTTCATACTTATACACTGGACACTAATCTTCTTCATCCGCGAACGAGGAACACCGTTCCCCATGAACCCGCCGCGCAATCTGATTACCAGCGGCCCATACGGTATCACTCGCAATCCGATGCTGGGTGGGGGGTTCATTTCGTTTTTCGGCATCGGTCTCTTGCTCGGGTCGACAACTCTCTTTCTGATAGCCACGCCTCTTCTTACAGTTTGCTTCACCGCCTTCGTAACACGTATTGAAGAGCCGGAACTTCGGATGCGCTTCGGTGACGAGTATATCGAGTATACGAAGCAGGTGCCGAGGTTCTTTCCGGGAACATGGCGGCAGCGCAGGGAAGGCTATAAAACGTGGCGCAAAAGGTGATTGACACTTTCATTCAACGAGTTTAGTTTAGAGTGAGGTCTATAATGCTGCGAACATTCGTAGTGAAGCGTATGCTATTCGCACGACAACCAGACGCACGATAGGAAACAAGCGTTGGCAAGCAAGGTAAGAACTCAGTTCCTTGACGAACTAGTGGTGTGATGCATAAATAGTAGGCAGTATCTTGACTTCGGCGTTCCTCTGCCGTATTATTGCGGTGGAGGTGTTTTAGATGCGAGTAGCACAGGATATCATACTTAGCAAAAAAGAACGGACAACCCTTCA
>JAUWIB010000125.1 GCA_030605565.1 bacterium
GCGGTTGGCAGCATCCGGCGAATCGGAACATCATGTCGGACATGCCATGCACGCGGATGCCTTTGGAACCCCGCAGGCGATCAATTACCTTCCCTACCAGCCCGGCCTTCGGCTTCTCCTTCTCCGGCTTGATCAGATTGACCAACGGCGCCCGACTCAGGGAGCCGTTGCCGATCGCGGCAAGCAGGTCCAGCACCGACTTCTTGCCCAGCTTCTCTGCGTATCCCTGCAACTCGTCATCCGGCGGCATTTTCAGCCGCAGTTCCTTGAGCTTGCGTGTGATTAACTCGCGTCCCAGCGTCACCGATTGTTCGAACCCGGCCTGGTTGAGCCAGCGACGAATCTTGGCGCGCGCCGTCGAAGTCTTGACCAGTTTCAGCCAGTCGTGTGACGGGCTGCGGCGGGCGTTGGTGATAATCTCGACGGTGTCGCCGGACTTAAGTGGAGTAGACAACGGTTGCAGGCGATTGTTGATCTTGGCGCCGGCGCAGTGGATACCTACCTCGGTGTGAATCTGAAAGGCGAAATCAAGAGGGGTGGATCCCTTGAGAAGATGGATCAGTTTCTGCTGCGGCGTGAAGACGAAGATATCCTCGGAGTACAAGTCAATCTTCAGGTACTCCAGGAAATCGGATGGGTTAGTCATGTCCTTCTGCCACTCGAGCACGTCGCGCAGCCAGATCATCTGCCGATCAGACTTCGACATTTGCTGACGGCCTTCCTTGTACAGCCAGTGTGCGGCGATGCCGTTCTCCGCTACATGGTGCATCTGGTGTGTCCGAATCTGTATCTCCACCGGTCGATTGTCCGGTCCGAACACGGTGGTGTGCAGAGATCGGTAACCGTTCGGTTTGGGGTTGGCAATGTAATCATGGAAACGGTCCGGAACCGGTTTCCACATCGAGTGCAGGATACCCATAGTGTGATAACAGTCGCGCTCAGTATCGGCGATAATCCGAATTGCAAACAGATCGTAGATTTCCTCGTACGGAACCTCCCTTATCCTGATCTTGCGGTAGACGGAATCGAGGTGTTTGGCGCGCCCATTGACTTCGGCCCGGATACCGTTGCGTGTCAGTTCTTCGGAGATAGGAGCCACCAGTTGAGCGATATAACGTTCCCGTTGTTCGCGAGTTTCCCTGATCCGTTGCTTTAGCTCGCTGTAAACGTCCGGCTCAAGGAATCTCAGCGAAAGATCCTCCAGTTCCATCTTGACCCGGTTGATACCGAAACGGTGCGCCAGAGGACAGTAGACGTCGCGCGTTTCCTGAGCGATACGCTTTCGACGTTCCGGCGAGAGAGGTTCTAGCGTGCGCATGTTGTGTAGTCGATCAGCCAGCTTGATCAGGATGACCCGAATGTCGCGGGCCATGGTCAACAGCATCTTGCGAAAATAGTCGACCTGTTGTTCTTCGCGTGAGGAGAACTGAATTCCGGACAATTTGGTAACACCGTCGACCAGTTCCGCTACTTCATCACCGAACTCGCGACGAAGCTGTTCAATCGTCGTGTCGGTGTCCTCCACCACGTCGTGAAGCAGTCCGGCGGCCAGGGTGGTCGAGTCCATGTGTTGCTCGGCCAGGATAAACGCTACTTCGAGACAGTGCTCGACATACGGTTCACTCGATGAGCGCGTCTGGCCGGCGTGAACGCGGTCGCTGAACTCGTAGGCCCTGCGGATCAACTCAATGTCGACGTTGGCGTTGAACGATTCGATCTGGATGATAAATTCGGCCAGATTCATTCCGCTGGTTTTCTCGTTAGTTCGCCTGGTTAAATAGTTGTGCAACTTCCGATGCTACCTTCTCTACTGTTATCGTCAACATACATACACACTCATTAGGCGGACACCGACATTCTTTTGAGGCCGGAACCAGCACCCGGTCGTGCCGACCCAGCGGACCCCACCGGGCCGGCGACATGACCGCCTTGCCGGGATACAATCCCACCACCTTGGTGCCTACCGCCGTTGCCAGATGCAGTGGTCCGGTGGAGTTGGCGACCACAACGTCAGCCAGCGACAACGCCGCCGCCAGGGTTCTCAGATCGGTGTCACCGGTAATATGGCGCACCTTCAGGCCAAGTTCACGAGACTGTTGATCGATGGTCTCACCCTCTTTTTCCGAACCGGAGATCACCACCTGCATGTTACTTTGCTCCAGAGCATTGTATAGATGCAAAAAACGATCGAGCGGCCAGCGTTCGGCCGATCCTCCCGATCCGGGATGCAGCACCACGAACCGGCCCTCGACACCGGCTTCCTTCAGGATGCGGCGGGCGTGAGTGAGCTCCTTCTCTCGGGGGTAGACAATCGGTACCCGGGCGGTCTCGCCATCGTGGAAGAACTTCAGGAAATCAAGGTTGTATTCACATTCGTGCTTCTTGTTGGACTTGCGACTGTGGATCAGACGATGGTTGAAGAACACCGAATGAAACCGACCGGCTGTTCCGATGCGGTGAGGGATCTCCGCCTTGTGAAAAAGCTGACAGACGTGACGGTCAGGATAGAGAGCGATGACCACCTGGTACTTGGCTTGTTTGATCTTCTGCAGCAAGTCCTTCTTGTACAGACGGTCGATGGTTAACTGCTCGTTGAGTACGCGCACGATACCGTCGATGCGACTGTTGTTCTCCAGGATCGGTGATGCGTACAGTGAGGCCAGGACCTCGATGTGACACTCCGGATAGCGGCACTTAAGGGTCTCGACAAACGGCAGCGCCAGAATCAGATCGCCCAGACGGTCGCTGCGACTGACGAGAATGCGATCCCCCGGTTTGAGGTCGAGCGGTTTGGTCATGTCGTGTCGGTCTTTCTCATGGTCTGCTTCCGTTGCAGATCTCTTAACTTGGCGTACTTTACCAGGACAGCAACCGCAGAAAGCACCGAGATCAAGAGACCTTCCAGGCCGTCGCGGAATCCCTGCCTTGATATGAAGTGACTAATAAACGATACCGGCGGGCGGATGACAAGATCAAACCAGCCGGCCCGTCTGCCGTTTTCAAAAGCCTGCTGAGCTCCCAAAGTGGTGTATCGATTCGACTTCGTCAGATAGTGCTCTAGCGTCGGGTAGCTATAGTGCCGCAGGTCCGACTCCAGGTGTCCGATGTCGCCGTCGAGAATAACTCGTTCGTGTACCGGCGCGTCGTTGAAGTTGCCGTATGCTTTCAAGAACATTCGAAGGACGCGGTCAGGATACCAGCCGCAATGACGGATCCATCGTCCCAGGAAATTCGTCAGGCGCGGCATGTCGAAACCGTGTCGGTTGGTTCCTATGGAAAGCACCTCCCGAATTTCCCGGGCCAATTCACCGGTGACGACTTCGTCGGCATCGACCGAGAGTATCCAGCGGCTTATGGCTCGGTCGACACCAAAGGCCTTGGCCGGTCCGAACCCGGTCCAGACCGTCTCGTACACGACGCCGCCGACTTCGGTAGCTATCTGGCGCGTATCATCTTCCGAACCACTGTCGACGACGATTATCTCATCTACCCAGTCAAGGGACTGCAGGCACCGACCGATATTGGCCTCTTCGTTCTTAGTGATTATTACCGCCGAGATCGTGTCCATCACAACCTTAACCTTATCGTTCTGCCTTCACTGTCCGGTCGGTCATTGCACCTGTCCTCTTCTAAAGCGTCGACGATGATGTCTCAGCGTCCTTCGAGCTGACGCTCGCCATGACTTCGCGGAATTCGTCGACGACTTGCTGCGCTTCGATGTCGTGCAGATGGCCCTCGTGCGACGACACAACCGAGCCGCATTGCTGTCGGTACGGTTTCCAGGAATGGTAGTTGCGCATGTGACCGCAGTACAGTCCGACGACCGGGATTTTCATCAGTCGTGCGATATGGATCAGCGATGTGTCGGGACTGACGAACATATCCACATGATTGATTACCGCCGCAGCGTCGAGCAGCGACAACCCCTCGGGAACCAGGAACGCTGTTCCTTCGCGACCTTGAAGGAGTTGCCGACCACGTTCACGATCTTCCCCGGTACAGATTATGATGAAGCGCGCCATTGGCAGGTGGCGAGCGATACCGTCGAGCACTGCAGCGTATTTCGAAATCACCAGTGTACGCGTCGGACTGCCGGCAGAGATATTGAGACCCACGCAAAACTTTCCGCTCACACCAATTGACTTGACGAAAGTCGCCGCTTTAGCCTGGGACTCTTCGGGCATGTGAACGGGGGAAAACGGGTCGATTGTCGCCGGACTCAGGCCGAACAGGTTGAAGATCAGCAGTCCGTTGTCGACATTGTGCTCCTGCCCGTCACGTTGATAAGGTTCGCAGTAGTCGTAGAACCGTCTGAGATCCTGCTTGCGGGAGGCGGCGGTGATCGAACCGTTGCCGATCAGTTTGGTCAGCAGCAGCCCGGTCACCGAGTCGAGACAGATGGCATCAAAGACTATATCGAAACGCTTAGCCTTGAGGCGACGAACCAGCGGCAGATCATCAAGGATGTTCTTGCGATAAATATGTACAGCGTCGAAGACGGGATCGTTTTCAACCAACTGTTTGTTCAGCGGTGACGCCAGAATCTCGATCCGCAATCCGGGGAACTCCCTCTTGAGAGCGTGAGTTGCAGGAATGATCGATATCATGTCTCCCAGCTTGTCGGGACGAAGGATCAGAATCGATCGTACCTTTTCCGCCTGCACCGGGTAGTGCGAGGGATCTCCCTTCTTGAAGAAAAGGCGAAAGAGGGGGTGCAGAAATCGCTTGAACGCCTTCTCTGTTGTTTTGACGCCACGTGAGGGCACTAAGGTCCCTTCTTAGCTGACGTCGACACCGGCGGATCGTTTTGTTGCACAGCTTCGCCGTTCTTGAACTGCATCATGTAAAGACGATGGTACAAGCCGCCTGAGTGCAGAAGGTCCTCATGTCGACCCTCTTCTACGATGCGGCCGTCGTCGATCACCACGATTCTATCAGCATTGACAATGGTCGACAGACGGTGCGCCACCACCAGTGTGGTGCGATTCTTCATGAGGTGGCTGATCGCTTCCTGGACCAACAGTTCCGACTCGGTGTCCAGTGCCGAGGTGGCCTCATCGAAAATCAAGATCTGTGGGTCCTTCAAAAGGGCGCGTGCAATAGCCAGCCGTTGGCGCTGGCCGCCGGACAGCATCACTCCACGGTTGCCCACCAGCGTATCGTAATCGTTCTCGAATTCACGGATGAACCGATCGGCGTTGGCCATGCGAGCGGCATGCACCACCGCTTCACGCGAAACATCATGAAGACCATAGGCGATATTGTTGTAGATGGTGTCGTTGAAGAGAAACGTTTCCTGCGTGACGATTCCCATCAAGCCGCGCAGCGAGGCCAGCGAGACAGCGGTTATGTGGATTCCATCTATTGTAATGGAACCGGCTTGCGGATCGTAGAAGCGCGGCAGCAGATCCAAAAGTGTCGACTTCCCGGCGCCTGAGGGTCCGACGATTGCCACCACTTCGCCGAAGCGTACTTTGAAGGATACATCCTTCAGGATCATTTCACCCGAGTTGTAGCTGAAATCGACCTTGTCGTAGCGGATGCAGTCGGTGAAACGATCTAATCTTCGTGACTGGGGGGGGTCGACGATTTTCTCGTCGGCATCAAGAACCCTGAAAACGCGCTCGGCCGCTGCCAGCCCCTCCTGTAGCTTGATATGGATCTGACTGAGCGACTTGACCGGTTTGATCATCGCGAACATGGCTACGACGAAGGTCATGAAATCGCCCGCGTCAAGCTCGCCGGTACCGGCGATAATGCGCGCCCCGGCATACAGCAGAATGACCACACCGGCAAAACTGATGAGCACGTCGTTGATGGGCGAGGAGAGGTGTCGGATACGAGTCATGCGCAGGAGGGATCGGAAGTAGTTGGTAGTGGTCTTGATAAACTTTTCGGTCTCGAACTTCTCCATCGAGAAAGCCTTGACGATCCGGGTATTATTGACTGCCTCCTCCAGGACGGAGTTGACGTCGGCCATTCGTTGCTGCGAGCGCTCCGAATGCCGCCTGAGGGTTTTGCCTATGAACCAAATAAAACCGAAGACCACCGGAAGTACAACCATAGCCAGAAGTGTCAGTTTCCAACTGAGGATAATCAGGAATGAGAAAAACGTCAGGGCCAGTATCGTGTCGGCCACCAGGTGGTTGAAGCCGAGGTCGATTGATTCATTGAGCACGACCACGTCGTTGGTGACACGCGAAATAATCTGACCGGTGCGACGGCGGTGAAAATAGTCGAGCGAGAGTCGTTGGTATTTCTCAAAGAGACGATCACGCAGCGAACGGATCACCGACTGTTGCACAAAGGCCATGAAGAACCCCTGCAAGTACATGAACAGATTCTTGCCGATGGCAATCAGCATGATCAGCCAGCAAAAGTTGATGAGCGTGTCCTGCCGGGTTTCGGCCTCGACCAGATCGTGCACCCAGTTCTTCATCGAATCGCGCACGGCGTCGATGCCGCTGCTCACTTCGGTGACCAAACCGTCGGCTGCGGACGATTCCGTTGAGCCCGGGTTTGGTGTTGCGTGAACTGCGGTTGGCTCCGGCTCCATCGACAGAGGCGCCTCCACCTGAAACAGGGTCATCAGGAGAGGCCCCGCCATCCAGACCATCATACCGGACAGCAAGGCGTGCAAGGCCGCCGACGTTGAGGCTGTGACCAGTTGCCTGAGGTACGGCCGCAGAATCGAAAATGTCCGTCGATACAAATTCACATCCGAACTCCAAATCAAGTACAAACTATAATATGCCACATTCGCAGGGTTAAGTCAACTCGTATAAGTGAAGACAAGTCAGGGGGTTATGCGGGTCACGTCGGGTCCTGCGCCGAGGTCGAACTTTTTGCGATCAACTTTAGTCGAAGCCTTATGCGCGCGCCGCTTGGCGGTGAAGGACACCTTCTCGCCATCCTCAAAGCGGACTTCACGCAGGCGCCAACCTGTTTTGCGGTGATCGTACTCCAACTCCAGTTGCCAGGCGCAGTCGGTCCAGGTCAGGGTAAAGTGGGGACGCTTGCGGTCGCTATCATCGCGGCGAACGATCAAACCGGTTCCGAGGTCCTGCTCTTTCGGCAGCGTTCTCAAGAGAGATGGGAAATCCAGTTCTGTGATAGCATGAGTGCAACTCGAACTGAACAGCAGGTCGTGCACCGCTTCGTGCAGGTACTCATTACGTGTCGGGAAGTAAACCTCGATGGAGTCGGCGGTCAGAAGACCTTTCAGGGCGCCTTTGCCCAGGTATCCCCGACCACCCATGGCGACTACCGTGTCGGTCTGATACAGGTGCAGCCGGAACGAGGTCGGTTTGCCGTCACGTCGAATCCTGGCGTCGAAAAGGTACGCCTCGACCTGAACTTTCTTACCGGGTCCTGATGCTCGGTATTCATCGGCCGAAGGCTCAGCGCCAAACTTCGGACCGCAGCTGGCGATAGCAACCAACACGGCGGCAAGGGCGAGCGTGGAAGTCGATCGGTTCATGAAATAGAGACGCCGCTAAAGAGATAAACAAAGAGCGACACCACCGGTCCCAGGATGTACCAAAAGACCCGTGTGATAATTAACAGCAACAGGATGAACGGCGCGATTCTCTCGAATTGTATTATGGTCTCTTCGTATCTGGCCGGAAGGATGTTTCTCAGGATGTGCGAGCCGTCGAGCGGATACATCGGGATCAGGTTGAAGAAGGCCAGCGAGACGTTTATTATCACTGAAAGGAGGAGGAACTTTACCACCACCAGCGGTATCGGCAGGTCGAGGAACAACACCATCCTGAGGATAATGCCGAAGATCAGGGCCAGTCCCATGTTCGACAGCGGTCCGGCCGCGGATATCCAGAAGTCGGCAACACGCACGTTGCCGCGAAGATTCATCAGGTTCACCGGCACCGGTTTGGCCCAGCCAAAGCGGAATTGGGAAAGGAAGAAAACCGCAGTACCCATCAGATCAAGATGAGCTAACGGGTTCAGCGTCAGCCGTCCCATGTCGCGGGCGGTGGTGTCGCCGAATCTGAGCGCCGTCCAGGCATGAAAGAACTCATGCACGGTCAGCGCAAACAGGATAGTCGGCGCGGCCAGTATTGCTCGCTGTATGAAGTCTTCACCAAACATGTTTTGTCGCCTTATACGTTCGTGGCAATATCTGTTTCATCTACACCGAATACAAGCGCAAAGTTGCAGGGATGTACAGAACCCACATGCCTTCACCCGTTGGTTCACACGCTCGCCTTCGGCGAACGCAGGATCCTGTAGAACATACAATTGCGACACAGCCTGGAAGCGACAGGTGGGTTCTTCAGCTTCGTAGGTTGGAACCCCTGCCCCGAAGGGGTCGTCCTGAGCGGAGTCGAAGGGCGAGGTTCCGACAACATGTCAAGAACTCAGGGCTCCCGACGCGGGGCTCTGTTGAGTAATTTGAGAGTCGGAACCCGCAAGGGGGTTCCGACCTACGGGTCTGCCCGTTTGAACGACGTATCCAAGGTAACCAAGGGGCAGACGAGGACGTCTGCCGCCCACAAGCACATAGTTCTCCATAATTCTCACGGGCACAATAAAAACGGCCGTCCGCAACTGGCGAACGACCGTTATGACATAGTCGTGAATCGGAGTCGTCCGTGCTGTAAGATTATGGTTTGACGACGATCTTGCCGTTGTAGTCGCTCCCCCGCACGAACCAGGAATAGACGCCCACAGAGACATCACTGCCGGATGCATTCCGGCCATACCAGAGCCATTCTCCAGAGATGTTCTCTTCGATCAGCACAGTCTCCCCGGATACGGTCTGGATCAGCAGATCAACCGGGTCGGCGGGCAGATGAAAAGTGACTACCTGGCCGCTGTTAAAGGAGACCGGGTTGGGTGAAGCATAGATGATGGCGTCGATAGTGAAACTGGAGACGGTCGAGTAGGCGTTGTTGTCGGCGCGCACCCGCCAGTAGTATGTCTGGTCTGATTCTAAAGGTTCGGTGACCTTCCATTCCGTGTCTTCACGTTCACCCTCGACAATCGGTGGGGATGAGGCCACCGGGTTTACAAACACCGAATCGGTGGAAACATCGAAATGGTAGTAGTGCACGCCTGGGTCTGTGATGTTACGCGCTCGCAGTATCGGTTTGCGGGTATGCACAACCGCGCCCTGTGGGGGGCTGTCGGTCCCGGCGATATATTCGTCGGCGTCGGTGGCCAGGCTGACCCAGCGGAAGGAGGTAGGTTCCGTGAACTCGGTCCAGTTGACGCGGTCGTTGGCGCCCACACGCCACCAGTAGAACTGACCGTTGACCGGCGTGAACGGTAGCTCAGTGCTGGTCTGGCCGGGTTGCTCCGGCAGATTCCGCACCGACCCGACCAGGCCGTCCATCGACTGATAGAGGTAGATGAAGAAATCGTAGAAGAGCGAATCACCGTCGACATCGATCGAATTCTGAATCACCAGTGACACTGCCTCGCCGGTGATAGTCGCGCCGTTGGTCGGCAGTATGTGCACCGGCAGGGTCGGCGGATGGTTGACCCCTTGTCCGGATGATACAGTGAAAGTGGCCGCCGTACTCCAGGTCGAATAGCCTGAACCATCGAAACATCGCGCCCGCCAAAGGTAGGTCTGATCGGCGGCAAGGTTGACCGACACCGCCCAACTGGTAGTCTGGGCGCCCGACGAAACGCCGTTGGCCGAGGCCAGTAGAACCGTCATTCCGGCATCGTAGACTTCAAAACTGTATGTCAGCAGGTCGCCGTCGGGATCGGTGCCGTTTTGAACTATCAGTGTCGGGTTAGTCTGCGTGATCGTGTCACCGTCAACCGGACTTTGCGTCGTCGGTACGCTGGGCGGACTGTTGCCGGTCAGACTGATCAGAAAGGAGCGAGATTGGCACCAGGCCGAGTTCGAAATGTAATCGCCCGCCCGAGCGCGCCAATAGTAGATCACGCCGTCTTCCAGCACTACCGGCACCGACCAATTGACCTGACTGGTGTTGCGCAAGACGAGTCCGCCGGCGGTAAGTGTCGAGAAGTTGGAAAACTTGGAAATCTGAAACTCACAGACCAGTTCGGTGCCGTCGGGGTCAGGCGCCTGGTTCACGGTTAACACCGGTGCTACCGTACCCACCGTGTCTCCCTCGGCAGGAGCCACGCCGGTGGGGGCCGGCGGCGGTGTGTTGGGGGTGGAGAATGAGAACGGACCCGCCCAGGTGGAATTGAATACGCCGTTGTTGCTGCGTACGCGCCACCAGTAGAGCCTGCCCGCGTCGAGTGGGGTCAGCGACGTCCAGCAGGTTGTTGGGTTTTGTTCGACCACCGACACCGGAGCCGTCACCGGCAGGGTCAGATCCGGGTCATAGTAAACTTCGAAAGTGTATACCACCGTTTCGTCGCACCCGGACACCGGCGGTGAATTGTACACACACAAACTCGGCTGGTAGGTCCCGGCGGCGGCGCCGTCTGAGGGAGAGGCCAGAGTCGGCGCATTGGGAGGTGAGGTGCAACTGCCCAGGATCGTCGAGCGATAAATGCCGCCTTCGCCGTTACGCAGCGACTCAGCCGAAATCGGTGAACCCCAGTCACCGTCATGGTCCATCTTTTGCCAGGGGCCATCGAGCAGAGCAAACGACGGTGCGTCACTACCGGCGAAAGTGGTTTGCCGATTACTCATCGGACGCGACAAAACCATGTAACGATAGCCGTCATCACCGTTCCAGCGTCGCATAAACACTACCCAGTTCTGCCCGGCGTTGTCCTTACCGGCGCCTTGGGTGATCATACAGTCGTCGCAGGTGACCGATGCCGCATACCAGCGCACGGTGTCCTGATCCCAGGCCGGGTCCGCGCCGTCACGACCGACCCGTTCGCCCAGCGCATCCAGCCAGTAACAACTGTCCCCCGGCAGGCCGGTGTGAACACACCGGTCACTGGAACCGCTGCCGTCGATCCAGTTGAGCGAGCCGTTATCGGCCGGATCGTTGGCGAAGCTGAGAAAGGTGGTCCGGCTGCGCCACAGGTAGTAGAGGGCCAGGCCGTCATAGTGCCACTTGGTAAAGCCGTAGGGATCGCTGCCATGCGATGGGTTGAACCAGTGTTCCACATCGGCGCCGCTGCACGCCACCATCCCTTTGTACATGGTGCCGGGGTAGTAGTCAGCGGCCGCGGAGGCGCTGTCGATGCTGGTCGCACTATTGTTAGGACCGGGGTAGAAACAAACGGAGCCCATATACGGGGTGCCGGCGTACTCATGTTCGCGCGAGACCGGTCCGCTTATAACGGGATCAAAATACTCCGGGCGGTAGCCATAGGAGTACTCAGCGCCCATGCCATGACCCCAGCCGATCGAGTTGATGTTGAGCTTCAGCCCGGTTCGGGAGATCAGGCTATCAGCCAGAATCGACATGTATTTCAGGAGCACGGTGTCACGATAGGCCGCGTGCCATGGAGACCAGTTCTCACCGCCGAACTGCGCGTTGACGCCAAGCGTGTTCTCGTACATGTATCGTCCAGGTGCACTGCTGCTCACTCCGCAGGTCTGGGGTATACCCATGTTGTCGAACCACAGGCCGGTGAGGTCGAAATTGCAGGTATCGGCGTGCTTATTACGAATACTGTCAGCATAGGCATCAACAAAATGTTTGATGAAGGTCATATCAGTGTTGTTGGTCAATGGTCTGGTGCCGCCGTAGGTCCGCAGTCTCGAACCCACCTCACTGGTCGAGTAAGCATCGTAGGGTGGGGTGGAGTCCCGCGAATGCCAGTACATGTGGGTGGAGTCGTGGCCGTCGGCTTCCATCAGGGGACCGACCACCTGGTTCACCGGCGGCAACCCGGACGAGGCGGTGTTGACATTGGCGAAGTCGAGATAGACGTAGAATTGCATGTCGGGATCATAGCGGATCAGGTCGTTGTATTTGTCGACGTATCCCGACCCGTACGACATATCCGCCACCAACGCTTCATAGCGACCGGCGATGATGGAGTCGAGCTCGTCCGAGGTGGCTACAGCGCCGTAGTCGAAGTTGAAGTAGTTGACGCTGGGCGTCAGGTCCTGTCCCTGTCCGGTGGATACCATCCCCAGGCTGCCCAGGGCAATCACTGCCGCCAGAGCAAACCATGATGCCCGGTTGGCAGTCGGCGTATGGTGCGAATTGTTCATCAGTTTTCCTCTTTTGGGTATGGCCGCTACAGAGGTCGACCCGATTGCTTTATAGGTGCTATATATCGGCACTCTACTTGACCTTATACTACTATCTCATGTGCAAAAACAACAAAAACCGTTCCCACTGAACCCCCCTCTGTAAACTGCTGCTAAGAGCATGAGCCAGTCCGGGTTACAGTTTGGAGGGGGATGGCGCTTCTACTCGGTCTCTGCCTGCTGATTGTTGAGTCAGGGCGCCTCTATTCTCGGTATGCGTCTAAGTGGATGCGACACAAGCACCTCGCCAATTGTTCAAGTTCTGAACAGCGTCACGAATTGAACAGGTGGAACGATGTTGTCCCGCAAGTGCACGTCCCAGTGGTTCCTGCGACCTCCGCTCGGTAGTGGTGTCGGGCGACCCGAGGCTGTCCCACAAGTTGCTTTTTCTGTCGCGTAGCGGCGGGGCTTGTCTCCGCCGGCCACAAGTGGCGTTCATTGGGGCGACACAAGGCCGCCCCCTACGCGGGGTTACTGGACGCCCTTGTGAAAATGTTTTCTGTCACCTTGGTGTGCGACCTTTTGGGACAGCCTCACCCCGCCCGACGCAGGCAAGCCTGTTTTTTTGTGCGCGGTGGACGTCCTCGTCTACTGCGCTGGCATCCAAAGGCCGGCGCACGAGACACATTGGGAGCTTCCGGGTAGCACGGTCAAACTTGTTTGGCAACTTCAGCGGTCGTTGACGCCTGAGGTGATCAAGGGCAGACCGAAGTCGTTCTCGAATTCATCGTAGCACGGTCGCATCTCGGCGCAGGTTTCATCAGAGACGTAGGTCGGGTTGGGTCGCCACTGGTGCGGTAGAATGTCGGTCGTCCATTCCTCACCCAGTTTCAGGACAGCGTCGCGGATGCCCTCGTTGAGAATCTTCGTGCTGTTGACGAATGAGACACCGTTCTCCACGACCCATTGACGCGGGTGGTACTGTTCATGGTTCTCAATGAACTCTTGCAGTTGACCGGCGAGTCCGCGACGAGTGAGCAGCCGTCCGGTGTGCTCGTTGACGTATGCCTTCGATCCAACGATGGCGTCGGCAAACAGCCCGACCGGAACATCGGCGAACATCGACTCCACTACCGCTACGCAGGCCCCTTCATTGCCTGAGAAGATCAGGCTCACCTTGGCGGACTTGATAGCTCGCACCATGTCGGCGTCCGACAAACCTTCTTTCATCGTTATCCTGTCGGAGGCGCCGAAAGCGCGCGCCTCGGTCATGATCGTCTCGGATGTGCGTCCCTCCCAACCGCGACCCAGCAGCAAGACTTTGGTCGCCGGCGGCAGGTTGCGCAGAACCGAGAACAGCAGCCAGTGCCGTTTGTAGACCGCGAAGTTGGCTAACATAACGATGTCGAATTTTTTCGCCACTGGTTCCGACCCTTCGAACACTTCCGGGTTGACCCAGTTGGAGGAGATTAACGGGATGCTCACCAGGTTATCGGCCAGGCGCGCAAAGACCGGTTGATCGATCACGGCGCTCATGATATGAAAGAGTGTGCTCGGCCACATACGGGCTGCCAACATGAACGGCAGATCGTGCGGCGGTGACCAGGTAGGCGCCAGCACGAGGTGGTATTGTCGGTGAAGTTTCTCCAGGTCGACATAGCGCAGCAATCGAAGCCAGTGGTCCTCGAAGGCGATAAACAACACGCCCTTCTCGCGCTCCGAAACCGGCTTCTTGAGAATGACACCCTTACGGATTTCGCGCGGACGACTGTGCGGAAAGATGCTATCCCAGTCGAGGCGCGACGGATCCAGTTGCTTGATTCGCAGGCGCATCTTGCGCTCAAGCATGTCGCGCCGTGCCGGCAGCGGGCAGATACGGGCGGCCCTGGCCAGGTTGATTACCGAGTGGGCGCACTCGTCGGCATTGCGAGGTGGTGACACGACATCCCGAAACTCGATCGTACCCGCAGCTAACCATCGACAGATCGGGTTAAACCGAGCGAAGTCCTTAAGCTGAAGGTTCGTTCGTATCAGAAGGCTCATGACACTTGTCCTCTTCGGTGGTCAGTTACCAAAGATTCGTACAGCGCCTCCAACTGTCCCATCACGGTGTCGAACGAAAACCGACGGCACGCTTCGGCCCGGGCCGCCTGTCCTTTCCGGCTACGCAATTCATCGTCCTCAAGCAATCTCAGGACGCAACGGTCGAATGCCGCCTCGTCGTCAGCCGGATAAACGAAGCCCAGATCGTCGCTCGATATAAGTTCGCGATTGCCCCCGACGTCAGAAGCGATGATCGCCCGTCCGGTAGCCATGTACTCCATCAACGAGTTCGACAGGCTCTCGCGATGGGAACAGAGGACGGCGATGTCGATACCGGCCAGGTCGCGAGCGACATTGTCCGACCGTCCCGGAAGCACAAACTTGTCGGTCAGATTATTCTCGTCGATCATTTTCTGTAGCTCCGCACGCTGGTCACCTTCACCCAGCGCCACGAACCCAACCTCCGGTCGTTGTTTCACAATCCGTGCGGCGGCGCGAACCAGGAACGGGAGATTCTTGACCGGTCGCAGATTGGCCACGGCACCGATTATGGGAGTATCGTCGGTAAACCCCCAGCTTCGTTTGATTTCGGCCGCCTGTTGTGAATCGGGCAGGGGATAGGTGTCGATATCCAGACCGTTTCCAATGACTGTGATCCGACTCGACTCGACTCCCTCCACTCTGGAAGTCTCCTCCGCGGCAGCATCGGAATTGGTAACGTAGTGCGTTGTGTAACGTTTCAAGTACCTGATGATAGCTATCTCTCGACGGTTGTGCCAGTAACCGCTGCCGATATTGCGGCGGCTGGCGATGATTACGCCGACTCGAGCTTTGTGCGCCCACAGCGTGCCGGCGAGGTTGCCGTCGCGGAAGAACGTCTGGACGATGTCGACCTTCTGCTCTCGACAAAAGCGAGCGAACCGCCGTCGGCATCTGAGAAACTCGAACGAGAAGAACGATCCCAATTCCATAACGGTTATTTCACAATCGACGTCGCCGGTTTTCAGCCAGTCGCTATTTCGGAGGCAAACCAGGTGCGGCCGGAAGCGGGTGCGATCGAGCCGCCTAAGAATCCCTAACAATTGTTTCTCAGTTCCGGCGTACGGTGATTCGATAGTATCGATGACGAAGGCGATGTTTATCACGTCGAGACCTTTTCATAGATTCGAGTCAGCGTGTTCGCCTGTTGCGCAAACGAGAAACGGCGTCTGACCACCTCACGACCGTTGTCGGCAAGTTGTCTCCGCAAGGGCACGTCTTCAGCAAGATCGACGATCTTTTGGCTCAAGGCGGCCGCATCACCGGGATTCACCAGCAATCCGGATCGTTCGTTTTCTATCAGTTCCGGCACGCCGCCGACCGACGTGGCGATTACCGGCGTGCCGACCGCCATCGCTTCCAGGACGACATTGGGCAGACCTTCCGAGAGCGACGGGTTCACGAGTATGTCGGCCGTTTTCAAGAAACCCAACAGTCTCTTGTCGAAACCGGGGAGAATGATCCGCGAGCCGTAGGCGCTGTTTTTCACTACACGGTGCAACTCGGCCAGTTGTGGGCCATCGCCGAACAGAATAAAACAAAGTCGGCGATCTTGCTCAATACACTCTGCGGCTGCACGGATCAAGAAGCGCTGTCCCTTTTCCAGGCTGAACCGTCCGGCGGCCATGACTACCAGCGCCTCCGGCGGCAGGTCAAACGCCGACTTGAGATCGACCGGTTCGATCTCGTCCAACTCGTCGATGCTGACCGCGTTGTGCGCAACAGAGATACGCTCATCGGAGAACCTCCTCAGCGCACGGCGCTGCTGTTCAGAAACAGTTACAATGTGATCGGCGAATCCCAGAGTCAATCGGTCCAGCCACTGATACAGGCGGACCTTCAGATCATCTTTGGTGGACCCGCGCATGAAACAAACATGTTTCACCTTTGAAAGAGCGCAGGCGAAGTGTCCGAGAAGGTGCGAGCGATAGTCGTGGGTGCACAGCAAGTCGACATTCTCCCCGCGCAACACGTTCCTCATCTTGCCGATGGCCGAGAGATCATAGGCGCTTTTCACGTCAAGCAACACGTTGTCAACATCGCCGACTTCGGCCACGTCGAGTAACTCCGGTCGTTTGCCGTTCTCACTGTAGGAACCTATGATGACTCGATAGTCTGTCGACGCCATCACGCGGGCATGATGATATAGTTGCCGTTCGGGACCGCCGTAGAAATTCGAGGCGCGCAGGTGAAGAATAGTCATTTCGCCGCCACTAACCTGGTCATGAATTGTTCCAGTTTGGCCGCGAGCGCATCCCAGCCATACCGCTGTTCCACCAACTTGCGTCCGGCCTCGCCCAGCTTCCGAGCCTGACTCCGATCGGATAGAAGCAGGTTCACCTGCCTGGCGAACTGCTGCGGCGTGTCGGCCAGGAGCAGCTCGCGACCGTCGGTGATATCCAGGCCCTCAGCGCCGACACCGGTGCTGACCACCGGCTTCTTCATCGCCAGCGCCTCAAGTATTTTCAGTCGTGACCCGCCGCCGATGCGAAGCGGAACTATGTACACCGCTGCATCTCGAATATACGGACGGACATCATCGACCGTGCCGGTGATAGTGACGCCATCGAGTTTGCCGAGGTCGGCGATCTTAGGGGGAGGGTTGCGTCCGACAAAAACAGTCTGGACATCAGGCCGTTCGGCCTGCACCAACGGCAGGATATCGTTCACGAAGTATTCCACGCTGTCCTGGTTGGGCCGCCAATCCATGGAGCCGGTAAACACCAAAGTCGGGGCGGCGGTGTCGGCAGGCTCAGAGTCATCGGCGAAGAACTCCAGGTCGACACCGTTGTCGACGACCTCGACATCGAGATGGGGAGCCATCGATTTGATCGTCGCGGCGTCGGCTGCGGAAACAGCGGTGGCTCCCTCAACCGAAGAGAACACTTCTTCTTCAAAACTGCGCATTCTTCTCGCCTGTAAGCCCAGATACCAACGCACCAGCAGTTGTGTTTCGTTCTCTACGTACCGTTGCCATATCTGATGTTCCACGTTGTGCGCAACAACCATCCTGGGGATATCAGAATGTTTTCTGACAAACTGCGCATACGGCGTCCATTCGCACAGCACCAGATCGTACGACGATGTCGCCAGTTCGCTGGTCACGGCTCGTTGAAAAGCCGATGTGAAATGGCTGGCAACTGAGTACGGTTGAGAGGAGAGCAGATTGCCAAGTAACTTGAAATACAGCTTGGGACCTGTTTTTGGCAAGGGAGTCCGTGTGACGGCAAGCGGGTGCAACCCGAGATCATTCAACGCCTGGTATCCATCGGAATCACGAGTGCCGTAAGCCAGATAGGTCAGGTGATGCCCGGGGGCCAGTCGCCTTAACAGGTTAAGAGAGCGAATTCTCTTGCCGGTGTTGAGGGGCCAGGGGAACTCTTCGTCAAGAATCAGGATTTTCATCGGTCATCTATTCGGTTTGTCGATTTTCGAAATGGCAAACTGGTACTTCCCGCGCGCCGTCATCGGCAACGACTCAACATACTCGACATCGTAATGCATCTCACGACCGAAGAATCTCGGGACGGTCTCGGCGAACTTCGCAAGACTCGACTCTCCGAACTGTTCGGTCTGGACGATCTTGAAATGCAGATGATCCAGCGCATCCTGGATGACCTGTACCTGCCAGACGCCGGGGATGTCGATAGCGAAATGATCCATGATCGAAATTCCGGACAGCATCCGTCCGTCCGGAGTATAGAGAAAATCGGAGGAGCGACCGAAGAGTTTCTTCAGTCGCGGCAAACCCCGTCCGCAGGCGCAGGGGGTTGTGTAGATAGTCGCAGTGTCCTCGATCTTGTAGCGGATAAACGGCATGGCGTCGTTGACGAGGTCGGTGATGACCAGTTCGCCCGGCTTGTCTTCGTCACCATCGATCACTTCCACATACAGCCCTTCAGCGCAAACGTGGAGACCTTCGTGCTGCTCGCATTCGGAGGCCACCATGCTGAGTTCCTCGCAGCCGTACCGATTGAATATCTCAGCGTGGAAAATCTCTTCGATCTTCCGGCGTTCGCCCTCGGTGAGCACCTCGGCGGTGCTGATGATGCTGCGGATGCCCAGATCACCAATGTCGTGACTCTCCAAAAAGAGCGCCAGTATGTACAGTGAATGGGCATGTCCCAGCAGGTAGCGCGGGCGGTAGTGTTTGATCTTGTCCACGAAAGCCAGGCTGTTCTCCTCGTCCATCTCCAACGTGTCCAGGAGCAGTCTTCGCGTGACCAAGAAATTATACAGTCGGGCGCGCAGCGTATCGTGACCGGCATCGGCGCCCCAAAGTTGCGCCAACTTCTCACCCGGGCTGTAACCGGACCAGGCGTCGTGACGCTGGGTAGCAGCCTGTTTGAAGGCGGTAGCTTCTCGACCCCAATAGAGATGCAACGGCACGCCGGTCGAGCCGCCGGTCTTCTTGGGGATCAACTCCCCGACGTTATACTTGTCCGATAACAACTCTTGCTGATTATCTCGGATATCGGACTTGGTCAACATGGGTAGCTTCTCAAATTCCTGAAGCGACGAAATATCCCGCGGTACAATCCCGTGCTCGTCAAACAGTCGTCGGTAGTACGGGACATGCCGGCAGGCGTCGGTGAGCAACTGTTTGATCCGGCTAAACTGATTGTCACGAATCTCCTCAGGTGAGAAAAACTGTGACGCTTCCAGTTCCCGCACGATGGCACTCGTGTTGAAGCCTTCACGCCGTCGTGACAACGGCAGAAAGATATGTTGCGCCAACGGTCTTATCAGATCCATGCGGGCTCCGGGAATCTGAGGATCGGCCACAAGGCTGGGTTCGTTTCATTCGTTAGGGTCGTGATTTTCATCCTTGTATCACAATATCGTCAGCGCACCGGTTTGGTAAAGCGTAACGTGCGGAGGCGGTCAGTCCGGGTTGACCTGTTGCTACGGTTCTTTAATGAGCGCCGTGTCGACGTCGGTTGTCGATGGGACAATATCCCTCCTGATGAAGAAAGCATCCAGAACGGGTTCTTCGCACATCTGGTAGTCGGCTGTGAAACCGGAATCGAGGAACAGGTACATGTCGCCGGGCCAGTCGAAGTCGTCGAGATGCACAGTCGCACGCTGCTTCAGTCTCTTATAACCGCTTCGATACATTTTGGTCTGAATGAATTCCGGTCTCTTGGACAGCACGTAGGGGGCGTCGAATTTCTCACCCACCTTGCCACCCCCTTTACGGCCAGCAATGTGCGGATCGATCAGTCCCCAGCGATCTATCGTATATAATCCCGAGTAGTAGGGGATAGCACCCGCGTCGATCACCGCTATCCGGGACTCCGGCGGGGCGATCTTCTTGAGAGCACGACCCATCGGAATGAATTCGTGCCTGGCATCCATACCCATGATTTGAATCTGGTACTCTCGCATTTGCGGCTTGCTCGCAGTTGAAAGATAGGTTACGACCAGGTTCTGAAACACCAGCAAGCCCACAATCAGCGCCGTCATCACCGGGGCCGCCCAGCTACCCCATCCGTTACCTTTGTTCAGCTTGCCTACAGCCTCGTGCAGAATCGCCAGACCGTGCGCCATCAATAGCAACGTCACCGGCAACACTAACACAAAAAAGCGAAATGACGGGAGAGGGTCATGTCCCTTATAGACGCTGTATGCAACCCAGGCTGCAAACGAAACCAACAATAGCCCCACTGCTTTCTTTCGCGTCGGTGAATAATGGTTCCACACCACCAAGGGAAGCAGAACCAGCATGAGCGTGATGATTCCCCCGTAACTCTTGAAATACGAGTAAGTATAGAAAAGACCCCCCATGAACTGGTAGAGTCCGCGTCCGGTCTTGGCATAGAATGTGTTGGGCAATAGATTGCCGAAGTAGACGTATTTCCACGCCAGATAAGCTATCAGCAGAACCAGGTACGGCAGCGCCCATACCGCCAACCGTCGCAGGTTGCGCTCCGGGAGGAACTTGGCGGCTGCAAAAAGTCCAAAGAACAACAACCCCTCGGGCCGTGTTAGTGTCAACAGAAAGAGCACCGACCATGACCACTGAAAACATTTCGGCGAGGACTCTTCGCGAAGGAAAAGTCGGATGGCCAAGACCAGCAGGCAGGCGAACATCGCGGTCTCAAGGCCGGACACGGCATAGATGGCGAAAGAGGGGCTGGTCACCAACAGCAGCGCCGCGATCGAACTGAACCATGGTCGGTCGGGCAGAAGTTTGCGCGAGGTGTCCAGTACTAATAGCAAAGTGGCAAAGGCGAAGAGGATACCGAGGACTTTAGAAACCACCTCCGGATCACCGCCGAAACGAATCAGGAGTCCCAGAAGCAGAGTCCACAGGAAGTTCGTGTATCCTTCGACTCTTTCACCGACGTTAAAAACCAGACCGTCACCGGCGGCCAGGTTCGAGGCGTAGCGAAAACTGATATAAGCATCATCCACCGTGAAGCTGTAGAAATGGTGGACGAAAACCCCCAGCACCAGCATAGCTGCAACAAAACTGAGGATAAAGATCGTGCGACTAGACATAACCCATTACCAACCTTCCCGCCGTCGTCAGTCGAGCGCGGCTCGGTTGCAGGACGACATCGGACCTGCAACTCCGGCACTCACCGTACCACCGACGAATGTGTCAGGACCCTGACAGGACCACCGACCGCCATGTGGAAACAGAAACTTCGCATTAGCCAGCGTCCTGCTCAATCTGCTGCCAAGGTCTTGTAGTGTGATGAACTTGTCAAGTTTGTATGTTTGTGCGCAAGGCGCCGGCGCTACGATCCGGAGGACTCGGGGGCGGCCAGTGCAGGTGGCGATGGGTCAGTTTGGTCTGTCTCTTCAGCCTCTTCCGCCGCTCGAGCGATCACCGTCAGACGATGGGCTACTGCCACCAAGGCGGCGAAGAAGTACCAGTTGAAGCGATACAGGTTGTGGGTACCCAAACCTTGCAGGAACAAAACCCACAGCGAGACCATGATACCCTCCACCAAGCCAAGCAGAAAGCGGTTATCACGGTTTTTCCTGCGGTTTCTAAGGTAGCGCCGGGATTCTCGAATAGACCAGAAGAGCGCATAGATGAAGAACACGAAAGTGCCGATTCCGATGATGCCACCGTCGGCAATCAGTTCACCCAGCATGAAATGCGAGGAAACGTATTCACCGAACTCCATCCCTCGCGCCACTTGATAACAGCCGGCGCCGACCCCCGTGATGGGGTGCTTCAGAAATAGCAGAAAGCCGTCGCGCAACCCTTCGATGCGACCCTTGGCGGATTGGTCCGGACCCTCATCGGTTACGACTTCAGTGGCCGTCATAAAGCGATCTTTGTACTGCTCCGGCATTACCATTATCAGGGCCACTAACATTATGAGGGCCAGAAAACCGTACGCCAATCGTCGCTTTGAACGCACTACCACCACGCCGGCCAGGAACAGGGCGCCGATCATGCTGGTTCGGGAACCGGTGAGGACGATATTCCACACGCACATCAGCCCGATGAGTAGAATCAGGATTCGGTCCCATTTGCCCCTGGTTTCTTTCAGGTAGTACAACAGGAGCGGAAGGCAGTAGGCCAGGTTGGCGGCGTGCGAGTTAGGGTCGGCGTAACTGAGTCCGTGCCCCAGGGCGCGTTGGATACCCATAGTGTACTGAAAGATCCCGTTGTAGTAGTTGACTACCGATAAAGTGGCCATGATGCCGGTCAGGATGAAGTACAAGAGCACCACGGTTTTCAGTTTTTTCGGCGTGTCACAAATCTGGACAATCAGCACGAAGACTGTCAGGTAGCGCAACATGTCCACCATAGCATTCTTGAACTCAGTGAGCCAGTAGGCGGTGAAGACTGTTAACGTCAGAGCCACGATAAAAGCCACCAGACCGTATCCGGCGCGGCCGAGATAAAAACTGGAACGTTGTTTGATGATCCACGAAACAGCCAGGCTGCCCATGACCATGAAACCGATGATGCGTTCGGTGAAGGGTGGCAGGTAGTTGAAATAGGGCGCCCACTCCTGGGGCCAGGCGAGGAAAAACACGAGGTACAGAACCAACGCCGAGATGGGACTGTAAACCATCAGGCCGACAGCGATCAAGCCGAGCACGATCGCGATGGGGTAAATGTGGGGAGGGAAAATCACACCCACGCCACCGGCAATCGATAAGAATACCAGGGCTGTCAAGAACAGGGACCTGGCGGAGACGTACTGTCTTCCCGGCGCACTCACAACCGTTGAGCCCGATTCAGGGTTAGGTTTGTTTCCTCGTCCATTAGCGTCTCAGACCAAATCGTGACTTCAGAGATTCGATGATCCTGGCGCGGTCATCAGCCTGAAGAATCACTACACTGAACCCTGCCAACATGGCCAGTGATACTAACAGGCAGCCGCCGATAAGTCGCGGCCATGTGTCCGGTGTCAGCAGGTTGGCTGCAAGGTAGGCGACGGGCAAGGTGAAAACAACGGCCCAGGTTGCCGACCTGAGAGCCGTCCGGTAGAATACCCAGACCGGCGAGGTCATGGCCCGATGAAAAACGATAGGGTAGATGAACAAATAAATAATGGCCTGCGGTATCGCCGTTCCCAGGGCGACACCAAGGATGCCGTAGGGCTCCACCAAGGCCAGTGACAAAGCAATGTTCGCCACGCCTTCGGCCGCCAGTATGTAAAACAGGATCTTGTGCTTGGAAACGCCGAACAAGACTGAGTTGGCGATCATCTGCGGCAGGTAGATCGACGCCGGTACGATCAGGACGTGGAGGACGGTGATCGATTCAGTGAACCCCTCCTTTACCCACAGCAAAATGAACGGTCCACCGAACATCAGCACACCGATGCAAATGAAAGCGGATAAGTAATACAGATACCGGGTTGACTTGAAATAGATATCCATGATTTTGGCGTCGTCTTTTTCCGCTTCGATATGGCTGATGGTAGGGATGATGGGTATAGCGATAGCATTGATCGAGTTGCGCAACTGCGTGATGATCATGGCCGGTACCGCATATATGGCGACCGCTTCCATGGAGATGAACCGCCCGATGACAATACTATCTGTTTGAAAGATCACGATCCAGGAGGCGACTATCAGGAGCGAAGTAGAACCGTAGCTCAGCAACTCTTTGGTCTTTTCCGAGGAAATCGCGGACATGCTGAATTTCACTTTGGGGAAGAGCCGGACTCGTATCGTATACCGCCACAGATGCGTGACGATATTAAGTCCCAGGATCAGAAGCGACATGGCCACCAGTCCATAGCCCAACTCCAGCAGGAGTATGATGATAGCGGTCTGGACCAGCAGGGTGCCGATCTCGAAGTAGTTGATGATATCGGTCCGATGAAACGGCAATAGTGCGGCGAATGGGATCATCATGTACGTCACAGCCTGGTTGACGCCGATGACTACCAGCGTGATCTGGGCAACGCGAAGCATCTCCGCATCGATCTGAAAATAGTGCAACAGCCCGTAGGCAATTGAGGCTGAGGCGACAACAATGGCCAGCGAAACGATCAAGTATATGCGTGCTGCCGAACTGACGACCTCGTTGAGTTGTTTCCAGTCCGAGACGGCGAAGTACTTGGAGAAAAACCTTGCAACCGCCTGATTCATGCCGACATCGGCCAGCCTCATGTATGCTACCAGCGAAAATACCAGTGACCAGATGCCGTACTGGCTTTTGCCCAATTCCGAAATCAGGTATGGTGTGAAGAAGAAGGTGACCACCAGCGCGATCACCATCACCATCCACGAGGTGAAAACGTTCCTGATGAGTTGTCGAATTACTGATGGCATAACATAGGGTCTTCCCGTCAGTCCTACAATCGGCCGGCTAATCGGTTTCGTTCAGCAAGTAAGGCGGCCTACCGTCGGCTGGCAAACTAAAGTTATATGTCGGACGCCGGTTGGATCGGTCTCTGGACACACGCAGCCAACGATACGAAAAAGGGCCGCCCGCAGCAACGGACAACCCTTTTCTGATTATCGTTCACACTTCCTACGGGCAGTCGACTGGAGGTGGTCCTCCTGTGAACATATAGTCGACCAAATGCACCAGATCGGAGATGTCGATGTCGGACGGTCCATCGGACGGCGGATTAACCGGACCACTACCGTCAATGTTGGCCTCTTCCCAGCATGTTGGCGCCGGACCACTGTTGAACATGTAGTCAACAAGATAGACCAGGTCGGAGATGTCAATATTATCACTACCATCGTAGTCGACGTTACCGCGGATCGGCAGCATACAGCAAGTACCACAACTCGGCAGGATTTCGGCACGGAACCAGTCGTATGCCTGGGTGGCACTGTTGTAAAGGTCCGCCGAATCCCCTTCCATGATAGTGATCAAAGCAGTGTATACATGAAGAGTGTCCTGAGCGTCCAGCGTGTGGTTGGCGAAGTATGTCATTACCGCGTGCTGATCGACCGGCGTCGGATCGGCGGAGAAGCCGGCCTGCTGCATGTTTTCGTACATCTCAGCAGGCACGAAACCGCTGTTCGGCCAGACGTACACCGTGTTGTCGGCGGTGTAGGCGCCGTACGGTCCAGCGGTGTCGAAGGCGCAAGTGTCATTGTAGTGAAAACCGAGCCACGCCTGCCCGCCGTACCGGTCGGTGCAGAGTTGGCAGCCGGACTGATCTTCCTCCGTGCCCCGCAGGTAAATGAGTCGGACCAGGTCGTCATACTGATAGTTGCCGGTATTCGGGGAGCCGCCATCGGAGGGGATATCCCAGTCGATGGCTTCACCGATGGCCAGTCCGGTGTGGGTCTGGCCGTCGTATGAGTAGACGCGCAACAGTTGGATCACGAAATTGCAGGTCGGATTACCCACCGGCGCCCACCAGGTTTTCTCAAGAGCCAAAGTTGAGTCCTGGGTGACAAACGTGCCGCTCTCATAGACCTCGCAGGTCGGACCACTCTGAGTCGGCACCGGCAATCTTTGGTCGTCGACCAGGTGGTACCGATTGTCTCCAAAGATTGCCCAACCGGCCACAATTTCCTGCCCATTGTCGTAACATATCACCGGTGAACCATCGTAGACGTAGATTCCCTGCCACGGCTCGCAGTCGCCGAAGTTGGCGTAGTCAAGGTTTGCTCCCCACTGACCTTGCTTGCCAAAGTTGCCGTTGGTGCCGACGATCAGTTGCGTACACCCAGTGCTCACCGTATCCCACATCGGCACGCGATAGTCACAGGCATCGCCGACCCCGTCACCATCGCTGTCCTCCTGACCGGGGTTCCAGGTGTAGGGGCAGTTGTCGTCGGGGCAGGTGTTGCCGGCCACGCCGGGGTTGCCGAAGCCGTCACCATCGGAGTCGGTGCAGTCGTCGCAGACATCGCCGACCAGGTCACCGTCGGCATCAGCCTGATCCGGGTTGTAATCGTCCGGACAGTTGTCGCATTCATCCATGATGCCGTCACCATCGCTGTCCGTGACGCCGGGGCAATCGATATTGGTCATAAACATCGAGCGACCATGCGTCCCGGCCACTAACTTGCGCGTCGGGATATGAAACGCCAGGTCGTGCACAGTCGAGATCGGTGCGCCGTTATCGATCGGGTACCAGTTGGCGCCGCCGTTATCGGTCGCCCAGACGCCGACGTCGGTGCCGGCATACAGCCGGTCGGCGATATGCGGGTCGATAATCAGGTCGTTGACCGGAATGTCCGGCAGATCACCGCTTACGGACGTCCAACTCGCCCCGGTGTTGTCGGTGCGAAAGATATGCGGCATCATCTCCGACCACTGATAGCCGGAGATAGTCACGTAGGCGATCTGGGCGTCGTACGGATCGGTCACCACTCGCGTCACCCAGCGGTCCGGGAACCCGGCGCTGACGTCGGTCCAACTGTCGCCGCCATTGGTAGTGACCTGGACGCGGGCGTCGTCGGTGCCGACCCAAACCACCTGGGGATTAGCCCGGGAGACGTCGATGGTCGTAATCGTGCCGTGGTTGGGTTTGTCGGGGTACGGGCCACCGGTCAGTTCGCCGCTGACAACATTCCAGTTCAGAGCAGCGTCGGAGGTTTTCCACAGACGATTCGATCCATAGTAGAGAATGTCCGGGTTGCGCGGATCCATCACGATCGGCGTGTTCCAGTTGTGACGGTCACTGCTGTAGTCGATTCCGTTCATGGCCCAGTCCCAGCCAAAGCCGCCGTCGGTCGATTTGTACATGTGTCCCCACTGATATTCACAGTAGATGACATCCGAACTGCGCGGGTCAACCAGCGTGTAGAAACCATCGCCGCCGAAAATGTGATCCCAGTCATCCAGCGCGCCGGTGAGAGTTCGATTAGTGCCGTTGTCCTGAGTGCCGCCATAGAGGCGCTGGGGTTGCAGCGGGTCGATACTGATGGCATAGAACTGGGTGTTCGGCATGTTTTCCAGTGGCGTCCATGAATAGCCGCCGTCACTGCTGATATTCATTCCGCCATCACAGCCGGCGTAGATCATGTCCGGATCCGAAGGGTTGATCCACATAGCGTGATGGTCGACATGAGTCGCGCCGGTCACATTGCTCCAACTGGTCCCTCCGTTGAGGCTGCGGTAAAGTCGCACGCCCAGCGAAAACACGGTGTTGGGGTTGCCGGGGGACACTCGCACCTGGCCGAAATACCAGCCGAAACCGCCGAAGGTGCCTTGCAGGGCGCCGTCATTGACCCGGTACCAATTGGCGCCATAATCATCGCTGCGATACATCCCCAGCAGGTCGTAGGTGTTCAGGTTATTGTACAGGGCATAGCTGGTGCCGGTGTTGGGCTCCATGGTCAATCCGATCCGGCCACAACTATCGATCGGATCGGGCAAGCCGTTGGCACTGGTCAGAAGCGTCCAACTATCGCCGTGATCGGTGGAGCGGTAAATGCCGCTGGTGATGCCACCGTAGATTTTGTGGATGTCGACGTAGCGAACTTTCTGCCACATCGCCGCCAACACTATTCCCGTGGTGGGGTCGTAGGCGACATCGATACAACTGGTCGAGTCGGAAACATACAACACCTGCTCCCATGTCGAGCCGCCGTTCTGCGAACGATATAGTCCCCGATCCGGGTTGGTGGCGCCGAAATGCTTGCCGGCCGCGGCCACGAACAGCGTTTCCGGCCGCAACGGATCGATCACGATCCGACCGATATGGTAACTTGAATCGAGCCCTACGTGGGTCCAGGTTGCCCCGGAATCAGTCGACTTATAGATGCCGGCGCCCTCGTAAGTGTCAGCGGCGGCGTTGGCCTCACCGGTACCGACGTAGATGGTGCCAGCGTCCCAAGGGTGAATCGCGATAGCACCAATCGATGGCGTGCCGACGTCGTCGAAGATCGGCGTCCAACTATTACCGCCGTCATACGACTTGAATACACCCCCCGCTGCGGCGCCGGCATAGACAATGTTCGGCTGGCTGGGGTGCACGCCGATATCCGTAATGCGTCCCGGGATGTTGGTAGGGCCGGCCTCACCCCAGCTTATGGCCTTGGCGTGGTCTGCGTACTTAAGGCGAGCTGCTTGTGTCGCCTCTACCGCCGCCAGTTGTTTGCCCGGCGGGATAGTGTTGTAGGGGCGCGAACGCTGGTCGTAGAACCAGTCGTTGGGACGCTGCTTGAGTTTCGGGACCTTGCCTTTGTTCTTCCAGATGTAAGGGATGATCTCGGTGTAGAAGGCGTTGTCCGGTTCTGTCGGACGGTCGGGCATCAGCCAGAAGGCAGCCGCAGCCACTACGATTGCACAGCCTGCATACAAGAAAAGTTTCTTCATGGCGTTCCTCATTCACAAAAGAGTGAGCACGTCTGACCGTGCCTGTAGTTCGAGTTAGTACAACGACCTCAGAGTCGGTAAAGTGATTCCCATTATCGTTTTATAATAGCTCAAGGGCCGGTAATGTCAATTACAAAACGAGTTGGACTTTCCCCAAAAAATCTATGGGTTGAACAGTGATATTTGGTATTTGTGATCGGCGTACGTCCCCGTGCGCCGACAACTTTTCGGGGTGAACGCGGTAGACGAGGACGTCCACGGCGCACAAAGCACCGCGCAGGGGGCGGCCTTGTGTCGTCCCAATGGAACCCACTTCCAGTTCTCCTTCCTCTGTCATACTGGCGAAAGCCAGTATCCAGTCTTCGAATACAGACCTGGATGCCGGATCAAGTCCGGCATGACATGTCGTTCCACTTTCTGAAAACACCAACCCCTTGATTCAATTTACATTAACAGAAATCTCCAACCATTTCTGGGGAAGGTCCTGCAAAACGGTGTGTAGACGAGCGTCGAAGCTCCGCTAACGCAACTTGGAACGTCACTGACTGGCTTGGACAATTGGTAAGTGGGTGAATTGCCGAAATGGCTTAATCTACGGCCGAAGTTGCCGATTAGAGAAAGAGAGTGGCTTCAGCAGGGTGGTGCTGATTGCCGCCCACAAGAGTGAGATGGCGGCATCATGATGAGGGGGAGGGCACGTCCGAATTGAGGTGACCGCGTAGACAGTTATAGCTGTCGTGGACGCGTCGATTGTTTGCCTACTAAATGTCAACGTGACCCCTGGGACGGACAGTTCTGGTCCACCGGAAAGGGACAGAGATACAGCGTATGGGAAATACAGCTTGCCCCCTGGCTATGAAAGACGCCGGAAAAACCGCTAACACCGGCAACACACCGAGCAAGATACTGTTTGTAAACTGGCCAACCGACCAGCAAGCTGACCATCATTGCGATCTACTGGCCGGACATGACTTTAGCGATTATGGTATTGTGTTTCTGGACCCGCTGGAGTTCGCTGTTGCGCACGGTCTGCGGTCCAATTGCGAACGTCTGTCTGAATCCGAGTACATTTCCTACAATGAACGCGAATTCGGTCACTTCCTGACCGGCATCAAACGAGCGTCCGAGTCACTGCGGGAACTGCTGCATAAAGGCGGTCTGCTTGTGATCCGTTCGCAAATACCGAATTCCCATATCAAAGTCCGCAAACGGTCATCTGCCGGTAGCGGCTCCTACACCGAATCGGTTTTGTCGGCGTTTTTCTGGCTGGAGGATATTCTGGGCAAGTATACATTCAATAGTTGCCGAGTGAAAGCCATCCGATTCGTGGCGCCGGGCGATCCCCTTAGTAAGCCGTTTGCGCGGGCCGGTGTCGACTGCGTGCAGACGCAGGACTTCATTGAAAAGGGTCAGCGTGAGGTGGTTGCGGCGGGTGGAGCGTATTTCAAAGATCCGGTGGTCTCCCGCATCGTCTGCGATGACTGGCGTGGGCTTGTCTATGTCATTCCGAAATTCCGCGTCCTGCACGAGGAACGTATGCTGGTTGAGGCGTTTCAACAGATCGTCGGTTGCCACAAACGTCAGTCCCGTCGGCCCACGTGGATAACCCGCTACAATACCGAGCTGGATGAATTGAGCCCATTCAAAAGCGATATCGATCTGGCTAAGGCACAGTTGGAGGCGATCCATATACAACTTACCAAGCTCCAACGCAAACAAGATGACCTCCGGCGGGTGACGAGTATCTTGTACCAGTGCCGCGAAGAACTGACCTCGGCGGTTTCGATCGCCCTTGCATTGCTGGAGTATGATGTCCGGGTACTCGACGCCTGTGAAAACGGCCAAGTGTTGGAAGCAGTGGAAAAGGGGACTAAAGGTGCGCGTGTGATTTTCATGGCGGCGGCCTGCGATGAGGGACCACTGCCGTCATCGAACCTGGTCCAACTCATAGATATCGTCGATAAGCAACAATCCAACGTCCGGGTCAAGGGCGTCCTGATCGGCAACGCTGATCGTAGCAAGCCGCCCGAGGAGCGTACCGCCTGGTTTGACCAGGATTGCCTCGAGTTGGCCCGGCAGTCCGATCTCTGTCTGCTGCCGACACTCGAACTCTTCACCATCGTCAGCCATCTTTTGAGACGGTCCGACTCTTCAAACCTCAAGAGCATCAAGGCCTCTATCCGTCGCGACATCTTCGCGTGTGATTCTCATTTCGAGCTAAATCGCAAGAAATACGGTCTGGTGTAGTTGCTCCATTGCCCAGGCCGGACGAGCCTGGGCACGGCGGCCACCTGTAGGCGGCTGTGTTTGTGGTGTCCTGCCATTCTACGAAACAAACCAACAGCGATTTAGTGCGCGGTGGACGTCCTCGTCTACCGCGTTCACCCCGCGATACATAGTCGGCGCACGGGGACGTACGCCGACCACGAGATTAGCTTGTGTCCTGAGGACGTAGTCACGCGGCGGCAACGCTTATTGCCTTGACAACTATTTGGTTGACGGTATCTTGGAAGAGATGAGACTTCAGCTAAACAGGACCGCTAACCGGTTCGTCTCATACGTGGAAACCCCAGAGTCGGCCCCTCACGGCGTACTACTTATAGGATATGTATAGTATGACGACAAAACCTGTTCGAGCGTTTGCTGCCGTGATGGTCATGGTGCTACTCATGGTAGCATCAGGCGAAGCCGTGTACCGTGACAACGGACCGATCGGTCCGGTGCCGGGGAAGTTCATTGTGAAGCTTAAGCCACAGGCCCGTATGGAGACATTGAACCAGTCCCTCGGCCGTGGAAATCGTCTCGAGAGGTTCTCGAACCTGCAACTGAGGGAAGACCTCATCGGTTCAGAAGGTTTCTCTCGCGTACACATTTTTCGCACCGAATTCAAATCGCTGGCCGCGGCCGATGTGGCGGCATTACTCGGCGAAGATAACGTGGAATATGTGGAGCCGGATTATTACATTCAGTTTTTCGCCATGCCGGCCGACTCGCTTTTCGTTAACCAATGGTACCTCTATAATGAAGGCCAGTCTTATTACGGTATTCTCCGTAATGATGGTTACTACAACGATGTCCTGGTTACGAAGACGGGCACCATCGAAAAGGACATGCGGCTCTGGCCGCTGTACTATTTCTCACCCGCCGAGACGACCAAAGTGGTAGTGGCGATAGTCGACACCGGGGTCGACCTGTTGCATCCGGAACTTCAGGGTCGCTTCTGGCGAAACGACGACGAGATCCCGAATAACGACATCGATGATGACCATAACGGGTTTGTAGACGATACTCTGGGGTACGACGTGTCGGGCGATGTCCAAACACTGTTCGACCCGATCGGGGATAACGACCCGACCGACGAAGTTGGTCACGGCACACATATCGCCGGGATCGTGGCGGCCAATTCGAACGCTCCAGGGGTCGCGGGAATCGTGCCGTTTGCCGAAATAATGCCGGTTAAGATTCGTCCCAACGCCACTACGGCCGTCGGTGTGGCGGGTATCATTTACGCTGTCAATGCCGGCGCCCAGGTGATCAATATCAGTTGGGGGACACCGTTCTTGTCGGGTCTGTTGGAGGAAGCGATGGAGTTCGCGCGAGCCAACGGCGTGTTCGTAGCCGTAGCGCCCGGTAACACCGGCAGCAATGACCGCTTCTTCCCGGCTGCATACGACTCGACTTTTGCCGTCGCAGCCGGTAACTCCGACGGCAATATGACCGATTTCTCCACCTGGGGTGCTCACATTGACATCGTGGCGCCCGGTCTCGATATCCTTTCGCTGAGAGCCGACGGTACTGACATGTACGCTAAGGGCGGCGAACCCGACGTGCGGATCATCGACAGCCTGTATTATCTGGCCGACGGAACATCTATGGCAGCACCGATGGTGGCCGGTGCGGCGGCGCTCCTGAAGGCGTTCAGGCCGGACCTGGCGCTGGACGAACTGGAAGAGATACTCAGAATGGGCGCTGACGATCTGATCGATCCCCTCGACAACGGAGACAGCCTTGTCGGTCCCGATACTGTTTGTGGTTACGGCTACATGAATGTGGCCGCATCGTACGACCTTCTGTGGCATGGAGGCATCCACATAGTGGAACCTCAACGGCGGCACAGATACACTAGTGACTTCGTAGTTCGTATTGCCCCGGTCGCATCATACGAGGGAAGCTGGCAACTGGACTACTCCGTTAGTCCCGGGTCCGAGGATTGGCAATACCTGGCATCTGGGACATCACTGCCGGGCGATTCAGTGGCTTACTTATTTGACGATCAGTCGCAGGAAGGGTACCTTAATTTCCGGCTGACCGATCAATACGGCAATCGGTCGTATACCAACTGTGTGCACATCCGGCGCCAGAAACTCGAGTTGACGGCGCCAATCGACGGATCGGAAGTGAAATACCATATTCCGGTCTTTGGCAGCGCTTACGGTCCGGAGTTTGACTCCATGCTCGTTGCCTATCGCAAACAACTGGGCCCCCTGGTGCGTCTGGATGGTTCCACCGGCGAGTACTTCGATTCACTGCTGTTTGACTGGTCGGTGTCCGGCGTGGACACGGGGATATTTCATGTTTATCTCTATGGTTACTTCGGTTCCGGTTTGGTCATCGATTCAGCTACTGTGAATGTGGTGTCGGCTTTTGCGACCGGTTGGCCTCAAAGCATAGCTGGTCGACCGGGTCTGACCGCCTCCTGCGCTGATCTCGATCGCGACGGCACCCGCGAGATCATTATCCCGACCAGTGGTGGGGTCTATATGTTCCATGCCACCGGAGTTCTGGCCGACGGTTTTCCGGTTCTCCCCGACATCAACTTCCGAAGTGTGCCGGCGATATATGACGTCGATCGCGACGGTCAGGATGAGATTATCTGTACCAGCCGCGACAGTCTGCACGTCTTCAACTTTGACGGTAGCAATGTCGACGGTTGGCCGGTGGCGATGTTCACCGGCCAGATTCCCTTCGGGTACGGCTTTCCTAATGTTACGGTAGCGCAATTGGGGCAGGGCGAAGATTCGGCGATTGTCCTTATCAACAAGATCGGGCAGATTCTCGCCTACGAGTTCAATGGTGATCCGTACTTCTACTCTCTGGATGGGTTGTTTGCATCGTTTGACCCACGGATATCCGATTCCTACGGTTATGGCGGGCCGACCTCACCGTTTGTTACTTCCACCGATCTGGACGGCGATGGTTTGAACGAGGTGATTGCCTCCTACAGTTCGCCCGAACCAACCAGCGGTCTGGGCCTGTTCGACGCTCGCACCGGACTGCCCGCCTATGGTATGGACGCGCCTATCATAGAGAGCATACCGAGAGTGTACGGCACCGTTCTGGCCGACCTGACCGACGATGGTCTTCCCGAAATCATTACCTTGGGCCGCGACAACGCTGGGGTCATGACGATTTGGGTCAAGACCAACGGTGTCGATGATCTGCCGGGCTGGCCGGTAGCGATACCGAGTGTCGAACTGTGGATCGGCTCCTATCCGATTGCAGCCGATCTCGACCTTGATCGCATCCCTGAAATACTCTGCACCTTCTTCGAGTATGACATTGCTTCGTTGTACATCTTTCGTGCCGACGGCACGCCGTATGTCGATCGCGACGGGTGGGCCAGCGGCGAAGCCTTCACGGAGCCGGTAACCTTTGGCACACCTACCGTGGCTAACCTCACGGGCGATGATTATCCGGAGATTATCATCCGTTCCGGCCACATTCTACCGGGCACCGGCACTGAGCAAGTCTATATCCTCGACTATCAGGCGCAGCCGCTGCCCGGCTGGCCGGTGGCAACACCCACTCGGCCCTCTCAGGTGTTCTCCTCCCGATACCCACCCCTGGTTGAGGATTTGGACAATGACGGTCTGGTCGAGTTGATTCTGGTGACTGACGGACTTGAAATCCTGGTGTGGGATTTTGATGCTTCCTCTGATAACGACCGCAATCGTGGTCGCTTCCTGATGGACAATATCAACAGCGGCATTCTGCCTCCCTCGCTGTTGCCGACGGCCGTTGAGGACGACCCAACCACCTTGCCTCAGACCACTCACCTGGCACAGAACTATCCCAATCCGTTCAATCCAATTACAACTATCGAGTTGAGCCTGCCGCGTCTTACCCACGTTGAGTTGTCTGTTTTCAATATTCTCGGCCGCAAGGTAGCTGTTCTTGTCGATGGCGTTATGAAAATGGGGCGTCATCGCATTCAATTCGACGGCACTGATCTGGCCAGTGGGGTCTACTTGTACCGCATGAAAACATCCGACCAGACGACTACCAGAAAAATGGTGCTTATGAAATGAAGCTAGTCCTTCTCTGCCTCACCTTCACAGCCTGCCTTCTATTGACTGGATCGGTCCAGGCCGGAGGTATCGACCGGCTGCCCGATCAGACTATGCTGTGGAATCGCTTCCACGCGGTGACGGTGGTTGATAGTTTCGCCGTGGCTTTGGCGCCGGACGGCATCGTCGTTTGTCGCTTTGATCGGATCGATTCGAGTTTCGTGCAGATCAACCAACTCTTCCTTGATGACGAACCGGTCCGAATGAAATCTCACGGAGACATGTTAGTGGTTTACACGATGGGGGACAGTTTGCTTTTGATCGATATCGGACAGCTTCCGAGTATCGATTACAGGGCTGGTATCGATGTCGGTTTGCCTTTGTCGGATTTCGCCCTGCATGGAGATGATCTCTATGTGTCGGCCTGGTTTGCCGGTATTCTCAGATTCACGGTTGACGACGACGATCAGATTCAGTTCTCCGACTCCAGCATGAAGCCGATTCTGGTGACGCAGGTGGAGGTCTCAAACGATACTCTCTACGGGCTGGACGAGTACAACGGCATTATCCGCTACGACATCTCGGGTGACGGTTTCGGACAATTCATAGATTACCTTTACGTGCCTCAACGCGCTGCATCGTTCTACAAGAACGGCAGCGAGTTCGTAATCGCCGCCATCAACGACGGCGTTTTGTTCGGCCGGTTCGGCCAGGCCGGTTCCGGCATCTATGGCGCCATTGACGGCATGGCGCCGATTTACAAAACGCTCGTGACCGACAGTCTGTTTGTTTTCGTGGGTGATCGCTTTGTAGAATTGATCGACCGCAGCGATTACCAGCAGCGCAGCACTATAGCTATCGGCGATGACCTGCCTGACGGAGATCTGTTCTATATCGATGGCAGGCCTTTTTTGTTATTGCCGGGGCAATTCGGCGGGCTGGTGCTCTACCGTCTGGATGAGTCAGGACAATCCTGGGTCGCCTTCTGTCGCCCGGGACCAATCACGGGACTTGTTTTGTGTGACGGCAGGCTGTACACCGGGGGGAAATCAAATCCGGTTGATGTCTACCGGCTGGACCAGTGGCGAACGGCGCCGAGGTTTGACTTCACGATTTACCCGACCTGGCAGGACGTGGCATCGATCGATCGCAATGGCGACAGCTTGATAGTATTATACAACAGCCCGAATAAGATCGCGTTCATATCCTCAATTGCTGACCCTGATAAGTATTACGTGGAGAGTTCTATCCGTGTCGATCCCCAGGGCGCCTTTGGCCTCGAGTTTGCGCCGGACTGGTCGACCGATCGATCGGCCATCCTGGTGTATGCCGCGTCGTCGATTAGTATCTTCCCTATCAACGACTCCAACGTGGTCGAATACGGCGCTACCTGGCCGATTATCGGTAAGGTCCTGGGCGCGACTTTTGCCGATTCGCTGTTGTTTGTTTCGACGGGCAAGAATTCGATTTGGATCTACCGAGTAGCTTCCGACTACTCCCTGCGGATGCTGTCCAGTATCAGTCTGGTTCTCCCGGTCTTCGAGTTGGAGTTCATGAACGACCGTTTGATTTACTTCACCTATGACGACATGACCTACGTCGATTGTTCCGACCCGCGCCATCCGCGAGTGGAAGCGGTGGCGCCGATGGCTCTGCCGGTTACTGACGGCGTGGTGTACGAGGACCGTCTCTACACAGTAGGCGCGTGCGGGATAGCGGTTTATGACCTTGACACTTCGCCGCCCAGGGTAATCGACTATGGCGGTCGGGCCGGCTCCTTTTTGGCTACCGATGGTGAGGTTGTCGCTACTTCCAACGGCGAGTCGATCCACCTTTACTACCTTCACGAGGACCGGCTGTTTCATGTCGAGTCGGGCCCACCGGTACCGAATCGTTTCGAGCTTTCGCAGAACTACCCCAATCCGTTCAATCCGATTACGTTTATAGATTTCAGCCTGCCGCAACCGGCCCGCGTCAGAGTGGAGGTCTTCAATGTCCTCGGCCAGTCGGTAACGACATTGGTCGACACGCACAAACCCGCCGGTCATCACACTGTCTCGTGGAATGGTACAGATGTCAGCGGCGACCATGTTTCCAGCGGCGTTTACTTCTATCGCATCAGCGCCGACGACTTCCACGCTTCCAACAAGATGATGCTGATCCGGTAGCGGCGCGTTATGGTACGGTGACCCGCGAGTCGTAGTAGGTCGGAACCCCCTTGCGGGTTCCGACTCTCAAATTACTCACCAGAGTCCCGTGTCGGGAGCCCTGAGTTCTTGACATGTTGTCGGAACCGCGCCCTTCGACTCCCAGGCTGTGTCATAATCTACATTGCCGTCGTACAGAGTTGTGGTATCGTAGGGCGTTTTCGTTAGTAACGTTTTTTTCCGTTCAAATCGTCGTCTGATCGGTCAATATGTCCATGATCTTACAAATATC
>JAUWIB010000028.1 GCA_030605565.1 bacterium
GCGGTGGGTATGACTACAAGAGTGAAGAATACAAGACAAGCAGCAATGGTTCTGATGGGCAAGCTGACGTTCATGGAGGCTCTCCTCGGTTGGTGCGAGCGTTAGTATCTACAATGAGCAAGCAGGGTCGGTGGAGTTAAACCGATCTCCTGCTGGTTCGCGCGGCAGACCAAGCCGCCCACGTAACCATGTAAATATAAAACATTTACGCGCCTTGGCAACGTCTTTTGTGGGCGGAGTCAGCTTGACCAAATCGCCATCCCTGCCTATTGGTGGGCGGCAGACGCCCCCGTCTGCCCCTTTTTTCTGTTATGCTGAGCGCGCAATGACGCGCATCCCTGATGTCACCCCGAGCGCAGTCGAGGGGTCTAACCTCATGCTGAGCGCAGTCGAAGTATGAAAACAAACACTTCCCTGCGCTTTGTGATTGACAAACTGGCCCTTTCTGCCTATTATATGCGTAATAGATCAGATTCAATTCGGAGGAATCCATGAGAACCATTCTTTCTGTCACCATCCTGGTGCTCACCGCCGGTGTGCTCAACGCGGCCACGATCCACGTACCAGCAGACCAGCCGACGATTCAGGCGGGGATAGATGCGGCGGTTAATGGGGACACGGTGCTGGTTGCGCCGGGTGTGTACATCGAGAATATCAGGTACTATCTTACTGCACTGTGCTTAATCAGCTCTGACGGTGCGAGTGTGACAACCATACAAGCCGCGAACCCGGATACTGCAGTGGTCTCAATAATTGATGGCGAGCCAAAGGGAACGGAACTCAACGGATTCACAATTACCGGAAGTAATGCTTCGGGGATCTCTTGTAAGTTCTCCTCTCCAACCGTGAGAAACAATCACGTTACAGCCAATTTCAGTGATACGTATAACAGGTCCGCTGGTATTAACATGTCCTTTACTTCTGGTTCACTTATTCAGAATAACATAATAAGTGGTAACGGTAGTTCCGAAGATCGCTACGGACCGGCTATACAGTTTAGCGAAAGCAGCGATTTCGATACGGTTTCGTATAACGTCCTCTTTGACAATGTTGGGGTTGGTGACATCAGGGCAACCGGACTCATATCGGGCATGATCTTACAGAACAACACCATTTCGGTGACCACGCATAGTGGGCTTCTAAATCAAGGATATGGATCGATAAACGCGAAGAACAATATCGTGTTTTTCTCCAAGTCACATGCTTTTTTTGCCGGCACTGGTGGGGATATTGTCGCAGAATACAATTGCACATTTGGCAACTTCAGTGACTACAATTTCACACCAGGGGCAGGAAATATCTATCAACCAGCACTGTTTGTAGACACTACCGATCATGATTACAGACTCCTCCCATCGTCACCCTGCATCAATGCTGGTGATCCTGATCCCCAATACAATGATCCCGATGGGACCAGAAACGACATGGGTGCAATACCGTTCGATGCAAGCACAGCCCCAGAAGTAAACATGCTGCTGATTGAGGGCAGCGACCCTGCTCTCAACGTGACGAGTCACACGCCTCTTATCGAGTGGAGCTACACCGACCCGCCTGAACAGATGGCGCAGAGCCAGTTCGAGATTGCCGTCGGCACCGATAACGACTGGCAATACGCCGAAATGTGGAACCCCGCGCCGTTCTAGACTCCCGACACATTCGTAACCTATGCTGGAATCGAACTGCTAGACGGTGAAACATACTATCTACGTCTGCGAGTGAACAACGGCGTCGCCTGGTCCGACTGGTACGAGACCAGCTTTCGCATGAACTCGCTGCCGTCGGTGCCGGTGCCGCTGCATCCCATCGACGACGTACAGACTGACAATCAGCCCTGGCTGTGGGTGCAGAACTCAACCGATGCCGAAGGAGATGCGTTGACCTATGACTTCTTTTGCTGCGTCGACACAACATTCGGCGAGCCTGATCCGATCTACGAGTATGATGTTGCCGAGGGCACGGATTCAACAGGTTGGCAGGTGAAGGAGCCACTCGACGAGAACAAACGCTACTGGTGGATGGTCAGATCGTATGACGGCTACGAATACTCTGACTGGACTGACTTGTTTACCACAACCTTCTTCGTAAACGGCACACTGGAACCACCGACGGCACCGCAGGCACAGTACCCACCCGACACCAGCGGCCTGCCGGTCTTTGACATGCTGACTTATTTCTATTGGTCACCATCGAGCGACCCCGATCCGCTGGATACAGTGCGATACAAGCTGGAAGTTTCCATTGATCCCGGCTTCACGTTTGTCAATACAATCGACTCACTGACATCAACGCCGTACACCCTGACCGACTCCCTCGCATTCTCCACCCACTACTGGTGGCGTGTAACGGCGTTTGACAACACCGGCATGTTCACCATGTCACCCAACACGCCCGACTTCTGGACCTGGACGCTGGGCGATTTGGACCACTCGCACGCGGTGGACATTTCCGATCTTGTGATGCTGGTCGATTACATGTTCAACTCAGGCCCACCACCGTACCGGCTGTTTCTGGCAGACATCGATGGCAGTTGCTCGGTGGATATATCCGATTTAGTCTATCTCGTTGACTACATGTTTCTCGGCGGCCCCGCACCGTCGGTGGGGTGTGAGTAAGGATTTTGTCGAAACCCGCCTTCGGCGACCCTTCGGGTCAGGGGTTTCAACCTACAAAACTGGATGCCGGATCAAGTCCGGCATGACAAGAACCCAGTGTTATCTGCCGCGAGGTGTGTGAGGGGTTACAACGCGCGAAGCGCGAAAAAGTGGCTTGCCGGTCAGTCCTCCGGCCCTACGAACCATTCGGTAGCGATCTTCTCCGTGATAGCCACGATCTCACGGTCCTGATCCGTCAGAGCGCCGCGCTCAATCAGGCTGTCGATGGCGCGATGTAACATCACCATCCGATCACGCAGCGGGATCATCGCCGGGTAGTATTCGTTCTTGAAAAAGATGCGGAAGCGTTGGCGTTGTTGTTCGTCAGCCAACTGGGCGGCAATGGCCTTCTCGAGATCAGCACCCTCAAGCCCGGTCAATTCCTGTTTTGGTGACGTCAGAGCCTTGATCGAACGGGATAGCGATTGACGTGCTCTGAATGTCAAATGCCAGCACTCCATCAACCCCATCGAGTTGATAACCAGCACGTCGACCCTAACGCTGTTATCATCCGGATTTGCTTTCACGCCTTTCATGAAAGGCAGGTAGTAGTTGTCGGTGATGGCTCCAAAGGCACTGATGCCGCCGGCAAAAGGGTTCTCCAGGATATCTGCAATTGAAAAATACGGTTTGTGTTCAAAACGTGCGTCCTGGATCATGATGAACTCCTCTTCGGCGAAGTGGAACCGTTCATTCCATTGCTGTTCCGGGTCGCGATCCTTGTGTGATAGAGCAGATTGACTGGTAAGCATGCCGAGAGCCTGTCCACCTCGCCAGACGAGTGGCAGTACGCCGACCGCCCATTCAGCCGACCCGCCGATTTCCCCGATCATAGCGTTGAGCCGTCGCCCATCGGGGAAATCGACTCCCTCGTGTCCTAACACAAGAGCCGGAAACAGATCCCCGTCTTTGTCAAACGGTGTTGCGACGCCGACATTATTAAGTTGATCCATGGGCAGGTAGTGCCTCGGGCGATCAAGGAAGAAAGCGCTTAGCTCCTCAACCCCCGACATGCCGTAAGAACCTGCAATGATCTCAGCTATTTCCGGCGAACTGACCTCGCGCGGGTTGAACTCTCCAAAGGGAGCGCCGCTCATCCAGCGCTGGACGTAGACGTCGGGGAGGTGTCGCTTGACATGGGACTCGGTCAGAAACATTGCCGTGAGGGAGGAGTGCAATCCCTTTACCGATTTGGTTGTGCCGTCGATTACGTCGTTACCCATCGACAACAATGTCACGCTGGCCGGCATGGTCGTGCCATACCGGGCGCGGTGCTGAGGCTTGCCGAACAGTGCGCCGACTGCGATAGTGGGGTTGCCGCCCGCTTCATAACCGGGTTTGACCCGCACGCCTTCGGTAATGGTGGACTCTATCAGGACCTCTTCGCCAAACGGCAGCCGCTCGGTGGTGGTCTGGAGCACTTCCGCCATGACCTGGGCTGCGGTTCGGTCGTTGGCTCTCTTGAGGCTGTTGGCGAGGTCGTTGGTCTGTTCGGCTTTTGGAAACTCGCGCAAACTGCCGCGCCCATTCAAGCCCACAGCCACGGCCGAGAGCGCGGCGGACAGTACGGCCGACTGTCGCAGTTGCCGATTACGAAGTGCGCCCAGGTTGGAGTGGGGGTTGAAATGCTCGCTGAGGACCGAGATCCGGGCCTCGCCAAGCTCCAATTCGTAATTCCGCAGAACCGTGTGATGACGGTGGTTGAACTCAGTGACGCGATCGGCCACAAATTCTTGTACCTCGCGCATCCCGTTGTAGCTGATCCGTTGATCGGCGATGTCGAATCGCATTCTACTATTCATGGGTGTCATGCCCTATTTCGGTTTGAGGTCATGTTACTGACCGATTTCCGCCGCGACCGTTCTCTATGTCTTACGCTGCCATGAGAGTAAGAGGTAATCAACAGCGGGTAAACAGGCAAGCATTATTATAGTTGCACGTGAGATAATGGAGTCCGACGGAGCATCGTTCCTTACGACAAAAAGACCGCTCCTAACCAACAGGAGCGGTCTGTGATTACGTAACTATCCGATCAACTCACGGAATGCAACTCGGAGGCGGCGGACCACCGGAAAACATGTAGTCAACCAGCATGACAAGGTCTGCGATATCGATCCCTCCCGAGGGATCATCGTCAACATTGCCGCGCACGACACAGCACTGGAGGTGTATGGAGTAGGCCGCGGACCATTCTGTTTCGGCCTCCCAATCATCCTTGGCCCTGACCTTGATGTCAAAGTCGCCTTCCGGCCAGGAATGAGAAGCGGTGCAGGTTTCACCTGAGGCATAGGGACCCATCCACTCGCTGATACCTCCGCGGTCGCCCCAATTCCACTGGTAGTACAGTTCGTCGGCGTCGGGATCAGTAGTGGTAGATTCGAATTCATACTCCTCACCGTCAATCCCGGCATGAGGACCGGCATCGACAGCCGTAGCGGCCGGCCCGGTGTTGGCGGGGACTTCGTTGCCGATGCGGACGGTGATGTCGTAGGAATCGTCGCCGTCAAAGTCGACGAAAACCTCGACGTCATTGGCTGCCGAAACGTCACCGCCGACCCCCATTATCAGTAATCCCCCCAGAGCAAGTATCAGGAGTTTGCTTAACGTAACCATCATGGTGTATCAACCTCCGAGATGTAGTTGGCTGCCTATCAACGGCCGGGAGACTGGCCTGTTAACTAACTTGCACATGAAAATACGGAAGATATTGGATTTAACAAGTCTTTTTTACGGATCAGAGACTCAGCCATAGCATCCGGCAGAACCGGATCTCTCGGTTGGGTGAACCATAACATTAGGTGATGCGGCAAACTGGGGATGAGGTAAGATGTTGCGCAACCTGCTTATGGATTGCAATAAGGAGGAGCCCGCCGGCGCGGGAGGAGGATCGCCAACGGGCTTCACAAGAATGTCATATCAGTGTTGTCGTCCCTTAAACCACAGCCGACTACTCATGGTTCCATAGATTTATGATAACCTTCGGCTGGAGGAAGTCCTGTGTCATAACGGTTGTCAGACTCTCCCTGCCAGCGCCTGTAAGTCGGCGCCCGACGGGCGTTGGAATACTCGCAAACCGAACATCGGAACCACCGCCAGCAAGTGGTCAAAAATGTCCGACTGTATCCCTTCATAAGCTATCCAGTCCTGATCGTTTGAAAACACGTAGATCTCGATCGGCAGGCCGTGCTCGCCGGGCGGCAGTTGCCGGATCAGGAAAGTCATCTCCTGATGGATCTTCGGATGCGCGTGCAGATAGGCCATGATGTAGGCGCGAAACATCCCGATATTGGTCAGGTTGCGACCGTTGATGATCTCCGAAGTGTCGATACCCTGTGCGGTGTTGTACTCGGCGATATCCTTGCGTCTGGATGCGAGGAAGTCCGTGATCAACTGGAACCGCTCAAAGCGGGCCAGCATGGCGGCGTCGCAAAAGCGAATACTGTTCATGTCGATATGGATGGCGCGCTTGATGCGTCGACCGCCCGATTCATCCATTCCGCGCCAGTTCTTGAACGAGTCGGAAATCAAGGCGTAGGCAGGAATGGTGGAAATGGTTTTGTTCCAGTTCTGTACCTTGACGGTGTGCAGGGAAACGTCGATCACGTCGCCGTCAGCGCCGTACTTGGGCATCTCGATCCAGTCGCCGATGCGCACCATGTCGTTCATCGAAAGTTGCAGGCTGGCTACGAACCCGAGAATCGAATCCTTGAACACCAGAATCAGCACCGCCGTCATAGCGCCCAGGCCGGTCAGGATGCCGGTGGGATCTCGATCCAGCAGCATGGCCACGGCGTAGATGCCGACAAAGACGAAGACAATGATTTTGGCCACCTGAACGTATCCCTTGATGGGGCGGTGTCTCGCACCCTCGAGTGATCTGTAGATATCGACCGCCGCGTTGAGAAAAGCGTTCACTACCAGCAACCCGGCCAGAACCATGTAGACGGTGGAGAAGCGCTGGATAGCGTCCATCATGGACGGGAACAAGTAAGCGGCGTAATAGATAACCAGCGCCGGGGCTAAGTGCGACAGACGCGAGAAAAAGCGGTGTTCCAACAGGACATCATCCCATCGCGTGCGACTTCTCTTCACAACGTACGACACCGCCGCCAGCAGAATGCGACGGGCTGCGAAATGGGCCAGCCAGGCGGCGATGATCACCGCTACTGCCAACGCAAGCCAACCGAGGGCGCCGGCCCATTCATCGGGAATCCCCTGTCCAACCAGCCAGTCTCTTATGTTACTCAGCATGACGTTCACCTTTGTATGAGCACGTGTTCACAATATGATTCCAAAAAGACCAATGGCGCGGGCCAATGCAACTTTCAAATATGTTCCCGGCGCGCGGAGCGCGAAAAACAGGCTTGCCTGTCATGCCGGACTTGATCCGGCATCCAGTTCCGGACTTACCGACCCTGTGCTTGGCAGACACCCACATCTGCCGCCCGGTCAACTCTGTGGTAGCCTGATTGGCCACTCTCGCCTTGACAAGCTGGTCGTGATTGTCTATTTTGGGATGTGTTCTAAACATTTGCAAACGCAGGTGATCCGATCACCCAAGGAGGACGACGATGTCCAACCTTTCAAAGACTCTATGGGTGCTGCCGGCAGTAGTGATGCTATGTGCTTCGGCTGTACTGGCGAACGAATCTGTCACCGTCACGCGCAATATTGCATCAATGCCGCTGGCTTTCACCGAGAACCAGGGGCAGTGGGACGAACGGGTACTGTTTCGCGCCAACGCCGGGGGTGCAACTATGTGGTTCACATCCGACGGCGCTTACTATCAATTCACCCGACGAGTTCCCGTAGGTCAGGACCCCTGTGGTCCTGACGCTGAAAGCAGAAACGAGACAGGCAAAACGAAAAGGAGTCAGAATGAACAAGTGTTCAGGTAAGAGTCGTTCTACGCAACACAATCCGCGCAATTGCAACCGCGCGAACGAACAACGGGATCAACGATAAACCGCGACTACTAAAGGACCAAAGGAGAGAAGGATTATGAAACTGATAAGCGCAATTATCACTTGCCTGGTTATCGGTATTGTCTTAACGAGTGCCAGCTTGGCTGAAGGCTTGCAGCCCACTTACGCTGCCGATCTTTCCATTGAGCTATCTGAAAGTAATAATGACTTAGTACAGTTGACGTCATTGGGAGGTTATACTGCTCGATGGTCTTTCGATGAAACTCGGATTGTCTTTACTAGTATTAGAGATAGCAATCACGAAATCTACAGCATGTTTGCAGATGGCACCGACCAAACAAGACTCACGTTCCATGCGGCCTATGATAAGATAGCCTCGTGGTATCCGGATGGCGATAGTATCGTATTTGTTTCTACCAGGACAGGTAACCATGATATTTGGGCAATGGATTCCGATGGAAGCAATGTTCATGTTGTGCCATCCATAGAACATCCCGCTTGGGAAGATGTGCCAATGTGTTCGCCAGATGGAACAAAACTGATGTTTTCGTCGAGCCGTGATGGGGATTGGGAAGTATATACTATCAACTCAGACGGGACTGGATTGACACAATTAACCTATAACGGTGTCGCCGATGGCAATGCTTCCTGGTCTCCTGATGGGGATAGTATTTGCTTTGTGTCAGATCGCGATGGGAATTATGAGGTATACGTTATGAGTAGCGATAGTAGTGGCCAAACGAATATCTCCAATAATCCCTATACGGACGACTGGCCATGCTGGTTGCCTGACGGACGTATTGCGTTTATGTCTAATCGTGACGGGAATGAAGAAATCTACGTTATGAATGCTGATGGTAGTTGCCAGACAAATCTTACGAATCATCCTGCAGATGATCTGCAGCCCCATGCATCACCTAACGGTGACTGGTTGCTATTCCATTCAGATAGGGATGGCCTCAGAAATGTGTATAAAATGCGAATCCCTGGAAGTCAAGCAATGGCCGTCCACCTCGACATCAAACCCGGGTCGTGCCCGAATCCGCTGAATATCAAACACGGCAGGATGGACGGTGGTAGCACTATGGCGGCCGGTGGTGGGGGCAACCGCGGGAAGAAAGCCGTGCTGCCCGTCGCGATCCTGGGTACGGCCGAGTTCGATGTAGCGCAGATCGATGCGACGACCGTTGTGTTCGAGGGTGTCCCGGTTGTGCGGTGGCACTACGAAGATGTCTCGACACCGGTCGGTGACGATGCCGAAGAGTGCGAGTGCAACACCGACGGTCCGGACGGATTTGTCGACTGGACGGCGAAATTCTACCGGGATGATATCATCGCGGTGCTCGGTGAAGTGTACGACGGCGATGTCATTCCGCTGACCATCGGTGGGCAGCTTCTTGACGGCACGCCGTTCGAGGGCGTCGACTGTGTCGTCATTCTCGGTGACAATCTGCCGATGGCTGATGTCGGTGGGGACGACGTTCTCTTTATCTCTGGAGTCAACAACTACCCCAACCCGTTCAATCCGGTGACGACGATATCGTTCAGTTTGCCGGTCGCGAGTCATGTGTCGCTCGAGGTTTACAACGTCATGGGGCAGAGGGTCACGACCGTCGCCGACGGGTTCTACGAGGCGGGTGTGCATGCTTGTGAATGGGACGGCAGTGCCGTTGCCAGTGGTGTGTATTTCTACCGGATCGAGACGCCGGAGTTCGCCGAGACAAAGAAGATGATGCTGTTGAAATAGTCTTGTAGGGCAGAACCGCTTCTGGTTCTGCCGGTTATTGATGGCGGAACCGCTAAGAGGGTTCCGCCCTACTAAACTGTTATGGCGGGATCACAGGGATCCCGCCCTGCTGAAGACGAGCCTTACCCAAACGTCATCAGCATCACGCCGCCAACAGCCAGGGCGATGCCGATCAGGCGGTATTTCGTGAGCGGTTCTTTCAGGAAGAACGCCGCGAAGACGAACATGAAAATGCTTGCTGTCTGATTAAGTGCCGAGGCCACCGATGCCATAGTGTATTTCATGCCCCCCAGCCATAAGACCATGGCCAGATAGCCCCCCATGAGCGAGCCGCTGAGAGTGAAAACCCATCGTTGACGCGATCGCACCGAGCAAACAATCGCTCGGCGCGCCGGGTGTACCAGCAAGACCAACAGTAGTATCGCCGCGCCGCCGATCAGTCGCACCTCGGTGACCCAGAGCAGGGGAGAACGATCCAACAACGGCTTAATCATGACAATCGAACAGGCGTTGGCGGCCTCAGCCATGATGCCCCAGAGAAAACCCTTGATAAGAGTACGACGGTCGAGGTATTTTGCGCGGCGTTCGAGAGTTGCAGCCAGCACCGCCGACACAATGATGAAAGCTCCGACAAGCTGCCACCAACTGAGACTCTCGCCGAGGAATACCATGGACAGGGCTATAATGAATGGACTGTAGAGGCAGCCGACGATGGATATCATCCCTGCCCCGATGATGTTGAGGCTTTTGAAATAGCAGGTATCAGCCAGTCCGATGCCGAGTGCGCCGCTGATGAGAAGCAAACCGTACTCGTCAAGCGGTGCGGCCCGCCATAACGTTCCGCCTAGGATCCACATGGTGGGGAGGAACAAGACAACGGCCAGAGTATTCTTGAACAGATTCAACCCGATGGGGTGAACCGCTTCGCCGCTTTTCTTGAACAGGATGACCGCCCCCGCCCAGGTCACGGCGCAAAGCAGCGCGAGTATTTCTCCAAAGTGTGGTTCAAATGCGCCCAAGCGCCAAACCTTCTTTCCCGATTTTGACCCAATCACAAATCGGGTCGACGTATGCTCGCCGGACACGGTCTCTCCGGCAAAGTTGAGCCAAAAGGTAACAGTTACAGTCAGATGGCACAAGCGGCTGGTTGCGAAAAGAGGTGCAAGACAGGGCCTCATCATGTCGGTTGCGTCGCGTGGTGTCATGCCGTACCTTCATCAAATGACAGCGGGAGTGAACTTTACATGAGTCTTGCCGAACTGGTTTGTCTTGTCGTCGGAATGCTGGTCGAGGGGTTTCTGGTTGTTCTGGCCGTCAGTTCGACCATTGAGCGGAAGGGGCGGGCTGTGTTGCTCAGTTCGTTGGCTTGCGTTCTTGTCGCCGCGGGTTGGTACGGTTGGTATGCTCTGTTGGCGTCCGAATCTCTATGGCTGCTGACGCTTCCGGTACTGGTGCTGCTGGGCGGCCTCGTCTTTTTCTTGCCGTTCGGATCATCCCAAGCCCTCAAAATCGGTCGCATCAGCGAACAGGTTGATGAACGTGAGGTGATGTTCTCTCGAGAAGAGTACCAGCCGGGAACCGAGCATTACAAAACGTACTACGCTGCCCATCCCAAACACAAAGCAGCCGACGACCGGATGCGCCGTCTGCCCGAATTGCTCGAACCAGGGGGGAGGTACTATGACAAACAAGCCGCCGACCCGATAGATGCCGTGTTTGACAAGATCGTCGCGCTGGCTACTCAAGTAGATGGACAGACTTCGCCGCGCAGGGAAGCGTTTGATGCTGCTGACGCAACGGCCACAATCAAGGCCGAAGTCCTGAAGATGGGCGCTGACGTTGTCGGCATCGCTGAACTTAACCCGATGTTTGTCTACTCGCACGTTGGGCGCGGCCCGGAGCCGTGGGGTCAGGCGATTGTCAATAACCATCGATATGCAATCGTGTTTGCGCTCGAAATGGATTACCATGAAGTGGAACAAGCGCCGCGCCTGCCAATCACGCGCGAGACCGCCAAACAGTACCTGCGCGCCGGGGAGATTTCAGTGGCTCTGGCCAAACGAATTCGCGAGCGTGGATATGCGGCGCGCGCCCATATCGCCGGCAGCAACTACCAGATCATGCTGCCGCCGGTGGCTCACGATGCCGGACTGGGTGAACTGGGTCGGATGGGCTACTTGATTTCACCAAAATATGGCGCCCGGATTCGCCTTGGGGCCGTCACCACCGACATGCCGTTACTGCCGGACCGACCTATAACCTTCGGTGTGCAGGACTTTTGCGAGCAATGTCTAAAGTGTGCCATTAACTGTCCCTCGGGCGCCATTCCGGTCGGTGGCCGAAGGCTGGTCCGTGGTGTCGAGAAGTGGTCGCTCAACGTCGAGAAATGTATCCGTTACTGGCGTGCTATCGGCACCGACTGTGGCCTCTGCATGAAAGTCTGTCCCTACAGTCACCCTTCCACCATGATCCACAACTTGGTGCGAGTTGGCTGCCGACGATCGTCGATTGCCCGCCGAATGTCGGTTTGGGGAGATGACTTGTTCTACGGTTGCAAACAAACACTGCCGACGGGACCCGGCTAATCGGGAAATGCAGATAAGCCACGTGCCCGGTCGTGTCGGGTTTTGATCCCGTTTCACACCTGTGGGCGACAGATGTCCACATCTGCCCCTCTGTTGGAGTTGCCTTTCAGTGGGCGGCAGGTCACATCCGCCCCGGCGGACAAGATCCGCCGTAACTATCTATGGTGACTTTTTCAACAAACCCCTGCCGGGGTGTAGTCGGCCATCATGGGTCAATCCGGCGCCAACACTGTCGATAATAGTCTATAGGAAATCCCGATCCCACCAGGACCGGAGTCTGGAGTATTGATCTATCATGCCGTTATCGAAAGCCGTCAAGTCCGCTGTCAAAAAGGAACTCCTCCAAAAGGAGCCGCTGCTGGATGTTGCGGGGACAAAGACCGTTCTGCTGAAATGGCTGAGCCGATGGAACCGACCGGACAATCCCGACAGTAATGACTGGGCCGATCTGGTACAGGAGTTTCCGGCGGACCCCGGCGATAATGAGTTGACCTCAGGAACGCGTATGCGCCTCGCTGTCCGCCTCAACACCAAAGCGAATCGTTACCTGTTAGCCATTCTCGAATCGCTCGACCCGCATAGTCGTGGTGTCTACTTCATCAGTGTCTTCGTCAACTGGAAAGAGGACGAGTACCGTTTCCAGCAGGTAGTTGAAAATAGCTATGCCGGTCACTTCAATGACGCGCTGAAGGCCAAGCACACGCTGTGGGCGCAGACCTTTCGCCAGAGAGAATTACTCGATGCGCTCAACAGTTGCGCTGTAGCTATACTTGGACACGAGTTGATCGTTCCGCCGACCGATGAAACGCCGGATATGGTTAAGCATCGTCCCGACGAGATACCGAGTTTCCCCGAGCCGCTCGATGATTAGCTATCGACCTATCATCCCGTACGATATCAGGCGCAGATCCGCAGGGTGGGTCCGTCTCGCCGAAGGCCCGCCTTTGTCGGCAGGTTTGAAGACAAACCTACCCTACAAGACTACGGACAGGCCGGCGGCTCGGGACCGAAGGTGAACATGTAGTCGACCAGGTAGACCAGGTCATTGATGTCCACTTGCTCCAGCAGATCGCCCATGAGATCGCCGTTCACGTTGGCTTCCTTCCAGCAGGTCGGCTCGGGACCGTCTGAGAACATGTAATCAACCAGGTAGACCAGGTCACTGATGTCTATGCGGTCGTCCAGGTCGGCGTCAACGTTACCGCGGAATCCCTGACAGCAGTCACGGTATACAATACAACCGTCCACAGTCACGGGCGCGTAAGCGGCCATTTCACCCTCGAAGTTCGGCAGGCGGCTCAACGTGCCCGAGGTGTAGCCATCCAGGGCGATGGTAACCTCCTCTCCCAGGGTGGCGCTGCCGTCGAGGCTGAAGAACAACCGCAGCAGGGGACCGTCACCCGGTTCCAGATCGGGTGAGGTGTGGGAGACCGATGTTTGCAGTTCAATAGTAGAGCGTTTGGTTGCCGGCGAGTAATGGCTCATGGAAACTTCTTCGAAGTACTCGGTACGGCAGCCGGCGCTCGAGAAAGAGTCAAGTACAACACTGAGAGTACCTGAGTACTCGACCGGTATAGTTATCTTTCTGACCGGAATAGTGTTATTGCCGGTTACGACAATCTCCATCGGCAGGTTCGGGTTTGCCGGGTAGAGGCTGCTCCCTGTCATGGTGTCCGCGAGGACCGCAATGCAGCGCCGTCGGGTGGCCGGGTAAATGTCCCCCTGAGCGTCAATCTGTACTACGACATCGAATAGTCCCGGTTCCTCATAGGTATGCAAGGGGGATTGGATGAAAGCCGAGTCACCATCACCGAAATCCCAGGTCCATGAGTCGACGTTCAATTCGGAATTGGCCTCGAAATTGACATCCAACGGCGGCCAACCCCAGGTGGTATCGACGTCGAACGAAAGAACGACCTCGGTCAAACCTTTGATGCAGAAGTTGGCCGAGGCGTCGTCAAGAAAGAGATCGACCCAGTCACCAGTATTGAGGTAATAGCTCTGTCCCGGATCGGAGTGCGAGATCACGGTGGTGCGATACGACGCGCCCAGCAGGACCGGCACGTCCGATGTTCGGTCGAAGGCGTGCCCGCCGGAGGATAGCGAGAGGTAGAAATACAATTGCGCCCCCGGCATGACCAGGGAGGAGGGCAGGTCGACGGTGTGCAACCCGCTGTAATCGTAATGTCCGGACATTGTCGACAATTCGTTGACCAGTTCCCCACCCTCAAATCCGCCGTATATCCGGACAGTGTAATCCACGTCATCTACAGCCGTGATGAAACTCACCGCATGCAGAAGGCCGCCATCGCTTATCTCAAAGGCATTGAACGCCTCGCTTACATCGGTCATAGTATCACGCCAGCCGTGATAGTCATGGTAGAGCACTTTATCGTAAGCCATCGGCTCCACATTCTGGAACGAGACTGCGCCCATTTCCGGATGGTGACCGGCGTGTTTGTCGTAATATGAAATCCAGAAGTAACCGTTGTAACCCCAACCGGTACCCCAACTGTTCTTGACCAGCCAGGCGCCGGGATATGGTGCATGCGATGTCTTGCTGTCGTCCCATCCAATGATGGCGACGGCATGATTCGGTTCGTCGTCAGTATACGACGGCTGGTACTGTACGTAGTTAACCATAAAGCCGCCGACACAGAGACAAGTGCCCATAACACCTTCAGTCATGATCTTCTGTTTAATGATGTTGATATTACTGAGGTCCGCCCCGGCGTTAAACCACTCGATGTCGCGAGGATAGTAGTAGTGCCAATCGGGATTCGATCTGTCCGGTGGGACGTCATACGACTGTCCATCTATGTCCCGCACCGCCCCCTCGCCGCGCGACATATAAGCCTCTGTCACGCGGTAGTCGCCCCCTTCATGGGGGATGAGTCCGCCGCTGCCGGGGGCGTCGTCATTGCAATGCGTATTGAAACCGTTCCACCAGTCGAGATGATATTCGGCCAGGTTCGGTTCGCCTGATTCTCCGGCTGCCGCCCAGATGCCGGTCATCAGGAGGTTACCTTCCATGGCGGCCATGGCTCCGTGTGTCCAGCAGGTACCGCCCGTCTGGTTTTTGACCGATGTTACATAGTTGTGACCGCTGACATTTCGCAGGTCAAAATAGGAGGGTGGATCGGGGAGTTTCTTTTCATCAGCCACGGCAGCAGTCAAGAGCACCGCGGCCAATACAAAGGCTATTAGAAGGGCATGAGTTGGTTTGGTTCGCATGAAATACCTCATTCGAGAATAATCTATGTTCTTATGAATATAGCTGATGACGCCGGATTATCCAAGGCAATTGAAGTCTGTAGAACCAGCTTGTGGTGCCGGAGGACCGCACGCTGAAATCACGGTACCCTTAAGGGCGAGGCGGCCGAAGGCCGAAAAACAGGCTTGCTTGTGGTGCCGGAGGCCGGAATCGAACCGGCATGGTATTGCTACCGGGGGATTTTGAGTCCCCTGCGTCTACCAATTTCACCACTCCGGCACGCCCTGGCAAACAACCACTTGCCATACCTAAGTGCGAGGCGAATGTATGATGCAAATCCTGAAAAGTAAAGTCCTTAATGCCCGCGCGTCTGAGAGCACGGAAGTCTTTGTTTACGGCGCCACGCAGACTCTTTCCTCGGTCTGCTGCTCGTCCAGGAAGTGGATAATAAGATGCATGATGATAACAGCATCCTGTTCCGACAGATTCTTCAGTCTGTATCCTGACTCGTACCAGCCTTTGTCCTCGTTTTTCTTACACCACATGCACTCGGCATCAAATACAAGATAATCGCGCTGGAAAATCTTCTTCGGTAGTTCCGCCCTGCAATGGAGCATACTGCCTTTTTCAACTGGCTCCAGAGTGGTCAACATGGCGCCCTCCATCGTCAGATTCGCCAACCCACCGATGTGTCGGGAAGTGCGCTGGTTGCGGACAGGAAAGAAGTCCTTGGCCACGAATCTTGGGAGATTCCGTCGGTTTTTCATGGAAACCGTCCTGACCTCACCGCCGCCGGGGATTTCCCATTCTCCGAGCCTGAACCTAAGAACCAAATAGGAAAGCAATTCTTCGTTTTCTTTGGAGACATTCTTTAACGCATAACCGGATTCCCACCAACCTGTCTTTACGTTCTTTCTACACCAACGGCATTCAGTATTGAATATAACCTCGTTGTGGTCCATGATCGGTTGCGTTAACTCTACTCGACAGCGGAAGGCAGTCAACGTCTGGACAGGTTCCTGGGTGACGAACATAGCTCCTTCGGATGACAGGTTGGCCAGCCCTCCGATATGCTTATCAGATTCTCGGTCGAATACCATCAGGTAGTCTTCTGTATGATGCCTTTGGTGTTTTCGTTGTTCTGTCATAAGGACCCTCCGGCTGGATTACGGTTCACAGAGCACGTGCACAGTATTGATCGATGATCCCGGATGTCTTCATTAGGCCGGTTGTTTTCACCATCCCCATTGCAACCGGCGAGGGGATGTAGAGCACCCTCAGAACTCAGGCATCAACGGCCGTGGCGCCCTTATGGTGTTCTTCCTCCACCATTGCGTGCATCATCAACCGCTGCGTCAAGTGGGTGATGATCTTCATGTCTTCGTCAGAGACGTTCTTCAACTCGTGTCCGGACTCGTACCAGCCCGTAGCCCTGTTTGCCTGGCACCATCGACACTCGGCGTCAAAAGCAACCTGATCGCATTCAAGAATCGGTTCCGGCAATTCTACCATGTAGCGATGGATGCTGAACGCTTTGACAGGTTTCTTGGTTATCAACATGAGCCCTGATGTTGTGATGTTGGCCAGCCCGCCTACGATGCCATTTGAATCTCGGTCGAGAACCGCGTAGTAGTCGTCCGCCGGGTTTCTCTTTCGTTTCCTTCGTTCCGCCATAGGGACCTTCCTGCCGCTTAACGATCACAGAAATACCTATCCATTTTATCGGCACTTCTCAGTGGAGCCTTGAGGAACGGATGGGGGTGTTGAGGGTAGGGCGCCAGATTGGGAGCTGGGGGAGTAAAAAGTCTTGGTACCCCACCTAAAGCCCTGCGCATGAGACCCATTTATGGGCAGGTGGGTTCAGTCGTGTCATGCTGAGCGCAGTCGAAGTATGAATCAGGGCTGAAAAGCCTTGAAATACGGGTCCATCCGTCGTATATTGCCCCTGTGCTATAAAACTCGTCAGGGCGGGTTCCTATCTTTGCGAAGACCTTGCCACGGAGGAATCATGAGACGCATCACTATCGCTATCTTCATTCTCAGTATTGTCCTGTTGGCCGCCACCGGATCAGCAACAACCCCTCAATCCGTAGAAGTCACCCGCAACCTCACATCAATGCCCCTTGCCTTTACCGAAAACCAGGGGCAATGGGATGACCAAGTATCCTTCCGCGCCAACGCCGGTGGCGCAACTATGTGGTTCACCTCAGACGGCGCGGTCTACCAGTTCACCCGGCATATTCCAGTAGGTCAGGACCCCTGTGGTCCTGACGCTACCATTCCATATTCTCCAATGTGGTACGGAGTTGCCCTGCTGTTTTGAATTTCCGCCTTATAAGGGTGTGTTTTCTACCGTTAACGATCTGACGAATCTCGGTACCAGCGCGTGAGTATCCGTTCTGCCCACCGATGATTTCATACAGTAGGGATACGAGATCGAACACATCATGCTGGATTTTCTCACGAGTAGGTCTACCCAGATTGAAGAAATCGAGAAGACGCACTTCAAAGCCGAGGCCAACTCTTTTCACAAGCACATTGTCAGAGTGAATGTCACCATGGTACTCACCCAAGTAATGTATTGGTTCCATGCCTACAACCAGAGCATGAAACAGGTGCAGTGACTCAAATGCTGTTAGTCGCTTCTTCGGCTGTTGCTCCAGAAACGAGGACAACATTTCGCCGTCTGCGAGATCAGATACGAGGATTTCAACTGTCTCCCGACCCACTCGCGCTACATCCCGGTGATGATACTGCGTAATGATGGGACATCGCCTCAGTCTGTGGAGTTTCCTGGCGTATCGCTGCATCTGCTGTTTTGAGAGTCTACGTCCCTCATAGAATATCTTCGCCGCTCTCAGAACGCCGGTGCGGCGCTCTTCAACTTTGTAGACTTCACCTTCCCAGCCGGCTCCCAGGAAGTCGACTATGTAGTAGTTTCTGCCCAAGGTTAGACCGGGGCGTAAGTTGTAATAAAAACTGGTCATACAGTACTATCTGACCGCTTCACTCCTTCCGGTCGTTGTGTCGTTCCCTATTGTTCCTTGCCTTACTGGCTAAATACTGGGCCAGCAATAACGTTCTCTGCATTAAACTAATCCTCAAAACGCTTTCCTGAGGCGTATCCACATCGCGTGCCACCGGTCCAATGCCACAGATTGCTGGTATCTTTGCCGGAACAAGGCCGCCCACGGACGGTGATAATGAAGACTCTCGAGCCAGAGGAATCTCCCATCGGTCGGCAACATCCTTGAGTTGTCGATATAGCGCTTCGCTCTTCTTCGACTTCTTCAGAGGAGGGCGTTCCGATACAAGTTCAAGTACGCACTTGAACTCTCTGGTTTTGATTGTATTCAGCATCGACGCTTCTACAGCATCGGCGTCTTTCAGATTGAGGTAGCTGACAAAGATATTCGCTACGGCACGATGTGGAAGCATTTGAGGATAGGATTCCGTTTTGAGCTCACTTGCAGCAACAGCAACGCGTTTCTCTCTTGATGTCAGTTTGGCGAAATCGTCTAGGCAATCAGTTGCCCATCTTAAGACCCCTCGCTTCTTGTAAATCTTACCGAGCCTCCGCGGCTCACCCCTAACTGTAAAAAGGTACTTTCGCCATCCACGTCTCTGGGTGATGACACTGTTGTCGAGATTTCCAGGGCGAAGAATCAAGACCTGGCCGGCTCTTGCAACGGCGTCCCGAATAAGCTTGCTGCTGTATCGACATTCCCGTCCTTCGTCAGTATACAGCAGTAATCCGAGCGGGATGTTCTTCAGTTTTCGAACGTTTTTGAGCGCACGAAACGCGAATTGCATACATACGATAGGCGCCCGTGATGTCCCTACACCTTCACCATATAGCCATTCCGGGTCGCGCCTGAAGGCAACTGAGGGCGCCTGTAAATCCACGGGAACATCCAAATGGGCCAATAAAAGAACGCCATTGTCTACGCCCGCCTTAGTTTGCCAGGTCCATATCATCCTGTCATCGGAGAATTGATCGACTACAGATAGCCCCATTTCAGTGGCGAACTTGTTGATAACCTGCGTGGCTTCCCTCATCCCGGTAGGGTCTGACGTTCGACTGGAAAGACGACACCAACGCTCTACCTGTCGTTCGAGACTGTCGCGTCGTTCTATAAGATATGAAAAAACCTTCTGGCCGATGTCCTTGGGTCGTGCTATATCGGGCGGCGAAGGTGTGCCGAAATAACGAGCCGAGGCAACATCCACTAGCCGACACACGAGCTTGTCAAAGTCAAGTCCTGCGCGCTCAGCTGCGATTGTAAACGATCCATGCTCGCCCATGCTTGGAAGGCTATTCACTTCCAACACAAATAAGTTGCCATCTGAATCAAGGCGCATATCTACCCTGGCGCAATCGTAACAGCCTAGCGTAACAAAAGCGCGTCTTGCGATATTGGTAGCACGCTCAAGTACATCTTCGGGCAGATTCGCCGGGCATTCCCACGAGACTTCTCTCTCTGACATGCGCTTTTTATCTTCGTAGGTATAGATGGCAGGGCCGGTCTTTCCGAAGATGAGCTCAACGGGAGGAAGTGTTTCTGGTGGGTTGTTTCCAATCAAACCGACATTAATTTCCCGTCCCTCAATGTATCGTTCTACCAGCGCCGGCTGTTTGAACTCCTCGATAATCGCGGTAACACCTTCCCTTAATTCCTCTTCATTGTGCACAATTCGGATACCGAACGACACCGCTTCGTTTTTTGGTTTTACGATTAAGGGGTACGGAATATCAGGTGCTGACGCGTTAGGGTTGTCCATGACAGTGAACTCAGGTGTTGGAATGCCATGCTGCTCGAAGATCATTTTAGCTACGACCTTGTCTAATGCGAGAGAATGGGCGAGAGGACCTGACCCAACGTATGGTACTCCAACCATTTCCAGGATACTGGGGACGTGAGTATAGCGAGCCTGACCCTGGATTCCGTATGAAACGTTAAAGACAAGACCCGGCAATTCACCCTTTACCACACGAGGCATAAAGTGTTCAAGATTGTTGACAAGATCCTTATCTCCCTCGATCGCTTTTATCTGATGTCCGCCCTTCCTTAGCCCGGCCGCAATGCGGTCGATGATCTCCATGCCTATCTTCTCCTGATTGGGCATGCCAAAGAGGTTGATGACCCGCTGGCTGTCACAGTTGTATACTACGGCTACTTTCAATCGATCCTTCCTTTTGAGAATCTGCCCAAACAAGTCATCAGATGGGCACTGTGCAAATTTACATCTGCTTGTAGTTTTATAGTAGCGATTTTATTTTGTGGCCGGTGGCCCACCATTTATGGTGGGAATCAAAGCGCAAAAAAGTGGCTTGCCACTTCCGCCCCCACACAAAAAGGGTACTAATTCCAGTCAAAATGCGCCTGCACAACCATCAATAAAGGACCAGCCAATGGCCACCATTCTTGTAGGTCGAAACCCCTGGCCCGAAGGGATCGTCCTGAGCGCAGTCGAAGGGCGAGGTCTCGACATCCGTCATCCTTCGACTCCCAGGCTGTGTCATAATCTACATTGCCGTCGTACAGAGTTGTGGTATCGTAGGGCGTTTTCGTTAGTAACGTTTTTTTCCGTTCAAATCGTCGTCTGATCGGTCAATATGTCCATGATCTTACAAATATCGGTGTTATTT
>JAUWIB010000117.1 GCA_030605565.1 bacterium
TGGTGTCTTTTCTTGCGAAATAACACCGATATTTGTAAGATCATGGACATATTGACCGATCAGACGACGATTCTAGCAGACTACAACGAAAGCAACGTCCGAAAACACCACCTGGATCAAACGTGACAACGATTATGACACGGCCTGTCCGCTCAGGGCAGCCTCGCTCCTGACCTATAATACTAAGTCGTTGTTGAGGTTGCCATCTGCTCCAGTTTTTCACGCGCGGGGGTGAATTCCGGTTCCAACTGGAGTACTCGCTGATAGCCCAGCACTGCCGAATCCCTATGTCCCATAAGGCGGTAGCACTCGGCCAGCTTGAACAGGGCAAGAACATCCATAGGATTCGATTGCATCACTTGCTCAAAACTCGCCAGAGCACCCGTGTAATCACCCGTTTGCAATTTCAGATCACCGATGCTAAAGGCAATTTGGGCTTCGCCCGGTTCCAGATCGAGATATTTCTCCAATGACGCAATTGCTTCTACCGGACGATTTAACCGTGCCTGGGTCAGTCCCAGGTTACGAAACAGACAAGTTGGGGGATCCGGATATTCAGACGCTTCACGGTAATAACTTTCGGCTGTTTCATATATCCCCTGTTTGAAAAAGCAATTACCCAAATCGTTCAGCAAGTCAGCCTCTTCTCCATCGGTCTCGATAATCTGACCCAGCAGTTGGCCGGCTTCTTCATAGCGCCCCTGGCTAAAATACAATTCGGCCAGGTGTTTTCTTATCGATGTTTGGTCCTCATCGATTGACAAAGTTCTTTCCAGATGTTCTATTGCCTTTGCACAATTCCCGTTTTCCATATAGAACAGACCGCTATCGGTAAGAATGGTAAGATCATCGGGAGCCATCTCGACGGCCAACTGGTAGTATTCTTCTGCCTGTTTCAGATTCCCTCTGACGGCGTTGATATGGCCCAATCCGGCCACCGCCATGGCCGATGGTTGTGAACTGTCTTGTTGCGCCTTGAAGAGGTTCTCGGCCTCAGCAAGTTTGTTCTCTGCCAGATAGAGTCGACCCAGCCGCAACGTCGCATCGGGATAACCGGGAGCGTGTTCTAACGCCCGCTGGTAACAATCCCTGGCTTTCTCCATATTCTCCTGGATTTCCCAGGCCATTCCCATACGATAATAAACTGTTGCCCGACTGTCGGCGTGGTAGAGGATCAAAGACAGGGTTTCCAGATGCTCATCATAGGTTGCTTGTACCTCAAGGTATTTCTGCCACGCTTCAATCGCCCTGGAGTGGTTCTTTAGAGAGCTCTGGATATTACCCAGAAGCATCAGCGGATCAAGGTAATCCGGCTTGAGTTTAAGGGCTTTCAGAGCATATTCTTCTGCCGTCCGATAGTCCCTTTGCAGATTCGCGATCCAGGCCACATGGTTGAGCGCCATCACATGGGCTCCACGCTCCCTCATCACCTCCGGGTCAGTATACTCAACAGCTCGCTTTGCCGCATCAAGGGCTTCGCCTGCAAGTTCATGAGAGTCCTCCTTTAATTGTCCTCGCAGCAATTGGGCTACATTGAACCAGGCGTTACCGTTCCTGGGATTTTCATCAAGTTGCGTCTGGAGCAAAGCCATGGTCCGGTCGAATTTGGCTTCCATCTTCTCCGGCGTCAGATCATAGCCGACATGTTCCAGGCTAATCGGAGCCCGAGTAATCACTGAATCATTCGGCATGTCCAGTGCGTTGTGTACGATACCTTCATATCGCAGATCAAGACTTTTCCGCCAGAAGCGAACTGAATTCGAACCGGTTACCAGGTCATTGCTGTCTCTGTAACGGTTGAATACGTTGATGGATATGATCTCGTTCTCCGGACTGTTGATCAGTTTCATCAACAGCGGAACATCGCTCTGGTTGAATCGCTCGTCGGCATCAATGACAAAAACCCATTCACTGTTGGCCAGTTCGACCGTGAAATTGCGATGTTTGGAGAAATCGGCTTCCCATTCCTGATGGAAGATTGTCGCGCCGTATGATTCGGCGATCTCGACAGTCTTGTCGGTGGAGCCGGTGTCGACAACGATGATTTCATCAACCCAGTCGCGCACTGAGTCGAGGGCCTCGGGCAATAATTCTTCTTCGTTCTTGACCATCATACAGGCCGACACGGTGGCCTTTTTTAGGTGCGAGGCGCTGAACATCCGCAACTCTTGTACCTGCCGGCATACGGCCAGACCGCGTTCGGTAACGGCTTGCGCTTCGTCAAGGCGGTTGACACCGCGAAGCAACCTTATCAGGTTGAGATAGGGTCGATGGTCGCCCGGATCGGCTTCAACGGACAGTCGGTAGTATTCCTCAGATTCTTTGACCCTATTGGTCTCGCCGTAGGCAGCGCCCAGAAAGTTGTAGACTTGCGCGATATTGTCGGCCGTACTGCAAAACGGCGGTTCGTGGGCAAGCCCCTCCGACTTTTTGCAGGACTCGATAAAGGCACGCGCCGCCTCGATGACCTGGTCATACTCGCGCAAAGAGAGATGCACGAAGGCGAGCACAAACTGAAAGTCCAGAGCGTTCGGGAATTCTTCAAGACCACGTCGGGCAGCCTTTTCTGCTTCGACAGGTTGATTGCGATGGGCATGGCCGAAGGCGGCCAGCATGTTGTATCTCCCCCGAGTCGCCTTGTCGGCGAATGGATATTGCGACTCCAGACCTTCCAACGCTTCCGCGATTTTATGGGTTTGATCGCTGCGCCAATAGTGCTCGGCCAGGTCAAGACGGGTTGGGATGTCGTCGGGGTGAGTGCGTACTGCCGTCAGAAGACGATCCAGCCGAGGATCGCCGGCTGCTGCGGTTGCCTCCTGGTGCGTGCGACGACAGCGTGCGCTATTATTACGAGATCTGTTTTTCTGCTTAGCTTTAGGCATAACGATCCAACGTTGAGCGCCACATTATGCCTGCGATCCGAGTCATTATGATCTGGACAACCCGGCCGGGCGACGGCGCTGTTCGAGTTGCCGGGCCGATCTAAATCTCAACCAGTTCCGGCTCTTCAGTTGTGGAGCCTGCCGGCGAACTGATCTCGTCCATAATCATGTGCTTGACCTTATAATCGGAATTGACCAGGATCAGTTGCTTGGCATACCCGTTGTCGGTGTTAATCAGAATGGGACCTTGCAGATTCGCGGACATTTGTCTGGGGTCATCGGGTACCGTCACTACCACGTAGGTTTCGACTGCCTCCAGATTGGTGACCTCCAACTCTGCGATCTCCTTCGGATTGACCTCGATGCAGTAATCCTTCTGCAAAATCGCCGGATTCAGCACGATGAAGGCTGTGGCCGAGTCCTCAATCGAGTGCAACCAGAAAAACGGAGCCATCTCCTCACGCTGGATCAAACAGAATCTGCTCAAGTGCTCGAAACCGAGGATGGGGCGTCTCATGGTGATCACTTTGTCGTCGGGAATCTCCAACCGACCAAACCTGATACTGTCAATAATCATATATCCTATCCTTGGTGACGGCTTACTTCAGGAAGTTCAACAGGCTCGGCTGAATGATCCTGGCCGCAGCCATCAGCGAAGCCTGGTAATTGTTCTCCAGAGTAGCCAGATCCGTTATTAGCTTACTTATGTCGGCATCTTCGACGTTGGACAAGAGGCTGGTATAGCCCAACTCCGAATCCCGAAGGCGCGCGGCGGTCATCTCCAGCCGCATGGCCCGCGCGCCCGTCTTGGCCCGAGCATTCAATAGGTGGCTGATCGAGAAATCCAAATTGTCCAGAATATCCGCCACCCCTTCACGGTCATTAGCATGCAGAGCATTGGACAACACCATCAGAGTCCCTATCACATCTCCCGAACCGTAGATACCCATGTCTTTGGTCAGACGACTACCTGAGACATCCTCGATGATCAGCGACCGGGTTGGGTCGTCGTTGGTGATTTGTATGCCCCGCCCATCGGCGTTGACGGAAGCAGTGATGTCCAGCCCGCAGTTGTTGATTCTGTCCAGGAGATCCTGCACTGTCACCAGACCCGGATCGGATAGATCCAATGTGCGCGTGGCGTCACCCTGATGAATGACAATCTCACCCCCGGGGAAGCCGTTGCCGCTGTTGAGGTCGCTCAGGTTTGTCGTAGCCACCAACTGTGGGTCGAGGTCATCACCGGTAAAATCGGCGAAGAATTCCCCCAGCACGCCCAGATCGGCTGCGGTGGCGCCAGTGGTCTCGGCGATCTCGAAACTGACCGTAGGCATCAGATCGCTGCCGGTGAGAACCGGGTCGATAGCTCCCTGAATACCCAGATCGGCTGCAGTATTTTCGTCGGTATTGAGTTCCGAGATGGTGAGGTTCAATGGGACGCCATTGGCGTCGGTTATTTCAAGTCCGGTGTTGGTGGCATTCAAACCGATCGACACGTTGGCCATCTGCGGTGGCGCCGCTGCCGCCATAGCAGCGTTGAACTTCGCAATTACATCGGCTATCGTAGCCGATCCTGACAGATCTACTTCGACACTGATAGCACCCCCGTCGGATACCATTATCTTGCCCGGTTGCGTGTCCACACCGCTGCCGCTGTTGAGAACGTCCAGCGAGGTTGCATTGCTGATCTGGCCGGAGGCAGTAGTGTCGAACATGATGTTGTTGCCCTGGCCCATCGCGGCCACCACGTCGGTGATACCGTCGGCCGTCAACTGAGCATTGATGGTATTGATCACATCATTCACTGTAACAGTGGCACTGAGATCAATGGTAGAGATGATACCCAGGTTGCGATCGGTGAGCGTTATCGTCCCGGGGGTAGCGCCCTCTGTCAAGTCGATACCGTTGCCGTTATGCAAAGCAGCGAGCAGGGTGGTACCGTTAACACCGGCATTCAGGTCGGCATCAGCACCCAGGACCATCAACTCCTTGAGGAAAACATCAGCACCAATCAGATTGACCTGCAAGCGCGACGATGATTCGATCTCGAACTCGATTCGTCCGAAATCACCACGGTAGACAGCGCCGTTGGCGGTTGCGCTGAGAGCGTCACTCTTGGTCTTAAACCCGGCAAAAATGCTCTTGCTGCCCAGATCGCTGTTGGCGATTTGGAAGAAGCGATCGATGATATCGTCGATCTCGATGGCCACCGCCTCTCGTTCATCGGCCCCGTAAGTATCGTTGGCCATGGAGATGGCGCGTTCTTTGGCCGTAGACAGCATGTTGCCAAGATCGGACAAGACACTGTCGTAAGTACCCTGCCAGTTCATGGCGGCATCGATGTTCGACCGATACTGAGCGATCCCGGCCAATTCTTTACGGTAGTCCAGATCCCTCAGCGTTCCCAGTGGATCGTCGGACGGTTTGTTGATTCGCCGACCGGTCGACATCTGGGTCTGCATCTCGAAGAACCGACGCAACGAGCGTTGCATGTTGAACACCACTCGATCGCCCATCATACTGGTGGATACGCGCATAGCTTAGTCTCTCATCCTTAACGTCAGCGATCATTGGGCGGACTTGAACCGTCCGACTTACGCGGTCGACGGCGCGGTCGATGGTCCGATTTGTAGTCGATCCTGGGCGGCTTTGTTTCGCCTGACGCCTTGCCGCTGATCTTCCCTCTGATTGCGTTCATCATACCGAGTAAATCGTTCTTGATCGATTTGGAGGCCCGTCGGTTTTCCGCTTGAATCCTGACATAGACTTCCTCGCGATGAACAATCACTTCCGACGGTGCATCGATACCAAGCCTCACCTGGCGTCCGTGTATCCCCAGAACCGAGACTTTGATATCGTCGCCGATAGTGATCGATTCACCTAACTTCCTTGTTAGTATTAACACTCAACCCTCCGTGGCATTACCGTTCCTCGTCAACGGCATCCTGGTTAGCGTCCGACGATACCCATACCGTGAATGACCGTGTCCAGCGCCTGGTCGGCGGCTGTGATCACTCGCGCTGCAGCGTCGTACGCGTGTTGAAACTTCACCAAGTTGGCCATTTCCTCGTCGAGCGACACCCCCTCTACAGACTGTCGCGCGTTGTTGATCTGATGGCCAAGCAGTTCATAGTTGTCCGTAAACGACTGCGCCTCGCGCGTCTCAACACCCAGCGTCCCTACCAGGCTGTTGTAGAAGTCGTTCATGGTTATCGAATTGCCCTTCATTATTAGCTGGTTTCTGAGCCCATAAAGAGCCAGTGCAATAGTATTGTCACCGACGGAATCCTGCAGTGAGGCGGCGGCGATTTTGTCCGTGTCGTTCAGTACCACGTCGCTGATTCGTATGGTAGCCGCGGTCGTAAAGCGACTGTCGAAGAAGTTGATACCCGTCGAATTGTCCAGGCCATATCCGGAATGATGAAGAGAATTGACCTCCTCCACCAGCGTTCGCGCGATCTGATCCAGCTTTTCGAGATAGTCCGGAATAATGACGTCGCGTGACTCCAGGAGCCCTTTTATCTGACCGTTCAGGTTCTTGAAAGATATACTGGTGCCGGCCCAGACCAACTCGTGTTTGATGGTACCCTTGTCATTGATAACCTCAGTATCTATGGCCAGCACCTTGTCGCCGTCGACCAATGCCATCGCACCGATATAGACTATCATAGAACCATCGTCGTTTTTCGACGTGTTGACGTCGATGATCCCGGACAACTGATCGATCAGGACGTCACGGTAATCGCGCAGATCATTGGCCTGAACACTGCCGAGTTCACTGCGCTTGATATCGTGGTTGAGGCGGCCGATTTCCTTCGCCAGCCGATTTACTTCGGTGGTCAGATTGACCAGATCGCGATCTACTGAATCCTGAAGCGCCCTCAGTTGTCGCGCCATCTCATGCAGACCGTTTACCAGCAAATTGGATTGTTCCAGAACCGCCTCGCGGTAGCTGGCGTTCTCGGGTTCGGTCGACAACTCCGACCAGCCGCCCCAGAAGTCGTTCAGCAGAGTGCCCATGGTGGCGTCTCCCGGCTCGTTGAACAGGGCTTCCACCTGATCGAAAGTCTTGGAACTATAGGCCCACTGTCCAAGCGACTTGTTGTTCTGCCTGAACTGATTACCCAGGAACAGATCTCGCATGTGACGCACATCGGTGGCCTTGATTCCAGTCCCCAGGATACCATAGGTCTGAACATCCGGCAGTGTCGATGTTACCGTGACCCGTTGTCGGCGGTAGCCGGCGGTGTTGACGTTGGCGATATTGTGACCGACCGTCTGCATAGACATCTGGTGCGTCAGGAGAGCACGTTTACCCAGTTCAAGACTCTGAAACAGTCCCGGCATCACACTCTCCTGTCCAGCGCCACGTTATATGACTGCTGGTCGGTAGCGCCGCCGGCGTCATAGGTCGACTGTGGACTGCTCATTTGTGAGAGCATCTCCATCATCTTGGAAATATATTCACGCGACTTGTTAAGCAGCATCGCATTCTGGTTGCGAGTCTTCGTTATCTTGTCGTTGAGGGTCGTGATCAGATCGCGCAGTTGGACCAACTGAGTGGCCTGAGTATCGTCAACGATCTTCAGCAAACGGGTCACATTGAGATCCCCCTCGACGCGGTTTTCCCTCTTGATCTGACGCACCATTTCTTCACGCTGCTGGTTGAGCCTCCGGCTCTCGAGCAGTTTCTCTCTTAATTGGGCAGTGACTTCGCTTAAACCATCGGCATCATTAGAAACCAGCATCCGCTGCTGTTCCTCAAACAATGCGAGAAAGGATTCGAAGAGGGAGGCTTCCCTGCCAATAATTTGAATCAACCGGTCAATCATATCCCATGGCTTTCGGCTACTGTGTAACTTTCTTATCGACACTTAGGTTTCGCACTTTAGTACCGTGTGGCGTGGTTCGGTCACGCGCCGCCTCCAGAGTGTCGAGAACTTTGTCCACATAGGACCGGGTCTCCTCAAACGGCGGCACCCCTTTGTATTTGATTACGTTGCCCGGCCCCGCATTGTATGCGGCTAATGCCAGACGCACGTCGCCGAAACGATCAATCAGATCCTTCAGATAACGGCTGCCGGCGCTTATGTTCTCTTTCGCATCGAAAACACGTTTGACGCCATAATCCGCCGCGGTGGAATCAACCAATTGCATCAGCCCTTTGGCGCCGGCCGACGATACCGCTTTGGGATCACCGTTGGATTCCGCCTTGATTACCGATGCGATCAGGGCGGGGTCGAGCGATGTGGCCTCGGCTGCCCGCTGGATGTGACGATTGTATTGCCGCATGATCTCATCGACACCTCTCGCCCGTTGTCTTTGTCTGAATGAGATAGGTTTGGTCCGACGCTCCGGCACTGTCAGAGCGGATGGCTTTGTAGTCACTACTCGAAACTCTTGCCGGGGAAGTTCAAACCTGCGAGGAGGCTCCTTCAGTCCCTTGATCTTGACAGACGCCCCGTTCTGATCGAAACCGGCGTCAATCAGCTTCTCCATCGCTTTGTAAAGCATGTCGCCGACTGATTGGTTGCGCCCCAGTGACATCATCCGAGCCAACTCGGTGTCGAAGATGTCGTTGAAGATATCTTTGCTGTTTCCAGTCGAAAGAAGCGACTGCCCCGCCTGGTCGTTTGTTGGGATAGTCTTTCGCATCGTTTTCAGCATATAGTAGTTGAAAAACGACTCGAATTCCTGCGTCGCTTTTCGCAGACGCGCCTTTTCGGCTTCCACATTGGTCCCTCTCCCCCCTTTGAGATGTTCCAGGCGGGAGGGCGCAAACGAAGCCAGCGCGGCTTTGGAGCCAATAGCAGTCATTACAAAATCACGAGTTCGGCGCGCAAGGCTCCGGCCTGTTTGAGCGCCTGAAAGATGGAGATTATATCTCGTGGCGTGGCGCCGATCTTGTTGAGTGCCCTGGCTACCTGCGACAGGTACACGGCCCCCTTCATGTGGATCACCCGGGCGCGCTCGTCAGTCACGGCCATGCGCGTTTGCTGCATGACAATAGTTTCACCACTGCTGAAAGGATCGGGCTGTGAGATTATCGGCGTAGATTCTATGTTGACGGTGATGGTGCCGTGGGCGATTGCCACCGGCTCGATAGTGACATGCCGCCCGGCCACGATAGTGCCGGTTTTCTCATTGATCACGACGCGGGCGGTGTTGTCCGGAACAACCTGAAGCAGGCCGATGTCGGACATGAACCGGGCGCGTAGCTCCGGATAGGACAATGAATCCGGTACCGTTACCTTGACCCGGCCGGCGTCGGTGGCGATCGAGGTCAGGCCGTACTTGATGTTGATCCGCTCGGCAATCCGGCTGGAGGTTGTGAAATCGGGATTATGCAGCGACAGATAGAATTCCCGCTTCAACTCCGGTCGCGTTTCTACCCCGTTGGTGATTTTGCCACCGCCGGGCACGCGGCCGACGAGCGTATAGTTATTCACAATCTTGTTAGCATCGTCCACCTGGACGTTAAAACCGCCGATCGATACCGGCCCCTGTGCCATAGCGTACATGGTCCCATCGGCGCCGGCCAGCGGTGTAAGAATCAGAGTCCCTCCCTGCAACGACGAGGCATCACCCACCGACGAAACAGTTACATCGAAGTAGGAACCCTCCGCCTGGTGTCCCGAGATGCGACCGGTGACCATCACGGCTGCTACGTTCTTCACCTTCACTTTCCTGGCGTCGACAGTGAGACCCATCCGTTCCATCATGTTCGTAAGCGACCGCACCGTAAACTGGGTGCCCGTGCCGTCGCCGGTGCCGTCCAGACCGATGATCAGTCCGTAACCGACCAGATCAACTTCCTGGGTGTTCTGAAGGGCGGTGATGTCTTTGATGCGAACTTTGGCCCCGTCAGCCGGCTGCCACAGGGTCAAAATCAGGGCCAGCACGATCATCAACCCGGTCGGGGTGGTCAATCTTGTATATAGCATCGTCAACATGGCTTCCTCCTAGAAAATCCAGTTGATGAAGCGGGTGATGAGCCCCGGACGGGCGGCGGTGTTGCCCGCACCCTTGCCGGAATAGTGAATCTCCGCATCAGCAATGAGGTGCGAGAGGATCACATTATCGGCTGTGATATCTTTGGTCCGAACTGCGCCGGTCAGAGTGAACACTTCACGGTCGCCGGAGATGCCGACGGTGCGAGTGCCCTCGATCAATAGATCGCCGTTCGGTTTGACGGCCACCACCGTCACCGACATCTTGGCCCGAAGACTTCCATTGCGCAGGTTCTCCCCCTTGCCGTCATGGCTGTTCTTGGCATCGGCATCGACACCGAACAAGGGAATAAAACCCAGGGGACCTGTGCCCGGACCACCCTGCGTGGAGAACTTGGTATTCTTTTCGGTCTTGGTTTCCACTTGCTGCGAGGCGCGGCTCTGCTCGTAGATGTGCACGGTGAGGATGTCACCTACCTGGTGCGCCTTGATGTCGGTGAACAACGACTGATGACGACCATAGCCTTCGGCCCGCACTTTCAGAGCAAACGGGAGCAACAACAGAGCGGCAAGGATCAAAAGAACTTTCCGATAGTTCATTGTACATCTCTCCATGATCATGCCCGCTTACGGATCGACTGCGACCGCCGTCGCATCGACAATACGGGCCAGAATAATCTTGCCTGAGGATTTGTTCTTAACTTTGATATATTCACCGGCCAGGCCGGATTGCAACGCCTTCCCCTCGGTGCTGATGCGACACAGGCCGTCGATATAGACGATAGCGACATCGCGACCAAACTCCACATCCGGGGTAGGTTCCAGATCACGAGCGGTCAGGATATTGCCGCGCCTGAGATTCCGTTTGGCGCGATTCCCCACCAGTTCGGACGGTTCGATAAGCGGCCGTTCGTGCAAAGTCGTAACTTCCATGCGCTGTCGCGTGAGTTGCTCGACCGTGACCGGGTCGGAGCGTCTCACGTTGTCCAGCAGAACCAGCACGTCGGCGTACTTCCTGATTTTCAATCTAACCTGCCCGCTCTCCAGCCGTTCGCCGTCGATCTTCAGATCGGCCATCATCGAGAACAGCCCTAACGGTTCTTTCTGTGACAGTGGCCGCAGAGTCAGTTGCTGCGGGTTCACATCGGCGCTTTTCAGAGAATGTGACAGAACCTCCACACGATACCAATTGGTATCCAGATCGTACATGGCGGCAACTTTAGCTTGTATCGCTTGCTCACAGGTAACCGACTCCGATGCCGGCGTAACCGTCAGTATGACCGCCACACTTAAGAGCAATGTTGCTGATAGTCTACTCATGGTGCGCTATCTCTTCAGGTTGTTGGCGATGGACGCCATGTCATCAGCCGTCTGGATGGCTTTGGAATTCATTTCATAGGCCCGCTGGGCCACGATCATGTTGACCATCTCATCGACCACTTTGACGTTGGACATCTCGAGGTATCCCTGGTCGATTTCTCCTATGCCGTTCTGCCCGGGCACGTCGGTAATGGGATCACCGGAGGCCGCTGTCATTTCCAGCATGTTGCGCCCAATAGCGGACAGACCGGCCGGGTTGATGAACCTTGCCAGTTCAAGCTGGCCGACCTCGGTAGGCTCATCGGAACCAATCTGCATCACCTGGATGGAACCATCATTGCCGATGGCGATCGAAGTGGCATCCTCGGGGATAGTGATTTCGGGCAGAATGATGTAACCGTCGGAGTTGACCAGGCGGCCGTCAGCCGAGAGTTTGATACCGCCGTCGCGGGTGTATACGGTGCCGCCGTCCGGGTGCTGCAATTGAAGGAATCCGTCTCCGGTGATGGCCAGGTCGAGCGGGTTGCCCGTCTGCATGAGATCACCCACCGTATATTGGCGAACAGTGGCGACCGGTTTGGTGCCGTACCCAATCGCCAACTCGGTGGGTACGCGACTGCCGATTGCAGTCGCCGATCCGGCCCGGCGGTACTTCTGGTACAGAACATCCTGAAACTCTATTCGGCTCCTCTTGAAGCCGGTGGTGTTCATGTTGGCCAGATTATTGGCTATGTTGTCGACATTCATCTGTTGCGACACCATGCCCGAGGCCGCTGTACGCATCGCTTTTATCATCTTTATCTCCTTGGCTTGCGCCTCATTTACCCTTTACCGCCGACCCGACTGAACAAATTGTCCAACGATTGGTCCTGTGCCTGAACCGCCCGCGAGTTAGCCTCGTAGGCACGAAATGAGATCATCATGTCGATCATCTCGCGAACGATATCGACATTGGACGTCTCGATGTATCCCTGTCTGATGTTGAACCGTTCTACCGCGATCAGTTCAGTACCCTCAGGCACCGCATACAGAGAATTCCCGATCTTCTGCAACTGGTCGATATCGCTCACCGTGCTCGGCACGATCCGGGCAACGATAACACCGTCCGAATTAATCTCGCCGGATTGCCCTATCGTCACCATGCCGGAACCAACCTCGACCGGTCCTCCTTCACCGATCAGTCTTAGACCGCCGGGAAAAGTTACAAAACCGTCGGCATCGACCATGAAACTTCCGGACCGAGTCAGTAGAACACTGCCATCTTCCGCTTCAAGCGTGAAGAAGCCGTCTCCTTCGATAGCCATGTCCAGCGCATTACCGGTCTTGTCGAAAAACCCGGCCGTGAAGTCGGTGTAGACTTCCTCGATCATCGGCCGTTCCCAATCCGACCGACGCGGCTGTAGTTTCCGTTCGGCCCGCGACAACTCCTGAGTGAAGATCATATCCCTTTTGAACCCGGGAGTGCCGGCATTGGCGATATTGTTGGCCGAGAGTTCCTGCTTCTTCAGGTGGGGCGCCATGCCCGAGGCCGAAGTGTAAAGTCCTTTAATCATACATTTCTCCGCCCCGATATAAGCAGCATCTGTGCCAGATGTCGCGGCACACAGCTAAGCTGCTGTCCGGTTGTGGATTGCACTGACGAGCAGGCCGGGAAAATGTCGGTTGGGAGGGTTTATACTGGAATCGTTTGCTCTGGGCGGGTGGATTATTTTTCCAGGGACATGCCGATCGGCTGTCCCCTGTCTATTGTCGAAAACGAGATCGGATTATGGAAGTTGGTACTTGGCGATGGTCTTGTTAATCAGTTTGTCCATCGCTTCGTTGAATCTCTCATCGTTGTAGTATTCGCCGTTGGATTTCTGGTAGAGGGGGCAGTCCGTCTTGTAACCGAAGCATTTCAGTTCCTCGGCCAGGTAGCAAGCCTTGATATAGGCGCAGCGTTCGATCTTGCGGGTTTGCTTCTGAATAGCCATAGTTGAAACATCGGCAGAATATCGCGAAAAATGAGTGTCGCCGTGGCAAAACGGGCAGACTGTACCCTATAAGGGTTGAGTATGTGAATCCTCTTGCAAGCTGAAACCGACAAAAAACTATTGCCAGAACGTCCATCATTGCCTATATTGTTGGCGGTTCAATAGCACCGGCTCAATTACTTACTCGGGTATCGGCCTTTGACAGTTTTCTGCTAACTTGCATTGTTTTTGCTATCTACTAGTTCGTAAAATGACGAGGAAACAGTGATGCGTGACAGTATGAAAACTTACCTGATGTCGGCTGCGATGGTTCTGGCTCTCACCCCTACCGGCGGCTTGGTTCTGGCGCAGGATCCCGGGATACCCGATACCCTGCGGATTGATTCCGCCGTGGCCTATGCCGGCGGCAGCGGCGAGTTGCCGGTTTATTTCACCAATGACCAATCTCTCACCGGGGTCGAGGTGACCGTTAGTTGGGATTCACCGGAAGTAACCGTGGATTCTTTCTCGTTCGTCGGCGGACGTTTGGCCGGGTACACCTCTACCGGCTGGGCTACCATTGATTCCGGTCTCAGCATCTACTTCATAGCCTTCGAAGATCTCATTCCACCCGGCGAAGGCCTTCTCGGCACCATCCATTTCGGATACCTGTCGACCATCGATCCGCAACTTGTGACGGTCGACACAGCCACCATATTCGCACCCCAGGTGGAGTACAGCACGTTGTTTTCAGATGATTTCCACGAGCCTTTCTCCCCCCAGGTGGTCAAGGGTTATCTTGACATCCAGACCGGCGGCTGCTGCATAGGTGACCGTGGGAATATAGACAACAGCCCCGACGACGCTGTCGACATTTCTGATCTGGTTTACTTGATCGACTACATGTTCGTCTCCGGAGCGGCGCCAGTCTGTCCGGGTGAGGCAAATCTGGACGGTGACCTGGAGGAGATCATTGACATCAGCGACTTGGTTTACCTGGTCGATTACATGTTCCAGGATGGTCCTCCTCCCCCACCTTGTTACCAGTGACGACACTGAACAGGCGCCGCAAGAACATTAGTATCGTTTGAATACTCAATCGGCCTCCCATCTGGGAGGCCTTTTTTGCAGGACTTTGATGTGGTCTGGAGTACCGCCGAGATACGCGCTTAGCCCACAGACTGAAACGCCACGAGGGGACCGCGTGGCACGGACGTTCGGGCCTGTTGAAAAACCCCGAGAGCCGTCATTGCGAGGAGTCCGCCGCGGCGAACGACGTGGCAATCTCAGCTAAACCGTGGTGTCGGGTGTCTCGGCCCGACACCCGTCAAGACGTTGTGGGAGCCGTCAGGCAGGGACGCCCGACGGCACAGGAACAGAGGTTGCCGAGCTTCAGTCGGGCTACGATTGCGTCTTGCGGCGATAGGAGGTAACAGCGATCTCGTCACCCTCTTTGGTGAGCACTTGTTCGATCTCGGCGTTGTGCTTAGCCAACTGCCGTTCTTTGAGCTTTTCAAGAACGCGACGTTCTTTGGCGGCTTCAACCAGGTCAGTACGTTTCTTCTCCCTCTCCTCTTCCAGCACTCTGAGCAGTTCCGTACCGGCCAGTCGTTCGCGTTTCAGTCTGGCCAGATAGCGCGAGTAGACTAACATCTCGGCCACTAAGAGATTTTCCTTCATCTGGTCGCGCTGCTGAGACAGATTACTGTCGCGGGACCGGTCAAGACGATCCAGTTCGTCTGACTGATGGTGAACTTTCTGAAGAGCTGAGGCGTGCTCTTTTTGGCGCTCTCGTTCGATATGTTCTTTAACCTTCAGGAGTGCCTGCAGACGGTATTTGAACTTTTTCACTGGAAGCGCCCTTTAGTCGGCCAGTATTTCCCCAAGCCGTTGGAGAGAGTCCTCGTGATCGGACTGTTCCATTATGGCCTGTCGGAAAAATTCATTGAGAGGTTCGTGTTTGTCAATTGCCCGATCGATGGCCGGATTGGAACCTTTGACGTAAGCGCCGATGTTAATCAAATCTTCAGCTTCACGGTACACTGACATCAGTTCCCGCACCTCGCCGGCCAGCTTTTGCTCATCATCGGTCGCTACATCTTTGGCCAGTCGGCTGATTGAGTCGGGCACGTCGACGGCCGGGTATTGGTTGCGAGTGGCCAGCCGGCGCGACAGTGAGACATGTCCGTCCAAAATCGAGCGGACGGCGTCCGAGACCGGCTCGTTGAAATCGTCACCTTCTACCAAAACTGTGTAAATGCCGGTGATGGAGCCCTTGGCCGTGTGCCCGGCCCGTTCCAGAAGGCGCGGCAGCAGAGCGAAGACCGAAGGTGTGTAGCCCTTGGTGGTGGGTGGCTCGCCGATGGCGATACCGATTTCGCGCTGGGCCATAGCTATTCGCGTCAGAGAATCCATCAGAAGCATGACATCACGTCCCTGATTGCGGAAGTGTTCGGCGATGGTCGTCGCGACCATGGCCCCCTTGATTCGAATCAGGGCCGGTTGGTCGGAGGTCACGGCAACGACCACGCTGTTTTTCATTCCTTCCGGCCCAAGATCGCGTTCAATGAATTCACGCACCTCGCGACCGCGCTCACCAACCAGCGCGATGACGTTGATATCAGCCGAGGAACCACGCGCCATCATGCCGAGCATGACCGACTTACCGACCCCCGAGCCGGAAAAAATGCCCATGCGCTGGCCTTTGCCGATGGCACAGGTGAGGTCGATAGCCCGTATCCCTGTGCGTAACGCCTGGTCGATCCGCTGTCGTTGGAGGGCGGCAATCGGTTCAGCATGCACCGGCCGCATGCTGCTGGTGAGCACCGGTCCCTTGCCGTCGATCGGTTGGCCCAGGCCGCCGAGCACACGACCCACCAGTTGGTCTCCGACCGGCACGCGTAGTTGTTCAAAAGTCGATGTTACAATGGCGCCCGGGGTGATACCTGAGATCAATCCCAACGGCATCAAGAGAATTCTATCGTCACGAAAACCAACCACCTCGGCCTTCATGCGAACACCACTGTCGAAGTTTTCAATATGACACAACCGGCCGACCGACACAGCCGGCCCGGCAGATTCGATCACCAGCCCGACCACCTTGGTAACTTTGCCGAAATGTTTGATCGGCCGAGCATTGGCTATCCTTTCGGCGTAGACATCATAAGCGAAATGCGTCAAGAGTTCTCCTCAGTGAGAAGGATGGCCTCCTCAATGACCTCGAACTGTGACTCCAGGCGGGCGTCGATATCACCGGTAGGCGTTTCAATGAAGCAGCCGCCGTACTTCACCCGTGGGTCCGGTTCAATGGTGATCTCTTTGATAGTAGTAGAACCCTCAAGGAACATGTCGATGTTTTGCTCGACGATCGGTAAGTGATCGGGATGAACCTTGATCTTCAGCCGCGATCGGTCAACGAGGCCGTCAATAACGCCGCTGATCATTTCGAGAGTGACTTCCGGATCCGCCTTGACGGCATCGTAAGTGACCTTGCGGCTGATCTGGATTACCAGTTCAAGAATCTTCTGCTTGGCCTCATTGAGTAGCGATTCGCGCTGAGTGACGGCATCTTTGATAGCCTGGTCCAGTTGTTGAAGAACCTCTCGCGCCTTGTCCAGTCCCTCTTTAAGGCCTTTGTCGTATCCTTGCCGCAGACCATCTTTGCGAGACTTATCAGACATCTGCTGAAGGAATCGGTCGATCTTGTGGACTTCCTGTATGGGGATAAGTTTTGCGCCGTCAGGATCGGTGAACACTTCCACATCCGGCAGAAGCATGGCCAGTTTTTGTTCGGCCGCCGCCTCTTTGTTGCGATCAAGATGTTTTTCGCCGATGTAGACGGTGGGCGCCTGCTGCGTATAGCGAATAATTTTAGACAATGATATCCTCTTTACCGCCGCGACCGGCAATAATGATCTGGCCTTCCTCCTCCAGGCGACGGATAGCTTCGACAATGCGCGTCTGGGCCGCCTCGACGTCGGACAGACGGGTCGGGCCCATAAACTCCATTTCTTCCTTAATCATCACGGTTACACGTTCGGATACATTGGAGAATATCTTGGCCTTGACCTCTTCACTGGCTGCCTTCAGCGCGAGTGACAGATCCTTGGTTTCAATCTCCTTGAGCAGGCGTTGGACGGAGCGGTCATCGAGGAGCACGATGTCGTCAAAGACGAACATCATGTTCTTGATCTCGGCCGCAAGATCGGGGTCACCGGCTTCCAGTGACTGCAGCACGTTTTTCTCGGCCGAAGTGTCAATCAAGTTGAGGATTTCAGCCAGCGCCTTGGCCCCACCGGAGGTGGACATTTCACCACTGCCCGACTGTTCAAAATGTCCCTCGAGGGTTTGTTCGATTTCACGTAGGATATCCGGCGCGATTTTTTCCATGGTAGCTATGCGGAACGACACTTCTCCCTGTAACTCCGGGGATAGTTCGGCCAGCACCGCAGCGGCATGGATCGAGGTCAGTTGCGTCAGGATCAGGGCTATTGTCTGTGGGTGTTCGTTCTGCAAAAAGCCGGTGAGCTGTTTGGGATCGATGTCCTTCAGCAGCGAGAAACCGGTTGAGCGAATCGTCGTTTCCAACCGGTGCATAATCTCCTTGGCTTTACCGCTGCCGACCGCTTTCTCCAGAATCTCGCGAGCAAAGTCTACACCACCCTGGGAAATATATTGCCGAGCCATGAAAATCTGATGGCATTCGTCGATCACCTTCTCTTCGATTTCGTTGGGAACATCGCGCAGGTTCGCAATTTCGATCGTGATGGACTCCAGGTCCTGCTCGGCCATTCCTTTCAAAACCAGGGCCGAGACTTCGGGTCCGAAAGCAACCAGCGCAACGGCGGCCTTCTGCATCGGTGTCATTGAATCGTATTCCATAGTCAACCTATTCAACCATCATAGTCTTGATGACTCTGGCGATTTCCTCAGGCTCTTTCTTGGCCGTCTCCTGCATTTTGTCCACCAGGCGCGGTTTGCGCTTCTCCGGCAACACATCCGGTATTTCATCCTCTACCGGCTCCGGCTCCCGAGCGGCCCGGCGCGTAGGTCGCGGTGGTGGCACCAGGTTGGCCAGGGCGCCGAACAACTTCCTGGATTTCTTCTTTAGATACAAGAATAAGAAGGCTGCCAGCAGCACATACCCGACCTTGCGCGCTGCGTCCATGTAGAACTCCCGAAGGTACATGGCATCGAGGGCCTCACGGTCGGTGTCGATGTTCCTGCGATCGAATGCAATGTTAAGCATCTCGACCTGGTCGTTACGCTCAGCGTCGTAGCCGATGGCGTTCTTGACAACGGACTCGAGGCGGTCGAGTTCCTCAGGTGAGCGCGGTTCGTAAATCATCTCTACGACACCTTCCTCATCCGCCACTTCGGAATAGGTGCCGTCAACCAACACCGCCACCGACAGTCTTTCGATGTTGCCGACGGCGTTGACGATGTGATCGACCGTCCGGTTCAACTCGTAGTTGGTGATCACCGTTTCCTGCGCGTCCTCTTCCTGACTCTCGGAGACATCCTCGCTGCGGTCAGAGGAGCTGTTTGAATTCTTTATGCGCTGCTCACTTCGGATTGAGGGGGCGTTGGCGTCATAGATTTCAGCCGTTCGTTCCAGTTGTTGAAAATCGAGTTGCGCTGTAACTCTGACGACCGCATTGCCTGGTCCCAACACCTCGTCCAGCATGGTCTGAGCTTTCTGTTCCAGATGCTGTTCGACCGCATGGCCGACCTCGATCTGCGAAACACTCAACCCGGCCAGGGCATCGCTGTCCTGTCCCGACGACAGCAGATTGCCGTCGTAGTCGATAATAGTGATATTGCCCGGGGTCAAACCTTCGACCGATGACGCCACCAGATGCGAGATACCCGCCACCTGCTGTTTGCCCAAACCGCCGCGTCTGAGCTTGAGCACCACCGATGCTGTGGCCTCCTTTTGGTCCTCCTTGAAAAGGCGATTCTCGGGAATGACAATATGCACACGGGCGGCGTCGACCTCACGCAGCTGCATAATTGTGCGGGTGAGTTCGCCTTCCAGGGCGCGGCGGAAGTTCAGGTTCTGTAAAAAGTCGGTCATGCCCAGGTTGTTTTCATCGAAAATCGAATAGCCGACGCTTCCTGAGCGCGGCAACCCCTCCGTGGCCAGTGCGATGCGCGCCTGATAGACCTCCGACGACGGCACTTCAATGGTGCGCCCGCCGGCCGTTAGCCTGTAATCGATGTTGTTCTGGCTCAGGTATGATACAACCTCACCGGCCTCGGCTTCATCCAGATCGGAGTACAGCCGGGTATAGGTAACAGTGTTCAACCAGCCTACGAGAAAGACCACGCCGACCAGGGTCCCGGCAACGACACCCAAAAGCATCATCACCTGGCTGGGCGACATGCGATCAACAAATCCCGCTACGTTCTTAAAAAACTCCTTGGGAGCCTCCATAAACCATTCCTATCGGTTCCGGTACAACAATCATCCATGATCGGCCGGGCTCATGATTCAAACCTATATGGGCATTCGCATTATTTCATTGTAAGCGTTCATCAGCTTGTTTCGGATCTCCAGCAAAAGGTCGGTGGCGATGCCGGCCTGCTCGGCCTTAATCATGATCTGGTGCAACTCCACCGGCTCTCCGGAAAGAAACGCTTGCTGAATTTGAGCCGAATCCTGATGCAGCTCGTTGACATTGTTCAACAATTCCCCCAACATTTCAGTAAACTTCCCCGATTCGATCGGTTCTTCGGGACCAAGATTTACTGTTCGACCACCGGGACGCTCGATGAGGCCCGGTACCATACGCTGGACACTGTTGATAGCGCTCATTTTTTCACTCAGGCTTTCAGATCGACAACGTTCCCCACTGCCCGCCCGGCCGTTTCACCGTCGGCATTAGCACTATAACCCGGACCGAACCGTCCGCTGTCATTGAAGCGGCTGAACAGAAGATCGAGGGCGCGCGTTTCCGCTTCGGTCAGGTTGTCGGCGTAGCTGCCACGCGGCACTTTCACCGCCAGGCGTGATTCACTCGCTTCTTCCTGTGGTGTGATGGCAACTTTTTTCGATTGGTCCGGCGCCGTCGTGGAGCCGTCCGCTCGCTCGGGGATATTCTCCTGACGGTTGAACTGCTGGTAGGTCTGAACACCTACGGGGTTGACTTGCATATCCTATTCCTTCCTAAAACTATATTTCCAGTGCGTCCTCGGCCATTTTCTTGGCCGCCGAGATAGCCACCGTGTTGGCTTCATAAGCGCGTGTCGCTGCCATCATGTCAACCATTTCGGTAACGATCTCGATATCGGGCATTTTGACGTACCCCTCACTGTCAGCATCCGGATGCGACGGATCATGTACCAGTTTGTAGCTGGAGGCGGAATCGATTGTCTCTTCATGGCCGACGGTCGGCAATTCGACATTACGTTCGATCCGCTCCGAGTGAACCGGCAGATGACGGCTGTTGGTCCTGGCAAGATGCGTTCCGGCCCGCCTGATCATATTGCGAAAACCACCCTTAACCGCTTCCTCTTCAACCATGACGCGGCGACGGCGATACGGGCCGCCTTCTTCGGTGCGAGTGGTCTCAGCATTGGCGATATTGCGCGCCGTCGTGTTCATGCGAGCGCGCTGGATCGACAGTCCCTGCGCTGAGGTCTCAATTGCGTTGAGTATACCGGCCATCAGTAATTCCTCTACCTGCTGGTGATAGCTTTGCGCAAGCCGTCAAACTTGTGTTTGAGCAACCTCGCTCCGACGGTGAACAACAGTTCGTTCTGGGCCAAAGTCGAAATCTCCTTGTCGATATCGACTGAGTTCATATCGCCTTCGATGATTTTGGCCTCATCTGGTTCGGGCGGACGTTCAGCGTGGAAGCCAAGCGGCAAGTGCGCCCTATGCGAGCGTACGCCGCCCAGATTTTCGGTCTCACTGGTGAGACGCGCAAACTCAGCGTTGAAATCGATGGCGCGGCTGCGATAGCCGGGAGTCGAGACGTTGGCGATATTGCCGCCGATCAGTTTGTGACGGAACGAGGTCAGATCAAGATACTTCTCGAACTTCGGTATCCCGATCCCTTGAAACATGAAACCAGCTGTTTTATTTATCATACCATTGCTCACACGCTTTTCTTCGAATGGCTTCTAAGCAAGGCCAGTGCCAAAGCGACGTGGCCGCTTCTATTCTATTGTCGGGTTTGCAGTTATCCCTCTCAGGCTGACGCCGATCGGGATGCTGTTGGAAACGCTTCCGGAAACGATTTCCACCGAGAACGTGAAAATCTTGCTACTGATCGGTCTGGCCGTACAACTGCGCCGAGGGTTCCGTGAGAGAAAGCTCGCGTGTGAGTATAACGATATCGACACGTCGATTGGTGGCGCGGTTCTCGATCGAGTTGTTGGGGCGGATGGGGCGGTATTCGCCGTAACCGAGGGCGGAAATCCGGCCGGGCGGCATATTGTGCTCGTCGATAAAGTAGCGCACTACTTCCGTGGCTCGAGCCCCCGAGAGCTCCCAGTTGGAAGGAAAGCGCGCCGTTTTGATCTGTAGATCGTCGGTATGCCCTTCGACTCGAACATGGTTGGGCGTGTCCTTTATTTCCTCATAGATGAGGTCCAGCAATTCCTGGGCTCGCGGCTGCAAATCGGCCGAGGCAATGTCGAACAGCGCCGACTCCACTATATGCACCACCAGACCGCGTTCGGTAACCTCGGTCAGCACCTCTTCCCCACGCTCCTTGGTCTTGAACTGCTCTTCCACCTGCCGCTGAATCATCCGCAGGTCGCCCAGCTTCAGCACCCCATGGCCGGTCTTTAGTTGTTCCTCACCGTGGTTCTTTAGAATGCTATGCCCTCCCTTGAGGATGCCGTTGAGGGCCTCGGCCATCTTCCCGAAGCGTTTAGCATCGACCCGAGACATAGAGTACATAACAATAAACAACGCCAGCAGAAGCGTAATCATGTCGGCGTAGGTCAGGAGCCAGCGCCCGAAGTCCTCCTGGTCATCCTTCTTGCGACGTAAGCGGCGCATGGCTACAACTCCTGAACACGGTGGCGGGGAGCGACAAACCCGACCAAACGGGTACGGACGTTGCGCGGTGTATCACCTGACTGCAGGGCAATCACACCCTCAAGAATCAGTTCGAGATGGGCCAACTCTTCCTCATGACGCATTTGCAGCTTATCCGATATCGGGAGGAAAAACAAATTGGCCAGGCCAACCCCCCACAGGGTGGCTATGAATGCGCTGGCGATCGAGGCAGCCATCCGGCTGGCATCGGAGGTGTCACCCAGGGCGTGGATAAGGCCGAGCACGGTTCCCAGGATTCCCATAGTCGGTGCGAAACCGCCCGCCTTCCTGAAGAAGGCAATCCCTTTGCGGTGACGCTCTTCTATGTAGGCGATTTCGGTTTCGAGAATCTCCTTGAGGACGGTTACCTCAGTGCCGTCAATCACCAACTGGACGGCCTTGCGGAAGAATGGATTACTGATTGTCTTCAGGGTTCGCTCAAGGCCGAGGATACCATCCCGACGGGCTTTCTCGGCCAGCTTGACGATCCGATCTATAGTGTCATTGAATGGATGAGGTTTGCCGAAAAAGGCGAGGCGCAGGTAGACCGGGACCCGCAGAACGGTTTGGATCGAAGTCGTCACGGTGGTGGCGCCTAATGTTCCTCCTACCACGATCAGCAGGGGTGCGGTCAGGAAAATAGCGTCGGGATTACCCCCCTCCAACGTGTAGGCAAGACCGATAGCGCCAACCGCCATCACCAAACCCATCAAGGTTGCCAGATCCATACTCGATAACTTTCCTCAGGGCTTGAGGCGGCCTGATTGCCGGACGCAAGACACCTGTTCTTCTGTTTATCGGCAGGATTGAGTGGTTTTGAAGGTGGCAAGCCACTCTTTCCCTCTGGGTCCGTCCGCCCGGCCTGTCATTCCGGCGAAATCCGGAATCCAGTCTTGGGAAGGGGTTTGAAACCCGGACGATATCCGGGCCACCCGTTTCTTTCCTATGACACTCATACCCCGGTAACTGGGGGGTATGGCCTCGGTTTTTGCTTGCTATTATGGGGTGATTGTAGAACTTTGCCGTGAGGCACAGCAGTGGCGTCACGAAGACAGTCCTTCTGACCTACTGGGCCTGAACGGTATTGACTCGGAGAACACGAATAGAAGACGCACCGACTGGAGATAGGCATGAGAATAATCAGACTGGACGTGAAGGGTTTTAGATCGCTTCGCAACATCACGTGGGAGCCTGGCAATCTAAACGTACTCATTGGGCCGAACGCCTCCGGCAAGTCGAATCTCCTGAGGCTGCTTGAGTTAATGGCGGTATCTGCGCAAGGCAGATTGGATAAGCATATTCAGAGTTCGGGTGGCATGGAGCCGCTCGTCTGGGACGGTATAGACGACCGGATTACCGTGAGAGTAAAGGGATCGCCCCTGGATGAGTTCCGAGATTCCGAAAAAGAATCTCTGACTTATGAGCTTTCATTAGGCCGGATTGGCCGGACTACTGCGTATCGCATCGACCACGAGCTTCTGGGCAACTTCTACGCTGTTGAAATCGGCGACAAAGACCAGCCATTCAAGTTCCTCGAGCGGCATCAACTTCGCGCGCATGTTTTCGACGTCAATGAACGAACTCTGACCGCCCCCGAGAATCAGGTCCCGGAACAGGAAACGTTGCTCTCTCTCGCTGCAGGTCCGTTTACGGCAAACCCGGTGATTCAGGGATTTCAGCAGCAAATGGCGTCGTGGTGTGTCTACCATGACATTCATGTCAATCGAGATGCAGCAATCCGTCAACCATCGGTGTCGAGACCTGAAAAGCGTGTAGAACCTGATGGTCAGAATCTGATATCAGTGCTCCATACACTATACACCGGCGATAGGAAGTTTAAGAAAGATATCAATGTAGCCATGAAAGCGGCTTTCGGTGACGACTTCGAAGAACTTGTGTTTCCGCCCGCGTCGGACCAACGCATTCAACTGCGTGTGCGGTGGAAAAGCCTCAAACGCGAACAATCGGCGTCTGATCTTTCGGACGGTACGCTGAGGTTCCTCTTCCTTCTCACCGTGCTGGCCTCGCCTTCTCCTGCACCTGTGATAGCCATTGACGAACCCGAGACGGGGCTACATCCTTCCATGCTACCGATTGTAGCTGAGTATGCTGTAGAAGCGGCTCAACGAGCGCAGGTCATTCTGACGACACATTCGCCACAGTTTCTGGACGCCTTTGGCGGCACACAGCCAACGACAACAGTCGTTAAGTGGGTTAATGGCGAAACACAATTGCGGAATTTCGATGACCAGAAGTTGGCGGAGTGGCTGAAAGAATACTCACTGGGTTCGTACTTGCTGTCTGGCGAACTAGAGGCTGAGGCGTGAAGTTCCTTCTGTTTTGCGAGGGCGAAACTGAGAAAAAAGCTTTGCCCATGTTCTTGAAGCGATGGCTGGATGCTCACCTTTCAAAACCTGTGGGGATCAAGCCGGTCATGTTTGTTGGCTGGAAAAACTTGTACGTCGAGGCGGAAAAGAAAGCAAACTTGCGTCTGCGGGAGAGTGATGTTATCGCGGTCATCTCACTGCTCGATCTGTACGGCCCGACCTTTTATCCGGAGCACATCACCACTGCCGCCGATAGATACGCATGGGGAAAACAACATATGGAGGAAAGAGTCGGTCATGCCAAGTTCCACCAGTTTTTCGCCGTGCACGAAGTGGAAGCCTGGCTTCTCAGCGAGCCGCAACTCTTTCCAAACGAAGTCAGGAATGGCTTTCCGGGCAGAGTTACAAGCCCAGAAACGGTGAATTTCGATGAACCTCCCGCGAGGCTACTTGGCCGGCTGTATCGAGAGAAAAAGCATCGCACATACAAACATGCTACTCATGGACAAGAACTGTTTCGCCGTCTGCAACCGGAGACCGTCCGAAGTAAGTGTCCCCGATTTGCGGAGATGCTGGATGAGATGTTACGACTTGCGCAAGAAGCCGGTTTATAAGCCGGGTGGCCTACCATTCATGGTGGGAATTAAAGCGCAAGTGCCCACCTCAGCCCTCACAAAAACCCTACCAATTCCAACCAAGATGCGCCTGTAGATTGGTTAATAAAAGGACCAGTGGCAAGCCACCTCTACGCGCTACGCACGTTCTTCTTGTCACCCTGAGTTACCCAACCTCATGCTGAGCGGAGTCGAAGCATGAAACCCGAACTCGGGTGCGCCCATCCCCGTGGGCGTGCCCCTGTGTCCAATACAGGCCTCGTAATCACCACCGATTCTATTATCCGAATATGAAAATACACAAAACGAACCCATTTTCACATCGTGCGCCGTGCGCGGCAGACCTCCCGGTCTGCCCGTTTGAAGGGCGTATCAAAGGTAATCAAGGGGCAGACGAGGGCGTCTGCCGCCCACGAAACCCGGACGAACGCGCTTGTTGAAAAACCCTGAGAGCCGTCATTGCGAGAAGCGAAGACACTCGTGTCGTAGCGACGCAGCAATCTCAATTCGTTGGGCGACATACAGTATGAGATTGCCACGCTCCCTCCGGTCGCTCGCAATGACAACCAAAGGGACTTTATCAACACTCCCGAACGTCCGGGCCACCCGGCTGGGAGCAAGAATCCGTCCTACATAACATCCACGGTGCGGTATTCGGCCAGCTTGTTGCGGATAGTGCGCGTGGTGATACCCAAAGCTTCGGCCGCTTTGGTCTTGTTGCCGTTGAATTTCTCCAGCGTCTTCAGAATAAGATACTTGCTGCCCTCTTCCAACTTCATTGGTACCCGCAACGACGGCAACTCATCGGCAATCGGCCCCAGCGCCAGATCGGCCGGGAAATCGTCCTCGCTGAGAACCGTCGCCTTGGAGATGACGACTGCCCGTTCCACCAGATTCTCCAACTCGCGCACATTGCCCGGCCAGTGGTATTTCATAAGCAGCCGAAGGGCGGTACTGTCCAGGCCAGTGATCTGCTTGGAATTCTCCCGGTTGTACTTGGCGATGAAATGGTCCACCAACAGCGGGATGTCCTCCTTGCGATCCTCCAGAAGACTAATGTTGATTGGGATGACATTGAGACGATAAAAGAGATCCTCGCGGAAGCGCCCGTTGCGAATGTATTCCTTTAGGTTACTGTTGGAAGTCGCTACTATACGGACATCTACAGAAATCGTATGGGACGACCCAACCCGTTCAAATTCGCGCTCCTGGATTACCCGCAGGAGTTTGGCCTGCAAGTTCATCGGCATTTCGGAGATTTCGTCAAGCAGCAGGGTGCCACCATCGGCCAACTCGAAGCGACCTCGGTTGGTCTTCTTGGCGTCGGTAAAGGCGCCTTTTTCGTAGCCGAACAGTTCCGCCTCCACCAGGTTTTCAGGCAGCGCGGCGCAGTTTAGCTTAATGAAAGGACCTTCGGCGCGCTTGGAGGTATAGTGTATGGCCCGAGCCACCAGTTCTTTGCCGGTCCCGGAGGCGCCGGTCAACATGACGGTAGAACGAGCGTCGGCAATGGACTCTATCAGGTCGAAGATCTCTTTCATCACTTTGGACTTGCCGACCAGGTTCTGGAACTTGTTGCTCAGATCACGCCGCATTAGCGCATTCTCGCGACGGAGGTCAAGTATCTCAGAAGCCCGGGCGGTGATATGCTCAAGTGTCTCCGGAACTACCGGCTTAATGAGAAAATCGTCCGCGCCTAACTTGATCGCTCTGACCGCCGTCTCAATGGTCCCAAAAGCAGTGACCATTATCACGATAGTATCCGGTGTCGTCCTTTTGACCTGCTTAAGCAACTCGATGCCGTCCATACCGGGCATCTTCAGGTCGGACAGAACTATGTCGGCCTCACGGTCGTTCAGTTCGGCCAGTGCTTCTTCGGCGGAGTGGGCGGTGCGACAGTCATAACCGGCGCGATGCAGAGTTTCATAAGCCAGTTCATTTACCAAACTGTCGTCATCGACAACCAACACAGAGTGTTTCATTAGAGATGTTCCCTCTTCTGGTGGTCAGTTTTCGTGGGTAGCAACAGGTGGAAGGCAGCCCCCCCTTCCTCACTGCGCTGAGCCAGGATATCTCCTGAGTGTGCTTTCAGAATCTTCCAGGTAACAGCCAGTCCCAATCCGTTTCCGTCGGGACGGGTCGAGAAAAACGGCGCAAAAACTTTGTCGAGATGCTCTTCATCGATGCCGGGACCGTTATCCGAAATGATCGTTTCCAGAATCGTCTCGTCGATATCCAGCAGCACGCGCTCGCCAAATGCTCTGGCTGCATCGTCGCGGGGCCAGAGCCGTGAACGAACCGTGACCTCTCCCTCACCGTCGAGTGCTTCCAGAGAATTGTCGAGGATATTCAGTATCGCCTGGCGGTAAAGAACAGCATCGATGTTAGTCTTGGTCTGGGTCGCATCGACCGGTTCAAAGGCGGCGACACGAATACTGATATCACGCAGCCCTGGCCGATTGTCGGCGAGGTATTGATCGATAGTGGCGGTGATGAACTCCTGATGCATCACCTCCTGGCGGCTGATCTGCTGAAACCGGCTGTAGTTCAGCAAAGTTTCGACGGTCTTGTTCAATCTGTCTACGCCACAGATTATTTTGTCGGTGGTCGCTCGCCGAGGATCGTTTTTCTCCAGATCACGTTTCAGCAACCCGGCAAAACCGGCGATAGCCGACAGAGGATTGCGCACTTCATGCGCCACCGTGGCGGCCATTTCGCCCAGTGCCGCCAGGGTGTTCAGGCGAGCCAACTCCGATTCCATCTTGTGAGTTTTTGTTATGTCCTGAAACAGTTCCACGGCGCCGTTAGTCCGGCCCTCGCCATCCTTCAGAATAGCCGTTGAGACTGACAGACACCGACTCCCGTGGTCGGGCAGATCAATCTCCTTCTCCACCGCCGTCACCTCGCGGCCCGTTTCCGCAGCCCTGAGGGCGTTGGCATCGGCGGGACGGCCGGGTGGAATCGCATCACGATAGAGTTCACCCAGCGGGTTTTCACGCGGTATCCCCATGATCAGAGAAGCGGCCGGGTTGAAATGTGTCACTCGTCCTGACTGGTCAACAGCGATCACCCCGGCTGAAAGTGAATCCAGAATACTATTGAGAAACTCGGTGGCTTCGAACTGCCGTCGGCTCAGTTCTATCAGTTGACGGTTGGCCTCGACCAGTTCGTCGTTCTGGGCTGTGAACTCTTCCTGCAATTCGATGTATTTGCGCTGCAGAGAGTTTATTATCCGATTGAACGAGGCATACGACTCCGTAAAGCGGGAGACCTCATCGCCTGCTTCAACTGACGCAACAACTGTACTGTCCTGGTCATTCATGATTTCGTACTACAAAACATCCCAAACCAACCATGACAATAAGCTGAACACGGCAAACCTAATTCAACAAAAAACTCGTTCGGCGATTGTGTGCGATTTTAGGCATGTCGGGCCAACAGGAGTCGCTCCCGTGTGGATTGCTATGCAAGGATTCATTATGCCCGCAGAGGGGACTTTCCGAAACACTATCGGATGGTGGCTATTGTGCGTGGTGTACGTCCTCGTGCGCCACGGGATACAGGTGCCCCGGCTATAGTCTTGCAGTCTTCGTAGAGTGGATCCGTCTTCGGCGCCACTTATCGGAACAAGTTGGTACTCTGTCATTCTCGCGCCCCTATGTCATTCCCCCGAACGCGGCAATCTCATCTTCGGGTTCGGTACCCCACCCAGAGCCTTTGCGTCGGGTGGGTTCTTTTCATTTTCCGCCGGTGGCCCACAGCTTTCTGTGAGATCTCTGTCATTCCCACGCCCCTCTGTCATTCCCGCGCCCCTCTGTCATTCTGGCGCAGGCCAGAATCCAGTCTTGTGGAGAATCGGCACTGACCAAAATAACGGTAGTGGGTCAGTTTGAAAGCAACCGTCTGCTGAAACTCCCCCAGCTTACGTTAGACCTGCCTTTTCAAATATCATATGGATGGTTTGGACGTAGCAACCGGCCTTGCGGGAATAATCAGGGTAGGCGGGATCTTCCTTCTTAAGCGCCTTTATATCGTATTCACCGCCATTGTCAACCATCGCATTCCAGCATTTCTCTAACATATCCCAAGTCACTTTCATAGGGGATCTCTTCTTGTCTTCTTCTTTGGGAATTTCATAACCCCCATCCCAGACACGTTTGACTATCCGATGTTTTGAAACCTTACCGTTCTTGTTTATGCCCGGCACAGTATTTACGTTTGTGCCCTTGTTGACATGTGTCTTGATTTCTTGTTTTGCTTCTTTCCATGTCATAATACATACCCCCATAGTTATTTTCACGAGCCATCTCATAATGGTCACCTCCTATAAGAGTTGTATCGGAGGTTGTCTTTGATGAGTATACTGACCCATCAGCCAAACTGATCCACTGACCAAAATAACACTTGACGTGCACAAGTGCGCACCATATACTTACGTGCAGTAATTGGTCCAATGGAAGGGCCGTTCAAACTTCAGGAGATTGTATATGTCTGAATCAAAATCACACAAAAGAGCCAAAGGTCGGGCACCTGGTAAAAAGGAAGTCCCAATATCGGGGAACCGACGTCTGGACAGTGCGTCACCGAACACGGCTACCGAGGTGGAGCGTAGCGGGACGCCCGCGGGATTGAAAGCGGCCGCGAGCCGGCTCCAAGCCAGTCGCCGGAGCCGAAAGGTGCTTCAAGTACCCAACCAGGATATGGAAATGGCAGTGGTGGCGATGCGAAAGGTCGGTGTCAAGGGTTCGGTCAAGAACATGGGCGGAACGAAACGTAGACAGGTAAAGTAAAGGTAATTCAAACAAGTGGTCAGCGTACATCCTCGTGCGCCGACTGCACCAGGCCACCGTAGATTGGGCCGCGCCCCCTACACGTCCAGGCTAAACTGCTTGTCGTCGTCGTCGTCGCTGGAAGTAGCCTTTGGCGAATCTGAAGGGTCCTCCGATTCGATCTCCAAAACGCCGTCCTTAATCGCAGAGTAGTCGTCCTTGAGGTGGTAAATGGGTGCCTGTCTAAGTTCATCCAAACGACTTCTCTCGCCCTTTTTCCAGAAGGCCACTTCTTGTACACGATTGGCACCACGTTTCTGCGGATAAGCATAGAGTCCAACATCCAATAGGAACGCCCTAAATCGATCGGTGGTGCCTGCGCGACTGACATTCTCATGGATTTCATGGAGAAAGCGAAAATCGCACAGCTGTCTCAAGTTTTCCTCAACGTCGGGGGCACTCTCCAGTTCCTTGACAGGCACAAGAAACACATTTTTCCGTCTCAATTCCACGCAGAAGTCGCGTAGATCTCTCAATAACCTCTCAAGTTCACTCGCTTCCAGATCCGAGTCTTTCTTCAGATCTTCCTGCTTGGTTTCCTTATAGTATAAGTATGACGCTTCATGAATAAGACGTTGCTCAAGTTTCGTACAATCGGGTCTGCGTCGTCCAACTTCGATGGCCTTTACCAGGACATTAATGAAGTCGCGCGGTACTCCGCCACTCGCAAGAACCAACTGATGCCATGCCTCTCCGCGAAACAGCGTGTCAATGTCTCCATCGATTCCTGCTCTCTTACACAGATGACGACGAAACTCCTTCAAGAAAGTATCTACCGAATGAAAACTCTTGAATGAGCGATCCAAGTTTATGTCCTGTACATCGTGTCCTATTTGTAGCCCTTCAATAATAGTGCTATCAGACCTGTATAAGGAAGTACGGTGGCTAATGCTGCTGAACTTGAGATAACAGACAGAGTTCTTGAACAGACGCGATAGGTAGTCCAGGACTTTGGACTGATCCTCGATCCGGAGATGATAAAAATCATCCAACACAACGAAAACAACTGGTGCGACCTTTTGGGCAGACCTAGTGGTGTGATGCATAAATAGTAGGCAGTATCTTGACTTCGGCGTTCCTCTGCCGTATTATTGCGGTGGAGGTGTTTTAGATGCGAGTAGCACAGGATATCATACTTAGCAAAAAAGAACGGACAACCCTTCACCGA
>JAUWIB010000024.1 GCA_030605565.1 bacterium
TCGGTGAAGGGTTGTCCGTTCTTTTTTGCTAAGTATGATATCCTGTGCTACTCGCATCTAAAACACCTCCACCGCAATAATACGGCAGAGGAACGCCGAAGTCAAGATACTGCCTACTATTTATGCATCACACCACTAGGACCCCGCCCCTTAGAACTTCAGAGTGTCAGAAGTTATTCGTGGAGATCAGAGGAGGTTGCGCCGTCGGCTGCCGGCGGAGTATCGTCCGCCTTTCCCTTGATAACGATCGCTACCGGGATCAGGACGCAGTAGCCGAGCACCAGCAGCACTGGCGCCAACGTCATCGAGCCGTAACCGAGGGTGACGTAACCGATCACTATCACCACCAGGGCGAGGGCAAAGACAAGATAGTTCTTCTTGCCGAAGGGCCAGCGGATTTCTTCGTGGCGGTCGGCGGCAACCTTAGCGGCGGCCCTGGCGGAGGATTTAGTAACTTTTTTGGCCATCACAGCCTCCAAGAAAGAGATAACAGGTTGCTTGTCAAGACCTTTTAACGCTGCGTTGTTTCAGGTCCGGCTGTTTCTTATACCACGACCAAAGACCGACAGCCCATACGAACATCAACATCTGACGTACTTCCTCGTCGGCAAAGGTGGCTTCGACCATCGAACTGGTGAAAAAGGCGGTCGAACCCAAAAGCGCCGCCAGGAAAAAACGGTCGCCACCGGGGAATCGTCCGCGCTTACGGCCGCCGATGAAGTACCCGAAGACCGTAAGCCACAGCCCTGCGAACAGGACAAACCCGGGCAGGCCATAGGTAGCGACCATATTGATCAGATCGTTGTGGGCGTGGACATGTTTGCGATAATATGGTATGTCGGGCCGCAGTCGAGCGGCGTATTCGGTTTCGAAATTGCCCGCTCCGACACCGAGGATCGGATGCTCGCGGGCGATATCCAGGGACTTTCCCCAGATGAAGGGACGTCCGCCCTCGTATTCGAGGTCTAACTCTAGCTCGGCGGCATGAGTGAACCGTGCCGCCAGTCCCGGCATGACAAGAGCAACCACCAGCGCCATTAAGGCCAGCGCGCCGAGAATGCTCACCAGATGCTTGCGGCCCAGAACAATCCCAGCCACCAGCAGTCCCACCACCACAGCCAGAATAGACCCTCGACTGAACGACAAGAGCGTGACGATCATGGCCAGCGCCGACACCAGCAAATACAACCGTCGGTGCGACCGGACGATGTCGTCACCACGTGTTATGGCGTAGCCAAAGAAAAAAAGCGCGGCGGTGGCGTAGTAGTTGCCGAAGGTCAATCGATGTGAGAAATTCCCGCGCACTTTGTAGCCGAAGCCTTCAGCAGCGGTGAGAGCAGAATCCTTGAACCAGTTGAGGCCCAGCAGGTGCTGCATGATCCCGTACACCGAAATCAACAGCACGCCGACGGCAAAGATCATTATCAGACGGTTGCGGTAGGTCTCGTTTTGAAACAGAAAGATGCCGATCGGCACGATCAGGAACAGCCAGTCCTCTTTCATGATGAACAACGACCGCGAGGCGGTCTCGCCCATCAGGGCGCACACAGTCATCCAGACTATGTAGAGCGCTATGAAAATGTAGAACCGTTTCAGAATCGGCACGAATGGGTTGTAGCGCTGGACGATAATAATCGCGACAAATGTTATCAACGCCAGGCCCAGCGACGTTTGCGCCAGCGCGATTGAGAAGGTGCTGCCAAAGATAAACAGAGCGTAGAAGAAAAAGAGGGCGTCGGTAAGTTTTGACGGCAAGAGTGTGTTCATCCGAACAGGTCGCTTTCGATCAGTTCCACCAGGATGTGGATGATGAAAATATGTTCTTCCTGGATACGCTGGGTGGAAGTATGCGGTACGATTAGTGGCCGTTCGACCTGTTTGGCTAACTTGCCGCCGCGTCCGCCCAACAGCGCCGTTGTCAGCAGGCCGCGTTCGCGAGCGGTGCTGACGGCTTTCACCAGGTTGGCCGAGTTGCCGGAAGTGGAGATGGCAAAAAACAGGTCACCCTTTTGGCCGAGTCCTTCCACCTGGCGGGCGAAAACATTTTCGTATCCGAAGTCGTTGGCGGCGGCCGTGGTGACCGATGGATCCATCCCCAGCGCGATAGCCGGCAGCGATTGGCGTTTGCGCTCCGAGCTCAGCCGGACGATCATCTCGGCGGCGAAATGGGAGGCGTCGGAAGCTGAGCCGCCGTTACCGGCGATGAGCAATTTGCCGCCTGCGCCGATTACACCGGAGATCAGCGCCGCGATATCAAGAATCTGTATCCCCAGTTGTTCGATCACCGACCGGCGCAGAATAGCGCTGTCTTCGGCCAGCTTCGTCAAGCGTACCAGGCGGACATCTTCGTTCATACTGTTACAGTCTCCTTTGCATGAATAGCGGCGGCGAATTCGCGCATCAAGTTCGGTTCCGGCTCGCATTCGAACCCACTGCCGACCACCACGAATGACGCTCCGGCCCGGACCCGCGCGGCGCAGTCTTCCGGGGTTCGCAAACCGCCGCCGACTATGACCGGAATATCGACATACGACGACACCGCTTCGACCATCTCGAGTGACACCGGCGTTTCAGCCCCCGACCCGGCTTCAAGATAGACTAGTTTCATCCCGAGATACTGAGCAGCAAGAGCATGCGCACAGGCGATATCGCTCTTGCCGCGAGGGATCGGCAGTGTGCCGGAGATGAACTGCACCGAGGTTAACGGTCCCGACTCCACTAACATATAGCCGGTCGGGATCGCCTCCAGGTTGCATCGTTTCACGATCGGCGCGCCCTTGACCTGTTCGTCAATGAGATAGCTGGGATTGCGGCCGGAGATCAACGAGGTGAAAAGGATAGCATCAGCCGCCGGTGTAATCTGAGCGTATGACCCCGGAAAAATAGTCACCGGCACACGCGTCGCGTGTTTTATCTCTTGAACGGCACTCGCGAAGTTTCGATCAAGCATAAACGAGGTTCCGACCAAAATAGCGTCGACGCCGCACTCGGCGGCTGCCTCGGAAAGGGGAAGATACGACGATGGCGGCACCCGGTCCGGATCGATCAAGAGCAGAAAGCCGCCCCCGCGCCGGGCACGGTCGGCCAGTAGCTTTGTGTAGATCGGTCCGTCGTTCATTTACGCGTCCTTGTCGGTGTCAGCAATGCTCTGTACTCATGCTCAATTGCCGACTTATTTGTCATCCCCGCAAAACATACTATCCCCGCGACATTTGTCATTCCCGCAACATTTGTCATCCCCGCGAAAGCGGGGATCCAGTATTCCATTAACAAAGATGGATTCCTGCTTTCGCAGGAATGACAGATGGGCAAAGAATGGCAAATAAAGTAAGACAACTTCCTTTGTCCTCCATCTTGTGTTTGTCAACAGCTCACCTTGCTTTCGTTTTCTCTTCAATCGCCTTACCGAATACCTCAAAAACTCTCTCGGCGTCTGTGTCGGCAGCAATTGATCCCTGGGCGAAGTTTGGCTTGCCACCGCCGCGACCACCAAGTTGACTAAGGCACTCCTTTGTGAGGGCTCCAACGTTGATACCGTGTTCTTTAGTGGCAGCGCTGCTGGCGGCGGCCATAAAGGTCGCTTTGCCGGTGACGTTGCCGAAACCCAGAGCTACCACAGCGTCGTTGCGCGCTTTCTGGCTGTCCAGCCAACCGGCCATAGCGTCACGGTCGGCCTCTCCGAAGTCGTGCGTGATGACGGTCAACGCGCCGATCTGTCGCTCCTTGCCAACCGACTGGTCGCCGCCAGAGAACATCTCGGCCTTGACTTTTTTGATCTCTTTCTCCAGGGCGCGGTTGCTTTCTTTCAACTGTTGCAGACCGTCGAGCGCATCCGCTTCGGTGCGGCCTAGGAGCCGCGCGGAATCCACCTGAAAATGCTTGGCATCAAGCATCAACTTGATCGCTTCCCGTCCGGTGATCGCTTCAAGCCGTCGCACACCGGATGCGATACCGGTCTCGAGCGTGATGAAGAACGGCCCAATCTGGCTGGTGTTGTCGACGTGCGTCCCGCCGCACAGTTCTTTGGAGAAATCGGCAATGGACACGACGCGTACTTTGTCCTCGTACTTCTCACCAAACAACGCCATCGCGCCTTTGGCGCGTGCCTCTTCAATATCCATATCTTTGTCGGTGTGGACTTTGGTACCTTTGAGGATTTCGTCATTGACGATTTGCTCTACGCGCTGGATTTCTCCCGGTGTCATCGGCTGGTGATGGGAGAAATCGAACCGCAAGCGGTCGGGTCCCACGTAAGAGCCTGATTGCTTCACATGAGTTCCCAAAACATTTCGCAATGCTGCATGTGCAAGGTGTGTGGCAGTGTGATTGCGCATGATATCCCAGCGGCGTTTGGCGTTGACGTAGGCAACAACAGTCTGAGCATCCACAAGTTCCGAATCAGTGCCCTCCTCGAGATGACCAATGTGCAAGACATATCCATGATGGTTGACAACGGTATCTATGTAGATTATCAGCTGACCGTCCTTGATCCACCCAACGTCACCTACCTGACCTCCAGCCTCAACGTAGAACGGAGTTCGGTCGAGTACCAGGGCGACTTTGCTAAATGGTGCGAACTCGGTCAGTCGGAGCGGCGTCTGGATACTCAGCCGTTCTCGATTGAATTCCGTTGGAGGGAGTTCGTGCGGTATTCTATTAACTATCGAATCTATGAGTTGCTTGGTTGACTCTTCTGCAAACGAGCCAAACCCACCCCCCGCCTTCGACTGCTCCTTCTGCCGAGCCATGCACTTGTCAAACCCTGTTTGATCCAAAGTCAAGCCCTGCTCGCCCGCGATGATCTCAGTCAGGTCATATGGAAAGCCGTAGGTATCGCACAGCTTGAATACATCGTCGCCGTCGATGACTGTGCCGCCGGTACTTCGCACTTTTTTTGCAACTTGCTCGAACAAATGCAGCCCAGTCTCAAGCGTGCGCAAGAACGATTCTTCCTCGACCTTGATCACGTTCTCGATGTGGCTCTGCTTCTCTCGTATCTCCGGGAACGCTTCGCCCATAGTATCGACCAGTACCGTCACCAGCCGATAGATGAACGGCTCTTGCACCCCCAGAAGTTGTCCGTGCCGCGCGGCGCGTCTGAGAATACGACGCAGCACGTATCCCTGACCCTCGTTGGAGATACCGGCGCCGTCGGCAAGCGCAAAGGTCAACGCCCGAAGGTGGTCGGCGATAACATGATGCGAGACCACATGGTCGGCATATTTCGCGCTGGTCACGTCCGAGATGGCGGCGATCAAGCCTTGAAACAGGTCGATGCCGTAATTACTGTCGACGTGCTGCACGACCGCTGCGATCCGCTCCAGTCCCGAACCGGTGTCGACCGATGGCTTGGGCAGCGGTACGACCTTACCGTCCGGGAGTTGGTCGAACTGCATGAAGACGAGGTTGCCGATTTCGACAAATCGCTCGGTCTCACCATTGACGACATCGTCGGGACCGGCGCCGAACTTCTCGCCTCGGTCGAAGTGGATTTCCGAACAGGGACCACAGGGGCCGATATCCCCCATGCTCCAATAGTTGTCTTTCTTGCCGAAGCGGAGGACGCGGCCGTTTTTCAACTCCGGCGCGATCTTCTCCCAAAGCGCAAAAGCGTCATCATCGGTCTCGTAGACAGTAACATACAGCCGCTCTACGGGCAGGCCGAACGTTTTGGTCATCAACTCCCAGTGGAATTGGATCGCTTCTTCTTTGAAATAATCGCCGAACGAGAAATTGCCCAACATCTCAAAGAAGGTATGATGCCGGGCGGTGAATCCGACATTGTCGAGATCGTTGTGTTTGCCGCCGGCGCGGATGCACTTTTGGCTGCTGGCTGCGCGCTTGTAATCAATCTTACGCCGACCGGTAAAGACATCCTTGAACTGGTTCATGCCGGCATTGGTGAACAGGATAGTCGGATCATCGAACGGGATGACCGGCGAGGACGGCACGATGCGGTGATCGCGGGCCTTGAAAAAGTCCAGGAAGGCTTGTCTGATCTCAGAAGTCTCGATCTTCGGATCCCTCATTTGTTTTCTGCCACAGCCGAGCAAAGGCAGTTTTGGCTGACTGATAGCCAAAGCCGCGACGAGCAAGGTAATTATAGGCCTTAGTGCGGGCGGTTTCAAGTTCTAATTGGCCGAAGTGAGACCATCGCTGCTCCAGGGCGGTGAGGGCCAACTCGGTATCGTCCTCGTGGCTTAGCAGAGTCTGGGCGGTCTGATCGGCCAGGTCGCGGACGATTTTTCGCTTTTGGAGATAAGCGCACAAATATCCGCGACCGCACGGACGGCGCTTGAGCAGTGACGCGCCGACTATCATGGCATAGCGCGCATCGTCGAGAGCGCCGTTTTCAAGGTACTTTCTGATCGTCGACGCAACTACCTGCGGCGAGAACTGACGGCGGAGTAACTTGGCTTTGAGTTCGCCGACTGAATGATCGCGCATGGCCAGATAGCGGGCGGCCAGATGGTCGCACTGGAACATGGCCGCTTCTTCACGAAGGGTGGCCACCTGCGCCTGGGTGAGGACAATCCCCTCGACCAGGCGATGGCCATGAACCGTGTCCAGTGAAACCAGCAGTGGTTCTTCCTCACCGGTTATTGTCAGCCTGGCGCCGCCTCTGGTTTCGGTCAGCTTGAGTATTTTGATTCGTTCGTCCATGATCACCATCGGGTTACTGAGTCAATATAGTGATCGGTCATATAGCCGCACAAGTAAATGCAGTGGTTCACCGAAATAGAGATGACATTGTCGTGTGTTCAGGTGCTGTCAGGCGATTCGCCTGACGGCCATCACGTGCGAACGCAGGCGTCGGGCGAGGTCGCCCGACACCACCCGAACCCCAGAAACCGTCATTGCGAACCGCGCGTCGCGCGTGGTGTGGCAATCTCGATTCGTCAGCAGACTTGGCGTAAGAGATTGCCGCACTCCCTACGACACGAGTGTCTTCGGTCGCTCGCAATGACGAGACAAGGAGCTTTTTTGGACAACGTCCTACATTCGCCACAGTTGTTGTTGACTGTATGGGTCGCATGTATTAATCTGTCGGACAATCGGTGGTGACCGGTATGACCGTCTGTCTGCAGCCACCACCGTGCGCTGGCTGACATGCGGCTCGGGAGATGGCGCGGCCCGACACATTCTTTATCGAGGGTACGGTGTGACTATGGATCTTGATTTGCAGGGACGAATAGAACGATTTACACTACCTGAAATTCTCCAACTGATAGCGTCCAGCCGAAAGTCGGGGACGTTGGGAATCCAGAGAGACGATTCGATTGTGATGGTGTACTTCCGGGACGGCAATGTCATCTATGGGTATGGCCCGCGTCAGACGTTTCACCTGGGTCAACTGCTTAAGGAGCGTGGTGTCATCACCGACAAGCAGCTTCAGGAGGCGGTCAATGTCCAGGCCAAGAGTGAAAACAGCAAGCGTCTCGGGGAGATCATGATCGGTCGTAACTATATCGATCGAGCCGACCTCACCCTGGTGGTCACCAAGCAGGTGGAAGAACTTCTTTACTCACTGTTGTCATGGCAAACCGGATCGTTCAAGTTTTATGATAATCAGTTTCCGACCGAGGAAGAGATCACGGTTGACCTGTCGGTGGAGAACGTGATCCTTGAGGGTTTGCGCCGGGTCGATGAGATGAACATGGTGCGCGAAACCCTGCCCAATCTCGAGGCCGTGTACACCATATCTGCCGCACAGGCGGGGCGCACGCGCGACGTTTCGCTCAGGGCCGAGGAGTGGAATGTCATGGCCCTAGTCGATGGTCGTCGCGATTTCAACCAAATCTGCAAGCTAAGTTCACTCAAGCGCGATGAAACGTTAAGGGTGCTGGCTCACCTCAAACTGGCCGGTATTATCACCAAGACCGAACGCAAAAAGGAAACATCTTCACCTCAGTTGGATAAGATGGCCGACCGTCTGGCCGGTTTGTTTGAAGATTACCTGACAGCCAGGCCACGCCGCGCCATTGTCAAGCGCGCGGTTACCAGCACTCTGGTCGAGGAGACCGATTGAGCCACCCGGAATCTCTCAAGAAGCTTCAGCATACGCTCGAGTCGTTTTTGGAGCGAGCAATTGGGCAAAAAGAGCAGCGCCTCACGGTGCTTGAGGGTATCAATCGGTTGGACGACATTGCGCGAAACGAACTCAGCGACACTACCGGCGAGGCTGTCGGCGAATGGTTCGCGCGGCACAACCATCAGCTTGAGCAGGGTGACCTGAGACCGGGCGATATCGATCGGATCGGTCACATCCTGCATGAAATCAAAGGTGGTCTCAATCGGAACGCCGGTTCGCCGGAAGTCCGCAAAATTGCATCCGAGATCGATCGCTGGGAAGGGGCGGCGCGGCGGTCAAGGCGCTCGCTTACTCTCAAGCGCGGCCCTGAGTTGAAAACTGCTGAAGATGATTCGATCAGCCTGTTCGGGAAAACCCTGGCTCGGGCTTCGGGTATGTTTCTCGAAATGTCGGCTGGACGCAAGCACTTGCTGTCGGTGCTGGATGAATCTTTGAAGTCGTCCGAAATACAGAAAAACAGAGAGGCCTTGCTTTTGTCGGCCTTTATCATATATTACCTCAAGTCCGGCGGCTATAGAGTCGAGCCGTACGTGAAACGACTCAAAGAGGCCGAACGGCTTCAGAAAGAGGCCTCGTCGTATGCTTAAGCCGGCGGAAAAAGCTTACTTTCAGGCACTTACGGCCCTGAAGGATAAGAAATACGAAGCAGCAGCCGAACTGTTTGATAAGGCTGCGCCGTTTTTTGAGCAAGACAAGGAGTTCGGGATTTTTCGCGAAACCACCCGGCTGCTTGTGGCGGTTACAGAAAAGTTGACAAAGCTCGAAAAAGAAGAATCATTCAATATAGAGGAGTCTTTCTCCCATGGCTAAGAAAATGTCGTTCGCCGACAAGGCCAACAAGCGAGCCTACGCTATAACCTGCCCGGTCTGTAAAGAGCCTATCCAATTCGTCAAGTTTATGAAAGCGGTCAAAAGCGACAAGGGCGGCTGGAAAATGCGGGCCCAGAATGTCGGAGTTTGTAAGTGCAATAACGCTGAGATCTATGGCTGACGATCTCGAAGTTTTCACGCATGCGGAACCCTCCCTGTAATAGCGGAGGGTTTTTCATTTGCCTGCGAACGCCGTTAACTATAGACTATGTGCGTGGTGTACGCCCTCGTGCACCACGTGGATACAGGGACAGACGAGGACGTCTCCCGCCCACGAATGTTGGTATTAGAAATCGAGAATGTCCAGCGACATGAAAAAGATAGTCAGCCCGTTCAACGCAGCCGCCGCTGCATATTTCTTCCTGCTAATCGTCTATCTCGCAGCCGCGTCCTTTCCGCAATATCGAGTTTGGGGACTGAATCTATGGGCCTATTTCCCGGAGAGCGTACCCTGGGCGCTGTTTGGTGGCGGCGTACTGGTGATCGTCGGCTTGTTCCTGTTCCGTCATCGGTATCGCGAACATGAGGACGAAACTACCAGGGGAATGAGCGGCGCCGTTTACTGGATCGTCACCGGTGGTTTGGTTGCTACCCTGACGCTTCTGTTCTACTTCTGGCGCGCCCGGACGCACTTCCTCGGCGACGGCTACACCGTACTGGCTCTGCTGGCTGACCCCGAGCCACTGGTCAAAACACGTGAGATCGGGGAGGCGATGCTGCATATCTGGGTCAAGCAGCTTTTTGGCCGGGGGGAACCGGCCGCCCTGAACAGTTTCCAGTCGATCTCTATCGGCGCCGGGGTTGCTTATTTGGTTTCGCTGGTTATGTTCGCGCGGGCTTTGTTCGAGCAGAACCGTGATCGGATCCTGTTCTTCCTGGGGCTGGCCTCGTGTGGGTACTTGTACAACTTCTTCGGTTACGTCGAGAACTACTCTGCTTTTGTGGTTATGGTATCGCTGTACTGTCTGACCGGTCTGCTGGTGGCGCGCGGTCGGGCGCCACGCTGGAGCGTGCTGCCGATGGTTGGTCTCGCCGTGCTGTTTCACATCTTCGGGGTGGCGCTAATACCGAGCGCGGTCTACCTCCTGATAGCCGATACGCGATGGTGCCGTCGGGTCGGCCGATGGTCGACCGGGACCAGATGGTTGTTGGCCGCCGTACTCTCCGCAGCCATGATGGCAGTCTTTCTGCATTTCTATTACAACTATTTCTATTTCCGATTCGCCATCGTGCCGCTGCTGCCGGACCGGTTTACAGTTGAGGGATACCATCTGTTTTCGCTGCCGCACCTGATCGATTTCGGCAACCTGCTGCTACTGCTGGTTCCGTCGCTGCCGATTGCGCTTGTCCTCCTGTTCTTCAGTCCCTTGAAAGAACTGGCAAGGCAACGTGAGTACCGTTATCTGTTGTTAGTCGTGGCATCCTGCTGCGGCGCGGTGTTTGTTTTCGATCCCAAGTTAGGGATGCCTCGCGACTGGGATTTATTCTCATTTGTCGGACCGCCATTAGCGCTGGCCTGCTTCTACTTTGTGCTCGATGCGAAAGTGAGATCCAGGCGCTACGTTGCCATTGCCCTGATGATGACTGTTCTGGGGTTCCTGATGCTTTTCCCCCGAGCAATAAGCCAGACAAGTCCGGACTTGTCCGTGACCTGGTTCAACAACTACACAGCACTGGACAAGACCAGGAACATGTACGGACGCACCCTGCTCAAGAAGTTCTATGACAACCGAGGTGATGTAAAAGCCTCAGAACGCGAATACCAGCGCTACGTCACCGACTACCCAGAGTTTACTCTGAATCGCCAGGGCCTGGCTCTAAAGAAAGAGGGCAAGTGTGTTGAGGCGATTGCCTTATTCCGAAAGGCGATCGACCTGCATCCAACTTTTGTGGCCTCCTATGCCAACATGGGGATGTGCTACGGGACTCTCCACCAGTCCGACAGTGCCATTGCCTATCTTCGTATCGCTTCCGGGATGAACCCCTACAACTGGATAGTATGGAACAACCTGGCAACTGCCTACTATCTCAAGGGTGATTACAGCCAGGCGGAGAGGTGCCTTTTGGCCGCGCATAAGTACGGCCCTGACAGACTTGATCCGTTGGTCGGACTGGTTCAACTGTACAAACGCACTAATGATCTCGATAACTGGCTCAAGTACCTCAATTTGCTCGTCGCCCGCACTGACGCCCCGCTGATCGCATTGACGGAGTTGGCGGAGTACCACCTTAGCCATCGCCGGCTCGCCGAAGCATCCGTGCTCTACCGCCGCGCGATTCCTCTTGGGCTGGACAGCGCCTATCTGGCTGTCTTGCGACGCGAGTTCCCGCAGTTGGGGTTGTAGCCGGCGAGCCTGTTCCTGGCGCTCCGCGCCCTCTGTGCGCCAACGCTCATGTGGCTGTGGTTGCCGAGTCTTCAGACTCAGCCACAGGCAACCCGCTTCTTCGCACGATCTGATAACGCAACGGGTGGCACGGTCAAACTTGTTTGGCCGTGGGTGATGCCACGGCACCCGCGCATCCCGGCAGATATGGACATCTACCGCGCACAAAACAGGTTCACCGGTACCTGAATTCGGAAGCTTACATTTCGACCCTCCGAAAGAGCGTATCCTTTGTACGTATCCAGGAAATCGACGTAAGCATCGTCGAACAGGTTCTCCGCTTCAATGTGAACGGATACCTGCTGTCCGTTTAGCGCCAGTGTTCCTCCCACCGACACGCTGAAGACGGTATAGTCGTCGGTACTGGCAGTGCCAAAAGGGATCCGGTCGAATTGCGAGAACGGTTCATACGTTCCCGCGGATTCCTTTGACCACACATGCTTAACGCGGAACTCCACATAAGGACTGCCGACGATACCTCGGTTAGGCACACAGAGACGTAGTCCTCCGGAGAACCTGTCGGCCGGCATCAAGGGTAACTCCTCGTCCGTGGCCTTGTTATCGCTGCTCGTAGCAGAATACGCACCATCCAGGCGCAGCCAATCAAGCACATCCACTGTCGCTGACAGCTCAAGTCCGGCAATGGCGCCATCGGTCTGGTCTGCCGCCAGAATAGGCAACGTTGTACCGCCAATAGTCGTGTCGCGATCCTGATTGCTAAGGTAAATGTAGTTGTCAATCTGGTTGTAATAGATCGTTGCCCTGGCAATAGCTCTTTCTGTGTAAAGTCTGAGGCCGGCATCTATGTTATATGAGCGTTCCGGATCAAGGAACGGATCGCCGATCTGAAACGCCTGCACACCACCATGCACCCCGAAAGCATGTAGCTCGAAAAGATCAGGAGCACGGAAACCAACACCGAGGTTTGAGGTAACTGCAAGGAATTCGGTTAGCCGATAGCCGGCCCCAACCGAACCCGACAAAACCGTGTAGACCTGCGTCAGGACATCATCCGTTTCTCCAGCTTCAGTGTCCGGCAGTCGCATTTCCGGATTTGGCTCCGCATCGTGCTCGCGGTAGTCAAAGCGCAATCCAGCATTAACAGTAAGCTTGTTGAACGCGCGCTCCTCGAACGCGAAGACACCGATATCGAGCATGTCGGCATCAGGCAGCAGCCCCGACGCTCGAGTGTTCTGGTCCTGCACATTGATATCAATGCCGGCCGTTCCGTCGAAACCTGCGACGTCCGTATGGGCTATATCCAGTCTGATCTCGTAGACCGAACGAACGAGATCAACAGACCATTCGGGACCATCCTCGTAGCTATCCCCGGGTGCAGCCTGACGGACATTGCGCTGAAAACTCAAGATCGGTCTCAGGCTGACCTTCGGGCTAAGCAGGAAGTCGCCTATGAGTTTGATATTGTCGTTTTCAAGGTTTTAGCCGATGGGATTTCCATTGCCCAGCAGGTAGTTTTGTTCGCTGTCATAGCTATCATAGATCGCTTGGATGCTGCCAAAGGAACCCGATGCTCCAACCAAGACGAATCCAGAGTACTGGTCGAAGTTGGTAAATGGCAGTTCACCGGTAAACTTCGGGTCACCGGGCCTTCCCGTCTCCGCGAATGTTGCGGCCTCAGCAGTTCTGAAATCATCTGCCTGTCTGCCTGTAAGGCCAAGGCGGCAACCGAACACACCGGAAGCTCCCTCGAGTTCGATTCCGCCGGCCCACTCACGGTTATTGGTGAAGTACTGGCCTTTGAGCACGCCGTTGAGATATGCCTGGCGTGAGCCCGTGCCCGGTAGGGACTTGGTGATGACGTTGGCGACTCCCCCCAAGGCGTCCGAGCCATACAGGATGCTCGCAGTACCCTGGACGACCTCCACTCTCTCGGCCTGGGATACGTTGAGAACGGGTTGGTGGCGAAACGAGAACTGGTAGTGCTCCATGGGTACGCCGTCCTTCATCACGCGAATACGGTTCCCGCTCAATCCTCGGATAACCGGTTTACCGGCCTGTGGGCCGGTGCTGATATTCGACACGCCCGGAAGACTCTCGAGAACCTTCCCCAGTGCTGCCGTCTCGTTAGACATCAACTGATGACCAGAAACAGATTGGATGTCCTGCGGTGATGTCAGGGGATCATAAGTAGTTGGCGAACCGGTCACCGTTATCTGCCTGATTCGCACCGCTCTCGGTTCCAATTGCACTCTGATGGACTCATCCCGCTGATTGGTTAGATCCAATTCAACGAGTGATGTCGTATAACCAACGTAGCTAACTTCTACCCGTAACCGGCTGCCCGGAAGATTCCGCAGAACAAACTCTCCATCGCGATCGGTGCGGACAGCGCGGTCATGCGACGGTATCGTTATTGTAACGTTTGCAAGTGGCGCCCCGTTCTCATCGATCACCACTCCCTTTACGGTCCTGTCGGATAAACCGGAATTCGTGGCGGCTATGGCCCTATGCGCGCTCAACAAACCCAGCAAGAGAACAAAAGCGGTAGCGTACAGAAGGATCCTCTTGATATGCAAAGACATGGTTGTCTCCTTGTTCAGAAAAGGAATTGTAATCCCCACCAGTGTCAACACGCAACAAGTTTGCCGTGGATCGCGGCGGGGAAAATGACTCTCCGTACATGGTCAGGGAACGACGGTCGGCCTGCCAAACGGAAATGAGTCCCAAGGGATTCAGTTGTTAGGGGGAGGGGACGACGAGTGGCAGGCTGGGCACCCTCCACTGTATTCTGGACCAGGGCAGCTTTGGCCACACGAGCAGGCGTCATGATTGTGGAAGCGGTCGACTTGCGTCACTACCGCGAAGAACCATAACGCCGTGAGCCAAACCGTGATTTGCACGGTATTCGATCCGAACTTTCCACAAAGACGTATCACTTTGTATTACCTCAATAGGCTTGGTAGCATTTTCCGTCTTCTGAGTCAAGCACGATTACCGGATTCCGTTTTCATTGTCGTTCTAATGTCTCAGCGTCGAAACCGCAGGAGTTTCGACCTGGACTTAGAAGACGGTATCTACAATATCTGGATTCGGGCTTTCGCAGCCGGAATGACAAGGCATAACAAGAAGCCGGGACCGCATGAGTCCCGGCTGCGTTTTCCCGCCTCTGTCTGTACCCAGGAAGTTAGTTATTCGGGCCGTTGCGATGTTCCTTTTCACGCTGATTGGCGATGGCGTAGTAGATCAAGAAGGCGATTCCCGCGAATATACAGATCAGGCCGAGGGTGCCTTCTTCGGAGATAACATCCGGGAACCAGAAACTTATCATCGAAGCCACCCCAATCCCCATCAGCACCAAGCCCCATTTGAGGTTGGACAGGGCCGGTGAGACTATCTTAGGATAGAGGTTTTTGACGCCCTCCCCAACTAAGCCCTTGTCGATTAATCTGTTACGCGTACGTGCGTCGAGAACCATTTTCGCGACCCATACACATGCGCCGAATATCACGGGTACTATGATAATTTCAGGATTTTGCATCACTGGCTCCTTTCGCCACAGTGTTTCTGCCTATCTTCTACCTATCGGACCGGACAGGCACCGAGAAGTTGCACCGCGAGAACCGAAACTTATGCAACATTTCCCTCGTCTATACTGTCAAACCCTTTGAGTAATGGAAATATGGCTGACAGCCACTTGGAAATCGAACAGATACTGGCCGGAGATCACAAAGCCTTTGAGGCCTTTGTCAAAAGGTATCAGCGATTGGTGAGTCATATTGTCTTCAGGATGATACGGAACGATGAAGATCGCCGCGATATTTGCCAGGACGTATTTATCAAGATTCACCGGAGTCTCAGCAGCTTCCGGCACGAGTCGAAACTGTCCACCTGGATCGGCCGCGTGGCTTACAACCGATGCCTGAACTATCTGGAGAAGAAGAAGGTCCCACTGTATGAGGACCTTTGCAATGAAGGAGAGACAGTCGATAGTGTCATCGGATCAGCGGTACGACCGGACGAGTACGCTGAAGATCAGGACCGCTCGGCCCGGCTGCGTCACGAGATTGCCGGGTTGCCTGCGCAGTTCCGAACAATCGTGACCCTGTACCACCTTGATGAAATGACCTACCTGGAGATCGGCGATATCATGAAGCTGCCGGAGGGCACGGTTAAGAGCTATCTTTTTCGCGCCCGCCAGCTTTTGAAGGAAAGATTGCTGGCAAAATATCAGCCGGAGGAATTATGAAAAGCGTTCATGCCACTGAAGAGCAGATACAGGCCTATGTCGACGGAATTATCGGCGAGGACTTTGCGCTGTTAAGTGAGCACATAGAAAACTGTGAGCAATGCCGAGAGACGATGCATCAATATCGCGCACTCTTTGGCGAGTTGGCCGACGATACCGGGTTTGAGTTGCCGGCCGGTTTTGCCCGCACAGTTGCGGCTCAGGTGGAGGTAGGGAAGGACGGTGCAGTTGCACCTGAACGTTGGTCGCCCGCCGTTTTGTTCGCCATTCTTGGGCCGGCACTGATGGCTGCGATTACTTTCTACATCCTCGGATACGAGTCGTTACTGTCGGGTCTCGGCGATTTTGGCCAGACCATGCTCGGTAATATCGACGCCATGTTCACTGGCTGCGCCACATATCTTCAGCGACTGGGACTGCGCCCTGACCTGTTCCTGTTTACTATGCTGGTTCTTTTGGTCATCAGCGGTCTGGACCGATTACTTCGCACCTTGCGCCACGGCAAGGCGATGCTGTTGGCGTGAGTGGCAAGGTAGCAAGCTACTTCGCTATTCCGCACAGTAGCTGCCAGTCGGCGTCGAGTTCAGGTCGAGCGTGAATTCCAATCGCTGCTCCAGTCCCCCCGCAAGCTCGTTGTCAGACAGCAACGTCAGCGTATACGTTCGGGGATCCACGTCACCTACTTGATACTCGAGATCGTATGGACATATGCAGTCACACCCGCCGTTCTCCAGGTACTCTTTCTCGACGATCGTGATCACTTGGTTGCCCACGATTACGGTAACCATCACCGAGTCTATACAGCAGTTGTAAACGGCGTTCACGTGCGTAAGCGAAAGGGTTCCCGCGCCGTCGAAACTCCACTCCATACACTCCGGGCCGAAATCGGCGCTACCCAGCGAACCGGCTGAAGATATGTCCTTACACCCGGAATGCTCGGCCTGGACTTTTGTTGTGTCGAGCGCCGCCTCAACTATGCCGGGACCTACTTTTTCCTGGCACGCTGATAATGCCAATACCAGCGCACAGGCCACGATCCACAGGTAGCAGCATGGCGCCATTCGGTTGTTGTTGAATCCTGTCATCTCCATCCTCCGTTATTGTGCTTATACAATACATGACGACCGACAGGTCCGTTTTGTCAAGATGAGTTTTGCGGATTTTGGGAAACTGTAGGTCAGCAACCCAGGGAGGTTGGTAGTTCGTGCGCCGACCAGCGCACGAGCGCCAGGTGAAATAATACTGACGCTATAACCATTTCACCTTGCCCTGCGAACTTGCGTTGTGTAAGTTTCAGCAAGGACAGAAAGTTGGCTGCACCGGAATCGATGGAGAATTCTGTTAATGAAAAGCTCTGATCAGGGCAAGTCCGTACCGAGGATCGAATCCCTAAGGATACGAAACTATCGGGCACTTCGCGATGTTGAGTTTAGGAACTTGACCCCTCTTACTGTGTTCCTTGGTCCCAATGGAAGTGGGAAATCCACACTTTTTGATGTGTTTGCATTCTTGTCGGAGTGCTTCACGACAGGACTTCGGCGCGCATGGGACAAGCGAGGGAGATTCAAGGAGTTGATGACCAGGGGTTCTCAAGGCAATATAGTTATCGAACTGAAGTACCGTGAGCGCCCGTTTCCCTTGGTCACTTATCACCTTGCCATAGGCGAGGACGAAACGGGCCCCAGAGTGGCGGAAGAATGGCTCAGGTGGAAACGGGCCAGTTATGGCCGACCGCTCCACTTCTTGGATTTTAGGAATGGTAGTGGGACAGTCATCAGCGGCGAACAGCCTGATGTGGACGACACTCTAATCACCGAGAATCTTGAATCCCCAGAGTTAATAGCTGTCAACACTCTGGGCCAGTTGGCAAAGAACCCCAGGGTTAGCGCGCTCAGGAGATTTATTACTGGCTGGCACCTATCATACTTAACTGCCGACAATACTCGTCAGGTACCTGAGGCAGGGCCCCAAGAGAAACTTTCGCAGACTGGGGATAATCTGCCAAATGTTGTACAGTTCCTACATGAACGGCATCCGGATCGGCTAAACAAAATACTTGGAATCCTCTCACAGCGTGTACCGAGACTGGAAAAGGTGCAGACGGATATCCTTGCTGACGGTCGGCTCTTACTTCAGATAAAGGATGCCCCCTTTGAAAGACCTATCCTGGCAAAGTTTGCATCCGACGGAACGCTCAAGCTGTTATCCTATCTAATAGTCCTCCACGACCCCGATCGACTTCCACTGATTGGCATAGAGGAGCCCGAAAATCACCTACATCCAAATCTTCTGCCCGAGTTGGCTGAGGAATGCAGGATGGCAACTGAGAACTCACAGTTGTTGGTGACGACTCATTCTCCGTTCTTTGTCAACGGGTTGAAGCCTGATGAACTGTGGGTATTCCATCGGGATGAGCAAGGATATACGAAAGCGGCGCGAGCGTCGAATATAGAGGGAGTGAAAGAATTCATGGCTGAAGGTGCGCAGCTTGGGCATCTTTGGGCCGAGGGCCACTTCAACGTAGGTGACCCGCTCCGCAACAGCGGCGGGCCGAGCAGAACATCTGGCACACGAAAGTAAGGGCGGGGGCTAGTGGTGTGATGCATAAATAGTAGGCAGTATCTTGACTTCGGCGTTCCTCTGCCGTATTATTGCGGTGGAGGTGTTTTAGATGCGAGTAGCACAGGATATCATACTTAGCAAAAAAGAACGGACAACCCTTCACCGATG
>JAUWIB010000023.1 GCA_030605565.1 bacterium
GTCGTTTGCCCAGCATCACTTGAGGGACCATGGTCGGATGTCGGGTCGAACCTGGCAAAACAGGTTCTGGGATCACATGATTCGGGATGATGATGATATGAGACGCCACCTTGATTATGTTCATTACAATCCAGTCAAACATGGCTTGGTGCAATCACCAATCAATTGGCAACATTCTTCTTTTCGGGCCTTTGTAAAGGAAGGAATGTATACGGCCGATTGGGGTTCGAACGAAGTTATTATTTCGCACGGGGACTTTGGTGAATAGCTTGAGAGTCGGAACCCGCAAGGGGGTTCCGACCTACAGGACTAACATTTCCGCCCACAAAAAAACGGCCGATCCAAGAACCAGCCGCTGTACTTTACATGACGTCTAAGATGATGATCACCCTACGGGCACGCCGGTGGCGCCTCGCCGCCGGTGAACATGTAGTCGATCAGCAAAACCAGGTCGCTGATGTCAAGCGGCTCGGAACCGCTGGCGTCGATGTCGGCTTCATCAAAGCAGACCGGGGCCGGACCTGCTTGAAACATGAAGTCGATCAGGTAAAGCAGATCGGAGATGTCGATCACCTCAGCGCCGTCGTAGTTGACGTCGCCGCGAATCGGCGGAATGCAACAACCGCCGCCTTCCTCGAAGTTCTGCTGAAAGCCGGAGTTGAGGACGTAGTCCCCCATCGTCGACTGTCCCGCCACCGTTTGTCCAACAGTGGAAGCCAATATCATACTGCCTAATGTGCTCGTACCTCCGCCGGAGGCGATTACCTGCCAGTTGATTTCTTCACCCGCGCGAGGCGTTGCTGAAGCCGGTTCGGTGGTGGGGCTGGTGGGCTGGACAGTCGGTGTGTTGGTCTCGGTCGGCGTGGTTTTGCTGCTGGTGGTCTGCTTTTGAGTCACGGTAGCTTTGGCGGCAGGTCGTTCGTCTTTGTCGCGTTTGGCGGCGAACACTGTCACCGAGAGAGCCAGACACAACACCAGCGCAATGAGTGCTTTAACAGTCATAGTCTTCATCTGAGGTCTCCTGCTATGATCTGATCAGTACATCGTCAGGTCTGTACACGCGAACGGCAAAAATGACAACCCTCCCGGGGCGGTCGGAGGTCATGCCGCGTAGATCAACTATTGAAACAGACTTTGTCTCTGGCAATATAGGGTCTTTCGGGATTAAGTCAACCCTGAAGCCGGTCTGGGCTGTTCAGGATCACGAAAGTTTTAATTGATTTGACGCACGGTTTTCCGTAAAATCGCCCGGACAAACAGGAAAGGTGTGCTGTGTCCGAGAAGAGCCAAAGTCAATCCAGTCCGCAATCGCCGGTGAAGAAACCGACGATCCTGTCCGGCATGCAGCCGACCGGGTCGCTGCATATCGGTAATCTCGAAGGAGCCTTGCGCAACTGGGTCCGGTTGCAGGAAGACTACTGGATGTTCTGCTGCATTGTCGATCTGCACGCACTGACGGCCGACTGGCAGAACCCTAAGGTTCTCAAAGACCGAGTGTTCGAGATGGCGGTCGATTTTCTGGGCGCCGGGTTGGACCCGGACAAGTGCGCTATCTTCATTCAGTCGGAAGTGCCGCAGCATTCCGAGTTGCATCTCCTGTTCTCCATGCTGATAACGGTGCCGACTCTGACTCGTCTGCCTACGTATAAGGAGAAGAAAGATAAATTGGACTCTTACGGTTTTCTCGGTTACCCGGTTTTGCAGGCGGCTGATATCTGTCTCTACAACGCCGACAAGGTTCCGGTAGGGAAGGACCAGGAGAAACACATCTGGCTGGCCGCCGACCTGGCCGAGCGATTCAACAATACCTACCGCAAGGTGTTCAGAGTGCCCGAGGCACTACTCACCAGCATTCCGCTGATCCTGGGGTCGGATAATCGCAAGATGTCCAAGTCGTACGGCAACCACATTCCGCTCGAGGCGACCGAAAAGCAGACCGAGAAGATAGTCAAGTCGTACTACACCGATCCTAAGAAAATCCGTCAGGGGGATTCGGGCCATCCGGACAAGTGCCCGGTGTTTCTTCTTCACAAAGTGTATTCACCTGATCCGGAAAGTGAAATCGCGCCGGTATGCAAATCCGGTGAACTCGGTTGTGTGGACTGCAAGATGATGCTGAGCGCCAATCTCAATAACGCCCTGCAGCCGAACCGGGACCGCCGGGCTGAACTGCTGAAACATCCTGCCGATGTCTGGGATGTCCTGGCGACCGGACGCGACCGGGCCCGCAGTCGAGCTGAGAATGTGATGGAGAAGGTGCGCGCCGCTATGAAAATCAACTATCGAGGTAAGAAGAAATGACCGAATCGGCCGCTACCTTTACGAATGGTGATTACAGTGTCGACTTGGCCGTGTTCCATGGACCGCTGGATCTGCTGCTCTATCTGATTCGTAAGGAGGAGGTCGACATCTACGACATTCCGATCGCACGGATCACCCGGCAGTATCTGAAGTATATCGAGCTGATGCAGAATCTGAATCTGGAAGTGGCCGGCGAGTTCATTCTTATGGCGGCCACCCTGATTCGGATCAAGGTCAGGCTGCTTCTGCCACGTGATGAATCTGATCCCGAGGAAGCCGATCCCCGTGAAGAGCTGATCCTGGCCCTCATGGAGTACAAGAAATTCAAGGAGGCCGGCGAAATTCTCAGGGAGAAAGCGATTCTGGAAGAGCGCAATTTCGTCCCCGACTCACCCGCCGAGAAAGTCGACCCGGAGATCGATGAATACAGCGACGTCACTCTGTTTGATCTAATCAGCGCCTTCAAAGAGGTTCTCCAGGCTCGCCGCGAAGAACCCTTTCACGAAGTGGTCGTGGAAGACTTCACGGTGGAACAACGGATGGAATTCGTTATGCAGGCCCTGACCGAGCAGGAGTTCGCCACCTTTCCTCAGTTGTTCGCCGATATCCCGCGCCGGATCGTGGCGGTGGTCACTTTTATCGCCCTGTTGGAATTGTCGCGCGCCCGTCGTGTGGTGCTGTCGCAATCAATGCCGTTTGCCGAGTTACGCATCTATCGTGGTGAGCGGTTCACATCCGAACGAAGCGACATCGATCTGGTCTCCTACACGCAACATGAAAAGGTAATCAGCTAAGTATGGAAAACGGATCACAGCTATCGATAATCGAGGCCCTCATTCTGGCCTCGCCGGAACCGCTGCCGGCACGCAAGATTGCCGGCATGGTTGAGGGTGTGACGCCCAGTTCCGCCGGTAGGGCCGTGGCGCAGTTAAACAACCGTTACATGGAGGCCGGTTGCTCGTTCCGCCTGCGCGAATTGGCCGGTGGCTTTCAGTTCTATATCGTTCCGGAATTCGCCGGCTATGTCCAGGAATTGTTCGCCCGCCGACGTAAAATGCGTCTCACCAGAGCCTCGCTGGAAACGTTAGCCATCGTGGCCTACCGCCAACCGGTGACCAAGTCCGAAATTGAGCATGTGCGTGGTGTCGCGTCCGATGGTGTCGTGCACAATCTGCTTCAGAAGAAACTGATCACCATCAGGGGACGAGCCAAAACCGTGGGCAAAGCTTTGCAGTACGGGACTACTGACGAATTCCTCAAGTTTTTCGGCCTGGCCGGACTCAGCGACCTGCCTAAAATGTCCGAAATCGAGGAATTGATCGCGGCCGAAGAACCGCTGGCACAGACGCAACTCGATCTGTCACAGCTCTCACAAGAAGAGGCAGTCGCACCCAAGTTGAACGTCGCTGACGGTACGTATGACCCATCCACCGATGAGGACGAGGACTTGACCAAGGACTGTGAATCCACTTCCCCGGAGCCTGAACTGAGCGAGATTGCAGAGGCGACACTTGATGAGGTCGACAGCGAACAGTCTCGATCTGAAAGTTCCGTGTCTGGTGAGGAACTCACCAGCGGTGAAGTCGACCCACCCGAAACTGAAGCGTCCGAAGAGACCGAAGAGAACAACCCCCCTGGTGTGATCGTGGACATGGATACGACCGGCTGAGCATCGGCGGTCATGTTTGTTGGCGCTGGGCTTTCGCGATTCTGCGGGGTGCTCAGTGTGTGCTCATCTGATTTTTCGTAGAGGGGGGAGGCAGGGTAGATTATCTGTGGAAACCGGCTCGTCCCAGCGAACATCACACCGCGTGCGGCGGCCCCTGTTAGTCGTATGGTGAGGATTATTTGATACGTATCAACAAGTATCTTTCGATTTGCGGCGTCACCTCCAGGCGAGGCGCCGAAAAACTGATCGAACAACAACTGGTCACCATAAATGACCATGCCGCACAGTTGGGTGAGATGGTCGATGAGTCCTCGGACGTCGTGAAAGTCAACGGCGCCCAGGTCGAACCGGTGAGCCAACACGTTTACATCGTACTGAATAAGCCGGGCCAGGTCATGACTACGCTGCATGACCCGTTCAAGCGCCGCACCGTGCGCCATCTGGTCAAGAAAGTTCGACAGAGAGTCTATCCGATCGGCCGCCTCGACTACGACACCGAGGGAGTGCTCCTCCTGACCAACGACGGTGAACTGGCCTACCGGCTGACCCACCCCAAGTACGAAATTCTCCGACTGTACGAGGCCAGGGTCAAGGGGCGCTTTGTTCAAGCTGATGCCGATCGGATCGCCTCAGGAATAAAGCTCGAGGACGGCGCCATAGGTCGGGCGCAGGTGCGTACCATCCATCAAAGCAAGGAATCGTCACGTGTCCGTCTGGTTCTGACCGAGGGCCGCAAGCGCGAAGTGAAGCAGCTCTGCAAGGCGGTTGGACATCCGGTGCTGAAGCTAAAGCGTCTGGAGTTTGCGGCGATTACCACCACCGGTCTCGCTATCGGCAAATGGCGTGAGCTCACGGTGGCTGAGGTGAAAAACCTAAAGTCGATGGTGGGGCTGATATAGCGTGATGGACGCCCGCACCTCCGGCGGTCGGGTGGGCCTGACGTTCGGGCGTCTTGAAAAAGCAGGCATCTACGTCAAAGGGGGCGCGCTTTCATAATATCATTGCGAGGCACGCCTTGCGTGCCGTGGCAATCTCAATTCGTTGTATGACATGTCGTGGGAGATTGCCGCACTCCCTACGACACGCGTGTCTTTGGTCGCTCGCAATGACGAGGAAAGGAGGTTTATCAACAAGCCCGAACGTCCGGGTTACCGACCGTTGGTTTCGACGATTATAGGTTAGGTTCCAAGGATGTAGAGTATCATGAGATACTTCTAAGGAACCTGACGGAACGCTGCAACTGGAAGACACCGGATGTACCGGTCTGTTTAGATGCTTCGGGTCATTGGTTTATTTGATCAGTCAGACTCATCCACCTGTTAAAACGTGCAACCTTTCAATATATCCAAGAGTTTCACCACAGCAATGACAAAAGCGGGAACATGACAAGAGCGGGAACGGGCGAATCACGTCAGTGCAGTCATTCCGGCAAAAGCCGGAATAGCGCAAAGATGTGATTGACACGGTGAGGATCGGTGTGTAACTTTCTCAAGCGATATGCTGACAAATAGTCCTACCAGGGAATCGGTTGCTATATCCGGAGTGACCACTCTGGCATGGGAGCTTCAATTCCGCCAGATTCCAATAGTGCCTTCACTAGATCGCAAAGCCAAAGGACAGTTCTTCACTCCACCATCTATCGCCAGGTACATGGCGGGGCTTGCTTGTTTGAGGCATTCACGAATCCGGATTCTTGATCCAGGGGCAGGTACTGGCATCTTGTCTGCGGCGCTTTGTGAGCGCATCCTTAAGTGTCGCAAACCACGGAGGCTAGAAATTCACCTTTTTGAGAACGATCGGACAATTGTCGCGTCACTCCGGGAATGCATGGCTGCATGCCAGAAGGCGCTGCAGAACGCCGGTCATCAGTTGTTCTATACGATTCATGAAACCGATTTCGTACTGGCTGCTGCGGGGCAGTCCGGGCAGACTCACTTATTCACGCCGCGGAATGTTCTATTGGATTTTGACATCGTAATCATGAACCCACCTTACTTCAAGATTTCGAAGGAATCGACATACGCCACGCTTATGCGCCATGTGGTCTATGGTCAACCCAATGTTTACTCGTTGTTCTTAGCGCTGGGCGCAGAATTATTGGCGTCTGGCGGTGAACTGATAGCCATCACCCCACGGAGTTTCTGTAACGGCCCGTACTTTAGGGCCTTCAGACGGTGGTTCTTGGAATACATGGCATTGCGCCACATCCACCTGTTTGAGTCGCGCAAAGATACTTTTCCTAGTGCTGATGTCCTTCAAGAGAGCGTGATTACACTCTCACAACGTCTTCAAAGGCCGGTCAAACAAGTATCAATAACCACAAGTTTCGGTGCTTCTTTGGCCCCAAACCTGCGGGAGAGTATTATAGAAACATCACAAGTAATAGACAAATCCACCGAGGACTGGATCGTACACATACCCGAACACCCTCTAGATGCGAAAGTTCTCGATTTTGTTGGCAACTGGCATAGTTGTTTTTTGGAACATGGCTTACGAGTTTCCACCGGCCCTGTGGTGTCTTTCCGGGCGCGCAGGTTTCTTGAACAATCGGAGAAGGAACCTGGGACTGTACCGTTGATATCCGTTCACAACGTCCAGCCGTACCGCACGATCTGGCCACTATCGAAGAACGGTAAACCAAAGAGCTTTCGGTATTGCGAAGAATCCCGGCGTCTACTGCTTCCCCTGCGGAATTACGTCCTGGTACGGAGATTCAGTTCCAAGGAGGAACAACGCCGTTTGGTTGCGAGCTACACATTAAAAGGGGATTTCACAACGGACAGTATCGCCATTGAGAATCACTTGAACTACATCTACCACGCCCAACGTGAACTAACCGTCCCGGAGGTATATGGCCTTGTCTCGCTGTTCAATTCGGCGTTAATGGATCGTTACTTCCGGTGTATGAGTGGGAATACGCAAGTCAATGCGAACGAGATTCGACTGATGAGGCTGCCGGACTTGCAGACGCTTGCCAGAATCGGAAGACGAGTAAAGTCCACTACTGATTTCTGTGCAAGGAAGGCAGAACAAGTCGTTTTGCAGGAGCTTGGCATCAAAGGAACTCTAAGGAAGTACTTGGAGGAACACTCAAGGTGAAGAAGGTCGAGTGTGCAAAGAAGATTCTGACATCTCTGGGGTTACCCTCAAGCTCAACAGAATGACAGGTCGGCACTAACGCTGCTTGCCCTTTGTGACTTAGGGAGCCGCACAGCCTGGAAAAAGGCTCAGAAACCGATGCTACGCATATTGGATATCATGGACTTCATGCGAGATCAGTATGGAAAGGTATACGCTCCGAACAGCCGAGAGACAATCAGACGGCAGACCATTCACCAGTTCGAACAGGCTCGGATTGTTGACAAAAACCCTGATGACCCGGATAGGCCCACGAATAGCGGTAAGACAGTCTATGCCCTAACGGACGAGGCTCTCGGGGTTCTCAGATCATACGGCACGTCAGATTTCAAGACTAAGGTGTCGCAGTTCATAAGTAGATTCGGAACTCTACAGATGGAATATAGAAACAGTCGTGCCAAGCACCGAGTACCACTAAGAACGCCTGGGGGGCAACTTGTGTATCTGTCTCCAGGCAAGCACAACCAACTCCAGGCAAAGGTCATAGCGGACTTTGGGCCACGCTTTGCCCCCGGTGCTACTCTCTTGTATGTTGGAGATACAGCGCTAAAACACGTGATCTATGAAGCAACACTACTCACGGAACTCGGTATCGAAATAACACTGCATGATAAACTCCCGGATCTGATACTGTACTTGCGAGAAAGGGACTGGCTCTACCTGGTTGAAGTAGTCACATCTCATGGTCCCGTCTCGCCGAAACGCCATAGAGAAATCGAAACGTTGTTGTGCAATTGTAGGTCTCAGCGGATTTATGTAACTGCTTTTCCCGATCTTACGGCATTCAGGAAGTACGCGGGCAACATAGCTTGGGAAACGGAAGTCTGGGTTGCAGATAACCCGGACCACCTAATCCATTTTGATGTCTCCAAGTTCCTAGTGGTGTGATGCATAAATAGTAGGCAGTATCTTGACTTCGGCGTTCCTCTGCCGTATTATTGCGGTGGAGGTGTTTTAGATGCGAGTAGCACAGGATATCATACTTAGCAAAAAAGAACGGACAACCCTTCACCGA
>JAUWIB010000035.1 GCA_030605565.1 bacterium
TACGGCCAACAGCGCAATCATCATCCAACCGGACGAACTGATCAGAACAATGAAACCGCAATCACAGCAATCGAAAAATCCGTCATTTTTCACGCACCATAACAACCCTTTTGAGACAGCCTCCAAGCGGATGGGCCACCCAGCCAAGTCCGGCATGACAAATCCGGGAGGATGCCACCCTGCCGAGTTGAACTCAAAGACAAAGCCCGCGAGTGATGGATACCCGCGGGCTCATATTTTATGCGGAAGGCGGGACTTGAACCCGCACGACTTTCGCCACTACCCCCTCAAGATAGCGTGTCTACCAGTTCCACCACTTCCGCATTACGTGTCAAAGCTTAATCCTGTAGGGCAGGTTTGTCTTCAAACCTGCCGATAGTGGCGGGTTCGAAGACGGACCCACCCTACGAGTCCTTCCGATAGTGGCGGGTTCGAAGACGGACCCACCCTACGAGTCCTTCCGACAATGGCGGGTTCGAAGACGGACCCACCCTACGAGTTTGTCTCTATTCAGGCCAATTCAAAGGCGTTCTGGAGTCCCTATTGACCGGAGGGGTCGCTCGGGGCAGGAGGCGCCTGGTCGGTCGGTACTACCTGAAACGGCGCCGTAGAGTCATCCAGCAACTGTTGTTGCTGTTGCTGTCGAGCCTGCTCTATATCACGCTGGGCCTGCTGCGTGACGGTCGACGTACCCACCTCATCACCGGGCCCGGTAGCGACCTGGCGCGACGATGACGACATGAAAGCCAGCGCGCCGCAGTTCAGCATGAAGATTACTGCCAAGTATGACGTTGATTTGGACAGAAACGAGGCCGCGCCCCGTCCGCCGAAAACAGCGCCGCCCATACTGCCGCCGCCGCCGAAGGCCGAACCAGCCAACCCTTCGCCCTTACTAGACTGCATCAGCACTACCAAAACAAGTGCAACGCAGGTCAGAACATGAAAAACCACCCAGGCTACAAACAAACTCTTACCTCCAGTCAAACAGCATTTATAATCCCGACAAAATCTTCAGCCTTAAGCGATGCTCCGCCCACCAGGGCGCCATCGATATCCAACTGACTCAGCAGTTCGCAAGCATTGCCGGGCTTCACTGATCCACCATAAAGGATCGGTATTACCTCAGCTGCGGCCGGATCGTTTTGAGCCAGCCGACTCCTGAGAAACTTATGCACCGCCTGCGCCATCTCAGGCGTCGCGGTCTTACCGGTACCAATCGCCCATACCGGCTCGTAAGCCAGCACCGACAGTCTAAGTTGGTCGGTCATCAAACCGGCGAGCGCGCCGTCCAACTGACCGCCCACGACCTCCTCCGTACGCCCGGCTTCTCGCTCGGTCAGGGTTTCGCCGACACATATGATCGGGATCAGCCCGGCTGCGAGAGCCGCTTTGGCTTTGGCATTGACCAACTGATCGGTTTCAGCATGGTGCTGCCGCCGCTCGGAGTGGCCAAGTATAACATACCGGACCCCGACTGTCAAGAGCATCTCCGCCGAGACCTCGCCGGTGTAGGCGCCCTTGTCATACTGCGACATATCCTGGGCGCCGAGGGCAATGTGGGTGCCGGTCACCATCTGGTGAGCATAACTCAGCGACGGATATGGCGGGCAGACAACCACTGTTGCCGCTTCGTTATTCGAATCACCATCCAGAAGACCCTTGATCAGAATCTCGGTTTCGGGAATGGCGCCGTTTAGTTTCCAGTTGCCGGCGATAATCACGGGGCGCATCTCAGACCACCTTCACTGTAGACTGGTCGGTAAGCGCCTCGACTCCGGGCAAGCGTTTGCCTTCGAGAAACTCCAGCGAGGCGCCGCCGCCGGTTGAAATATGGCTGAGCTTGTCATCCAGCCCGGCCTGAGTCACCGCTGCGGCTGAATCACCGCCGCCGACAATAGTAACCGCCCCCTGCTCAGTCAACTGAGCCAACAGTCGAGCCATCGCAAAGGTGCCTTCAGCGAACTGTTTGGTCTCAAACACACCCATCGGGCCGTTCCAGACCACGGTACCGGCGTCGGCCAATGCTTCGCTGAACAGCTTGATCGTGGCCGGTCCGATATCGAGTCCTTTCATACCGTCGGGAATCTTGTCGATGGCTACCACCTGCACCTCCGCGGTGTCCGTGATCTCGGCTGCTACTACGACGTCGGAGGGGAAAATTAGCTGGGCGCGCGAACTCTTGACCGTTGCCATCAACTCTCGGGCGAGGTCCACTTTGTCCTCCTCCAGCAGCGAGTCACCAATCGGGCACCCCATCGCCCTGGCAAACGTGAACACCATCCCGCCGCCGATCAGCAGCTTATCAACCTTGTCCATCAGGTTACGGATCACATCGATCTTGCCGGTGATCTTGGCACCCCCCAGGATAGCCACAAACGGTCGCTTGGGATCGGCCAGGGCACGATCGAGATACTCAAGTTCCTTCTCCATCAGGTAACCGGCCACGGCCTGACTGATGTGCCTGGTAACACCCTCGGTCGAGGCGTGCGCGCGGTGCGCTGAGCCGAAGGCATCGTTTACATAGATATCTCCCAGCGACGCCAACTTGCGAGCGAACTCCGGATCGTTGGCGGTCTCCTCAGCATGGAACCGCAGGTTCTCCAGAAGAACGCAGTCGCCGGCGGACAGCTTGTCGATCAGATTGGATGCCTCAGGACCGATGCAGTCTTCGGCAAATCGTACCTCCCGGCCCAGCAGGTCCGATAACAGTTCGGCAGCCGGGCGTAGCGACATCTCCGGTACGAACTTCCCTTTGGGCCGACCCAGGTGGGAACATGCGATGACCATACCGCCGTCGTTAAGTATCTTTCTGATAGTAGGCAGCGCGGCGCGGATCCGACGGTCATCGGTGATCTGCTGCTTGTCGTTCAGCGGCACATTGAAATCGACCCGCAGCAGGACCTTGCGATTTCGGAAGTTGATGTCGGCAACAGTGACTTTGTTCATGTAATCTTCCTTAAATCGATGCGATCATCACAGCATGATCTTCATCATATCGATCATGCGGTTGCAGAAACCCCATTCGTTATCATACCAACTGAACACTTTGGCGAAATTGCCCTGAGCCGCAGTCATGCCGGAATCGAGAATTGAGCCGTGCGGGTTGCCGACAATATCGCAGGAGACAATCGGGTCCTCACAGTACTCGAGCGCCCTGGCCAGCCCCTCGGTTGCGGCTGCTTTCTTCATGGCGGCGTTGATCTCCTCAGCAGTGGTTTCCTTCTCGAGAATCACCGCCAGGTCGACCATCGATCCGTCCGGTGTGGGTACCCGGATAGCACAACCGTCCATCTTCCCCTTAAGTTCCGGAATAATTTCGGCGATTGCCTTGGCTGCGCCGGTGGTCGTGGGTATCATCGACACCGCTGCCGCTCGCGCCCGCCTGAGGTCTTTGTGCGGCGCGTCAAGCGTCCGCTGATCCATAGTATAGGAATGGATCGTCGTCATGAAGCCCTTGACGATCCCGAAATTATCCAGAAGCACCTTGGCCACCGGGGCCAGACAGTTGGTGGTACAGGAGCCTATCGAAATAATGTGGTGCTTATTCTTGTCGTATCCCCGGCAGTTGACACCGGGGATGAAAGTACCGTCGTGCCCTTTGGCCGGAGCCGAGATGAGTACCTTTTTTGCGCCGGCGGTAATATGCTTGCCGGCATCCTCCCTGGAGCGAAACAGACCGGTGCATTCCAGGATAACGTCGGCGCCGAGTGCTTTCCACGGAAGCTTGGCCGGGTCACGTTCGGCCGTTATTGGTATCGCTTTACCATCAACGACGATCCCTTTGTCATCGCACGACACTTCGCCCTGGAAACGTCCGTGCACCGAATCATATTTCAGAAGGTGCGCCAGGGTTTTGGCGTCGGTGATATCGTTGATGCCGACGAATTCGATGTCGGCGCCCTTGGCCGCCCGGAACACCAGTCGACCGATTCTTCCAAATCCGTTAATCCCTACTTTCATCCGTTCCTCCAATAACCGTAACAGTTTCCTTACTTGTTACTTGCGACTGTAAAGATATTTAACTCCTACTGTAAATGCAAGCGCGTCCTGCTTTTCAATAGTCACCAGCGACAGATTCATCGGCATATACCTGGCGCACAGTTCCAGCCCGATCTGTGAAGCTATCGGCCAGTCGATCCCGCCGCCGACCACATAGTTGAAGTCGGTGGCCGATTCCTCCTCCCAATTGGAATAGTAACTCTGCGAACTGGTGTATTGTACGTTTCGGCGGCCGATATGCAGTCCCCCGCCGATGATTCCAAACGGGTAGAGCTTCGTGCCGGGCAGCCGTCCGGCGTAGAATTTGAGTTGCGCCACGATCGGGTAGATGATCAGGTTGCCGATATCCGAGGCGTCCTGATCGCTGATGGTGACACTACCACGATTGACCGTACCCAATGATAATTCAGCCATCGCCCAACTGGAAAGACGGTACCCGAAGTAAGCCTCGACATAGGCCGACGATCCGTGGATATTGGTCTTGAATTCGCCTGTCTCGTTCACCTGTCCGGCTGGAGGCGGGATGTCGCCCCGGTTGTTCCAGACGCCGATGCGGAAGCCTGCCTGATGTTGATTCGGGAACTGCTCGACAGAATCATCGCCCGAGGCCGGCCGAATTTCTGCGGCCGAAAAACAGAACAGAATCAGACCTGTCAGAATTAGTCCTGCCCGCATTTTTCTCTGTATGGTCATTGATACACCTTCTGAGTCTTACTTGGCATCATTGCTTTCACCAGACTCCATGTCTGTTCTATCGGTCGGATAGAAAATGAGTCTACTGCCTGCATAGTCAAGCAGGATTTTGAAGTTCTCGAGCACCAGGTTACCTATGTTGCCGGCCAGTTCTTCGGAACCGGCCAGGCCCCGTCCCGAGTCAGGCATCAGCACCCGCAAGGACTGAATCAACACCTCGCCCATGCAAAACGATGCGGCATAAGCCGTCCGTCCGGAGATCATTCCTCCCACTCCGCCCATCGTCAGCGGGATGGTATCGACATGGTCCAGAAGCATATCCAGATTGTGAGCCTCTGCAAATGAGTTGTGCACGACCAGTCCAAAAGCGTTACCCAAATCGACGATGAAATCTCCGGGCAAACCGTTGAGTTCTCCGCGCACGGTCGGCACTTTCATGGTGAGGAAGAAGTCTACCTCCGCGCCGCCGGCGGCGGGTTCGAATGTCTCGGGGTTGTAAACAGTCAGGGTGGAGTCCCGATAGTCTATCAGGATAGGAAAACGCGACAGGAAATCGTATCCCAGCAGCCCGCCGAAAGGATCGCCGTCGGAACCGCTTGAGGAGATAGTCGAAAGGTCGAGCGAGCCTGCCACTTGATCGCGCAGAACCAGGGACGAGATCCTGATCGAATCTATCTGAACCATCTCGACTTCCTCATAGGCGCCGATTCCCTTGGCCGCCATCTTTCCCACCACTTCAAGGTCGAACCGGTCGGCCAGCGACTTGTTGAGAATATTGCCCGAAGCTCCACTATCCAGAATCATCCACGCCCGAACGGTACCGTTGATAATTACCGGCAGTCTGATATGGCCGGCGCGGTATACAAACCGCACAACCACAGAGTCAACGCCGTCAGGGAATCCAAAGTCCGTACTTTTGGCAGTCGGCAGAGTGAATATGGAGTGCTCGATAGCTTCGTTCAGAGTTATCGTTTCGTATTCAATCTGCATCGATGCCGGCGCACCCTCGGCCACTACTTCCAAAAGGGTGGGCCAGTGGATGCCACCGGATTCCTCAAACTTGCGACGGTAGGTATGGATAGGCAACTCGTCGGCGAAACTGGTGGACAGGGAAAACTGACCGGACTCAACATCAAAGTAGCCCAGGACTGTATCCATCTGCAGCGGGACGAACGCCACCGCATGATATCTTTGGCCGTCCTTAGTCAGCTCACCCTGGTAACCAAAGGAACCTTCGAAGCGATCAGGGAACAAGTACGAGAAGGAATTGAAGTAGAGGCCTTTGAGGATTTCGTCCCGCTCAAAACCTTCAAGGCGGGAGACCTGACCGTTCATGTCTTTCTGCCAGGCGATACGTCCGTCGTACGCCTGCACGATGGTCACCGGCCCGAACTCCAACTCCGAATAGAAGCGATCGGGTGGCACGAAGTATTCCACAAACCGTCCCGGCATGCCGTTGAGAACCACCGAACCTTCAGCCTGGTACGAGGTCATGCGTCGCAGGCTGTCGACCGCCGCCGGACCGCCGACCGATTGCACGAACAGGGAGTCGAGGTCGATGTAGCTGGCCGAGGTCGCGGCCATCAAGAACGAAAGTAGAATGAAAGCCAGGGTCTTGTTCACTGGTCACCAGTTCTGTTTATGGTCGGTCAGGACCCTTGTGGTCCCGTCCAAGTAACGCTTTTACTACAGCTAATCTCGGTACAAGTTCCCGTTCGATCAAGTGTTGAATATGGCCGGAGGTCGACTGTTTAGGGAGTGTTGATGTCCCTTTGGTCGTCATTGCGAGCGACCGTAGGGAGCGCGGCAATCTCATACTACATGTAACCGAACGAATTGAGATTGCCACGTCGCTACGACACAAGTGTCTTCGCTCCTCGCAATGACGGCTCTCGGGGTTTTTCAACAAGCCCTTTACGGTGGGATTTATTCGCGAGTGGTGTTGGGCGACCTCGCCCGACGCCTGCCTTCGAACTTCATGGCCGTCAAGCGAGTCGTCTGACCGCACCCAAACAATCGGTCCTACCATGAATGGTGGGTCACCCGCCACATCAACAGCCGTAACTTCACCCGTTGTTCTTCGGCACTTTCAGCGCAAACAACATGTCGACAAACACAATCACGGCGCCCGCGATAAACGTCGCCTCGTACCCGAACACAGACCACGCTACGCCACCGGCCACCGGGATGACCACGGCGGTGACATGATTAGCCGACATACCGAACGACAGGCAACCGGTCAGGTCCTCCGGCGTCGAAATCTTGCGCAGATAGGACTTGAGCGCGATCGACGACCCGAACAGGACGTTGTCCACCAGGTAAAGCCCAATCAACAGCGGCAAATAATCTACCACAGCATAGCCGGCAAAAATGAACACCAGAACCAGAGAGCAACCAACCAGCACGATGCGTTCACCAAAGCGATCACTGATTAGTCCCATCCAACGGTTGGTGAAGATCGTGATCAGGTTGTTGACTAACATGATGCCGGCGATATAGGTGATGTCCAGAGAGTGGTTCTTAACCAGCAGAAAGATCGCAAAGGTGGTGAAAATGTGTCGACGACACCCACGAAGGAATGAAAGCGTATAGTACAGCCAGTATTTCTTCTTGAGTCTGACCTTGCGGTTCTCCGTCTCGCCGCGATTGGCCGGCAGGGCCAGACATAGATACAATCCAATCGCTACCACCACGATGCCCACGATGTAGAAGGTGATGCGATAATCCAGAAACAGGGTCAGCCCCATAACCAGCCCGGCACCGACCAGTCCGGCCACTGATTCCCACGAGCGCAGTTTCCCCTGTGCCTTTCCCAATTCGCCGGCTTTCGAGAGGTTCAATAGTTGGGCTGAGTTGGTCGGTTCAAAATAGTGGAAGCCGAATGACATCAATAGCGTAGCGGCGCCTAACATCACCAGCGACGGAGACAGACCGCTCAGAATAAGTCCCAGCCCGACGGCAACAATCGCAAGCGAGGCGATCCGCGACTCGGTGAAGTAGACAGCCAGCGCGCCGACGCCAAAGGCCAGCAGGCCTGGTATCTCGCGAACAGCCTGGATGATGCCTACATCGGTCGCAGAGGCATCGAAGATGTCGACGGCGAAGTTGTTGAACATGACGCGCCAAGCGTAGAAACCGATCCACACCGCCATCGAAGACATGGTAACCGTAAAAACCGAGACTTTCCTGATACCGAACGCCATAGTCTGGGCAAGATAGGGAAAAAACGGACTGTGTGCTGCACAAAAAAAAACCGGGCACCCTTAAGGGCGTCCGGTTGGAGTCTTCAGCCTGAGCAGCCGTCAGTTCTGGACGTACTTGCCCAGAATCTGGTTCATCTTGGAGGTCATTCGGGAGTTCGGCAGGACCTCGGTAGCCCCGGCCGACCTGGCTGCCTTCATCTGGTCCTTCAATGTGTTCGGCGAGTAGCAGACGATCGGAATCTTGCACGTCGCGCCGTAGGAGCGCAGCTTGTTGATCAGGGACGGCGCTTCTATCCCGTTGAGATTCAAATCGATAATGATTAGATCGGGGTGAAGCTCCTGCGCCCGCTTGAAAATATCATCCGAGCGGATTGCCTTAATCCCTTCGGCTTCCATGCCATCCAATGCGGTCATTATCTTGGAGGTAAAGATCATGTTGTTGGCCGCGATAATTACTTTTTTACTCATAAGCACAAATCCATTGCTGATTCCTGGTCCCTCTCACAGCGATCTACCGACACCCAACATCATCAAGTAGTTTAATATACGAAGAACCGGGCGATATTCCAAGGGCCCTACCCAAAAAACTTCCACAAAGTTCCAGGACGGCCTTCCGAGTGCGGTAACGCGTTGATTATTAACCGATTACCAGCGCCCACAGAGCTTTTTGTTGATTTTCCGCGAATTCCGACTTAGTCTGCAATCAATGAATAAGACCAGGCACATCGCAACCCACGGGAAATGGGGGCGTTCGGCCAGGAATGTTTGGATAATGAGTCTGCCGATATTGGGTGTTTGGCTGATGGCTGCGCTGTTTGGAGCAACACTTGCCGAAGCTGCCAAGAAGAAAGCGGCCAAAGGGATTTGCATCACCTTTGATGAGTTACCGGTGGCGACATCCTTCGGCAAGGTGGATCATCAGAAAGTAACGGCCGACCTGCTGGCCGCTCTAAAGAAGCATGAAGTCAAGGCGGCCGGGTTTGTCGTGGGCAAGAATATCAACGGCCAACATGATCTTCTTGGCGCCTGGCTCAATGATGGCCATGTGCTGGGCAGCCTCACTAACTCCCACCAGGACCTGCACCTGCTGGCGGTGGAGTCATTCATTCGGGATGTGGCTGCAGGGCAGGCAGCTATGGAACCGATGCTCTCCGGGTTCGGGCAGGAATGGCGCTTTTTTCGCTATCCCTTTCTTCACTACGGCAACACGGTTGAAGCCAAGCGTGAGGTGAGGCGGTACCTTGCCGCCAGCGACATTGTGATCGCCCATGCTACCGTGGTCGTGGAGGACTACCTGTATAATCTCGCTATGGAGAAGCTGGGCGAGGAGATCGATTCATCCGACTACTTCAATTTGCGCGATGATTACCTGGAACATGTCCTGGACGCCGTGGGACAGGCGGAAGCCGTAGCGACCCAGGTTCTCAAGCGTCGCTGCCGACATATCCTTCAACTGCGGGCCAATCTGCTGAACGCCGAGTACCTTGACGATCTTCTGACCATGCTTGAAGAGCAGGGCTATCGATTCATATCGCTGGATCGAGCTCTTGACGACGAACTGTATTTCGCCCCAGAGGCTTATTTCGGTGCTCGCGGTGTGGGATACATTGAAATGATCCGCCTCAGTGACTCGGACCTCCTGCCGGCGGAGTAGGCGATGTTCCTATAGTAGGACAGCCCTTCCGGCAGAAGATGGCAGCATCACAGGGATGCTGCCCTACGATATTCGGCCACGAGATTCGACTCTGTGCGATGTGAGCGAATGAGTACTATGATCGAGCTAACGAACGTAACATACAGCTATCGGCAGCAGGACCAGCCGGCGCTGAACCATCTGAGTCTCTCTATCAAAGCAGGCGAGGCCGTCTGCGTCATGGGAGCCAATGGTTCCGGCAAGTCGACTTTCGCGCTACTATTGGCCGGTTTGATCGAGCCGCAGGGGGGACGACTGGACATCCGTGTCGACAACGAGTCCCCGCTGCCGGTCGGTATCCTGTTTCAGAATCCGGACAATCAAATGGTCGCCGTCACGGTGGAAAAGGAGGTGGCCTTCGCGCTGGAAAATCTGGGCACGCCGCCGGATGAGATGGAGCGACGGATTGTTGAGACCCTCGAACGATTTCGCATCACGCATCTGCGCCGACGGCTGACCAGCGAATTGTCGGGCGGCGAAAAGCAGCGCGTGGCGCTGGCTTCGGTGATGGTTATGCAGCCACCGATTCTGGTGCTGGATGAGCCGGACTCCTTCCTGGATGAGGCCGGAAAGACACTCCTGACTGACGAACTGGCCCGTATCAAAGCGTCTACGCCGGTGTTAACGGAAATCCGTATTACTCAGTACCCACACGTGGCGCGGTCATACGAACGGCTGATCCTGTTCGACCAGGGAGCGGTGGCGGCTGACGGTCGTCCGGCTGATATCTTTGCCGACACTGATCTCTGTCTCCGCACCGGCCTTCGTTACAGGCTGGATGTCGCGCAAGAGTCACCGTTGGCTATACCTGATCTTTCGCTGCCGAACGGATCGCCAAAGCGAATAGTGACACGGCAACTTGGGTTTACCTACGGCAATGGGCGGGAAATCCTGCGAGAACTCAGCCTGGTCCTCGGGGGCGGGCAGACGCTCGGTGTGGTGGGGCCGTCCGGGTCCGGCAAGAGTACCCTTGGACTGTTGTTGTGCCGTCTCCTGATGCCGACGTCAGGGGAGGTCGAACTACTGGGCGCAGACGGCCAGTCGCTCCCGCCGGAAAACACACGCGGCCGCGTTTCAGGGCTGTTTCAACAGCCGGAGCGACAGTTCTTTCTGCCCACCTGCGCTGAGGAAATTGCGTTCGGTCCCGGCAACCTCGGCCACAAGCTGACCTCCGGCGAGATTGCGGCGATGTTCAGTCTGATCGGCCTGGACAGTGATCGTTTTGGCGGGCGCGATCCCTTCACTCTATCGGGTGGTGAAAAGCGACGCCTGGCTTTCGCGGCGGTGCTTTCGATGGGACCGCGCTTCATAGTGTTCGATGAGCCGACCTGCGGTCTGGATCAGGACGGGGTGGGGCGATTTATCCGGTTGTGCCGGTGGCTCAAGCAGCAGCGCGCAGGCGTCGTGATTATTACCCATGATGGTGATATCATTCACGCCCTGGCCGATCGCGTGCTCATGCTATCCGGCGACGGCGGTCACCAACTCTTCGATAAAGGATGGTTTTTTGAGAATCCGCGGTTGGCGTCAGTTGTATCGTCGCTCACCGGTAACAGTTTCGGGCCCACCTAGTGGTGTGATGCATAAATAGTAGGCAGTATCTTGACTTCGTCGTTCCTCTGCCGTATTATTGCGGTGGAGGTGTTTTAGATGCGAGTAGCACAGGATATCATACTTAGCAAAAAAGAACGGACAACCCTTCACCGA
>JAUWIB010000069.1 GCA_030605565.1 bacterium
GAAATAACGCCGATATTTGTAAGATCATGGACATATTGACCGATCAGACGACGATTTGAATGGAAAAAAACGTTACTAACGAAAACGCCCTACGATACCACAACTCTGTACGACGGCAATGTAGATTATGACACAGCCTGGTTGTCTGAAGGTGACCTCTCACCTAAGTTACCGTCCCAAACAAGTTTGAGACAGCCACTCTGCCGCCTGTCTGAACGATTCGGATCGGCCATTCCGACGGCGACTGACAGCGGGATATTCTAACTGTCCCGGCCATATTCTAAAATAGCCTCTAAAGTCCATTCTGTAAGTGCCGATGAATGAGACAAGGGCTGAGACAAACCATATGGGCAATCGAAAAAGGACGGGCTATGCACAAGGATGATCCAAGCCGACGTGTCGTACACATCGCTACGAGGCTGCGACAACTCTCAGAGGAGATTCGCAACTCCGAAAGTCCCAGTATGCAGATTGTCTTCGAACTGATGACGGCGCGGGAGATGCTGGTGGAAATGAAGAACGCTGAGTCGTCAGAAAGGGAAAGCCAACGATATATCGACAAGATCGACGAGTTGATGGAGATATGGGATACCAGGCTGGGAAATACTATCGGCGAACGGTCATAAAAGGCCGGCTTTCCAACTGAATTGCGATACGCAATTGCCGAGGGGGAAGACTGTGATGACTAAGATAACAATTCTGGATCGAATGAGGATTCGTAAGGAATTGATTGAGCTTGAGACTCTGGTCGGAAGCTCTGAAAGAAACGAGGCCGCCGTGGAGAGGCGGCTGGAGCAGGCGCGCGCAGCTTTACAAGATCTAATGGATCGTCATCCCGACGAGCCGGAGTTAGCCGGCTTTCTGGCGGCCATAAATGAGTTGTCCATGCACCCGACGGGAACATTTGAATAAAGAAAAGGACTGATTGTGTACTTGGCACATGTATTAGCTGGCCGGGAGATCGCAGTCAAAAAACAGCCTGTACGACAGCGGCGAATGTCCCCATCAATCTACCAGCCATTCAATCGCTTGCTTTCCCAACGGAAACCGATTCCGACATTGTTCTGCGAATTGATAAACAAGCTCAACAAGTTCTTTTCGATCTCGAAAGCAGGGCTGGTGTTGCATTGTCCCTTGAGTGATCGGTTGAAAGTGATCGTGCGCTGGGAACCCGACTGCTTCAAAGAGGGTGTGGCCATGGAAATTCCGACGCCAGGCTCGATATTGCACCGGACGCTAAGATTGGGTGGAATTCTCCATGAACCTGTATTCGGTTGTGATCAGGGGAACGACTTCGAACGTCGCATACTCACATCGGCGTCGACGAAAGCTCTAGCTATCTGTCCGGCAGTATCAGATGACACCGTGTACAGTCTGATCAGTCTCGCTTCTCCGGTTGAGTATGCCTTTGAGATGCTCAATGAGGGTCATTTTGTCCACGTATTTGAACGGTTCGGGGAACTACTCTCGGAACGGAGCATCGCAGGTATCTGGGAGGCGTTCTGAATCACACACCCATCACTTCCGCCCACAATTGACTCCTCGGTTGCTTACCAGTCGATGATCAAACGGAGTGGTCACCGTAGATGTAATCCGGACCTCACCGGCCGAAGACTGCTTCTTTGAGAGCCTTTTCGTAATCAGTGTTGAGGTCGGTGCGGTTCACTGTGACGAACAAGCATTCGTCACCGGTCGAGATAAGATACAACCGGTTACGCTCGACCTCGTAGATGCCACGACGACGTCGCGGGCCCGGTCCGGGGAGTTCATCAAACAGTGTGAGCAGGTCGTGGAGACCTTTGAAGATAGTCGCGAAGGCCTTCTTGAACTGATGGGCTGTCGCCTGACCGTGGAAGGTCCCGTCGTTGCTGAGTCGATATATGTGCTCGACACCGGGCACTTTGCGCAGCGATTCCCTGAGGCCGCTGGGTGATTCCTCAGACTCCATTTCGGGCGACTGAGCCGGCGGAGTTTGTTCCTGAGGTGACCCGGCTCTTTGCGGGACGTCCTGTAGCTGAACGATTCTTTCAACCTCGGCATGCTGGTGTCTGATGATCTCTTCCATCCGCGTCAACTCTTGGGCCGAAGCCACCACGCGCGGCAACCGTTTTTCGATTTTGTGCAGCACCTGACCCGAGTTGAGGATAGTCGTGGTGATACGCGGGTACGGACGGTAGGTATACTCCGTCTGCAACTGCAAGGGGCCGGATTCTCTCTTGACCAGAGAGGTCCGACCCGCCGGGATGTATCTATTAGTCGCCATTGTTTCTTACATTTCAGCGCTCACAGGGCTACGTAAGTATATCGGCATTTTCAGCAGTTGGAATAACCGCAAGCCTGACAGGTGAAGCAGCCGGCGTCAAAAATCATGGCGGCTGAGCATTCCGGGCAGATTTCACCGGGATCGTCCGCTGTTGGTTCACTTTCAGAAGAAGACCCGAAGCGGCCCTGCAATACCTGGGCGATGGCGTCCGGAATCGAGGACACCTTGGAACCGCCCGAGAAGACCGGACTGGACCCGCCGATTCCCCGAAGCTGTCTGATTATCTGGTGCACCGGCACGTGAGCCCGTAAGGCCAGGGAGATGAGCCGACAGATCGCTTCGGTATCGGCCATGGTGGTATAACCGGATTTGCCGATGTGGGCGAACAGTTCAAACGGCCGGCCGTCACGCAGATTTACCGTGACGTACAGATTCCCGTAGCCGGTTCTGATCTTCTGCGTAAACCCGTTCAGCATGTCCGGTCGTTTTTCCACTTTGGGAGTGAAGCGTTCGGGCTTCTTGCCGTCTTTGCCGGTAGACAGTACCTGGTGTGGACGCGAACCGTCGCGGTAAATTGTCACCCCCTTGCACCCCAACTCGAAGGCCAACTCGAAGGCTCGCCTCACCTCCTCACGTCCAGCCGAGTTCGGCAGGTTTATCGTTTTTGAGACGGACGAGTCGCAGTGTTTCTGGAAAGCGGCCTGCACACGGATATGTTCTTCCGGCGCGACATCGGCCGAGGTAAGAAAGACGGCCTTGATTTCATCCGGGATTTCGTCGACGGCATTTAGAGACCGATGACGCGCGATCTTCTCGATCAACTCATCGGAGTAGAACCCGCCCTGACGAGCGGCCTCAGCGAATAATGGATTGACCTCGGTCATCCGCGTGCCGTCCAGGACATTTCGTTCGAAAGCTACGGCGTAGAAAGGTTCGATCCCGGAGGAACACTGGGCGATGATCGAGAGAGTTCCGGTCGGCGCAATAGTGGTGACGGTGGCGTTGCGCATGGTCAGGTTGTCCCGGGCGAAAACAGAGTTCGTCCAGTTGGGGAACTTTCCGCGCGTCTTGGCCAACTCCGACGAGTGATTGCGTGCTTCGGTTTCGATAAAGGCCATGACCTGCTCGGCCAGGTCCGCCGCCGCATTGCTGTTGTACGGCAGCCGCAGTTGCACCAACATGTCGGCCCAACCCATGACGCCCAGCCCGACTCGGCGGTTCTTCTTGGTCTGTTCCTCGATCACGGCAAGAGGGTACTTGTTCTGGTCGATTACGTTGTCCAGGAAATGCACGGCGGTGCGCGTCACCGAGGCCAGCCGATCCCAGTCAACGCCCTGTTGCGGTTCGGAGTTAGTGTAATTGTCCGGCAACGGCTCGCGAACAAATTTCGCCAGGTTGATCGAGCCGAGGTTGCACGAATCATACGGCGGCAACGGCTGCTCACCGCAGGGATTGGTGGCCTCAATGGTCTCGGCGGGATAAGTAGGGTTGGCCTGGTTCATCCGATCCAGAAAAACCACGCCCGGTTCACCGGTCCGCCAGGCGCGGTCTACGATCAGATCAAACAGTTCCCGAGCGTCAAGCTTCGCCTCTTCACCATCCGCCAGGTGCGGTCCGCCGGTGTGGGGGTTATACAGTGAGAACTGCTCTCCCTTCTCAAGCGCCGCCATGAAGGCATCGGTAAGGCCGACGGATATGTTGAAATTAGTGATTTCGGTGACGTCGTCCTTACAGGTTATGAACTCGACAATATCGGGATGATCGACCCGCAGGACGCCCATATTGGCGCCCCGTCTGGTGCCTCCCTGTTTGACCGCCTCGGTAGCGGCGTCGTAGACTTTCATGAACGACACCGGCCCGGAAGCCACGCCGTGGGTTGAGGCTACCGTCGAGCCGCGTGGACGTAAGCGTGAAAATGAAAAACCAGTGCCGCCGCCGGACTGATGAATCAAAGCCGCGTGCTTGTTGGTTTCGAATATCTCCTCCATCGAATCACCAACGGGAAGTACGAAACAGGCCGACAACTGCCCTAACGGTTGCCCGGCGTTCATCAGGGTGGGGGAGTTGGGCAGAAACTCCAGGGCGGCCATCACATCGAAAAACTTCGCTGCCGTGGCCGTCACCTGGGCTTCGTCGGCGCCGTAGTTCAGGTCTGCCCGGGCGACAAATCCAGCCACCCGGTTGAACATCTCGCGGGGCGTTTCGATAACGCGTCCCTGTTTGTCTTTGATAAGATAGCGCCGCTTGAGCACGGTCAGGGCGTTTTCTGAGAGCGGTATTTCTTTTCTAAGCATCACAATTGTTCCTTCTGTGTCACCCTGAGCCGGCAGTTCTCAGTAGGTCAGGTTCCTTGCGAACCTGACACATATCGTCAGGAGCACAGGGCTCCTGACCTACAAGACTGTGTCACCCTGATCTTCTCGCAACCTCACCCTGAGCGGAGTCGAAGGGCGCACGGTCAAGCCGCCCATAAATGGGTCTCATGCGCTGCGTACGTCGCAAAGCAACTGATCTATCATTCCGGTTTCCTCTGTCACCCCGGTTTCCTCTGTCACCCCGGCGAAGGCCGGGGTCCATCCGCTGCATTCAAAGACTGGATTCCTGCTTTCGCAGGAATGACACACGAGAAGGCAGGCTCGCAGAGTCTGTTGGAGGTGCTGTCGGGCGACCTCGCCTGACATCTCCACCGCCACAAATTCAGAGTTGTCAGGCAGGGACGCCTGATAACACCTATTACTATGACCCTTATCGGTCAATTGGTCTCCATCTATTATAACGTCAGAAGGCGGGGGAGAAGATCACTTTTTTGTGGTGATCCGATGTCGACGAACGGTCCGGGCGGCCTACCATTCAGGGAGTGTTGATAAACCTCGTACACGGCGGTTGTCCCACAATCAGGAACAAGTGTGACGCATTCTACATATGGTCTTGTAGCTACTCTTCGGCATTCTTGTCCGGTGGCTGGCCATATATGACGTTCTTGGGCTGCTCTTTTCCCGGCTCAGCCGGATGCTCAAACTTGGGCAGAAAACCTAAGTGTTCACGACTAAATGCAATGAGTGACGACCTAGTGGTGTGATGCATAAATAGTAGGCAGTATCTTGACTTCGTCGTTCCTCTGCCGTATTATTGCGGTGGAGGTGTTTTAGATGCGAGTAGCACAGGATATCATACTTAGCAAAAAAGAACGGACAACCCTTCACCGA
>JAUWIB010000082.1 GCA_030605565.1 bacterium
GGGCAGGACTCGGCGGTCTGATAGGATTCTTAGCCGGAAGTGTTGCCAAGTTCGCCATCGGAGCCGCTATGATCGGCATCTTTGTCTATCAAGTGCTATTCTGAGCCAACAATAGATACCTTATCCAACTGGGGCTCCCCCAGGTAAGAGGCAGTCTCAAAAGCCGCTTTTTCTATCGCGTAGCGGCGGGCCTTGTGTCCGCCGGAATCGAGGTGGGAGACAAGCCCCCACCCTACGCGGTGTTGGAATCTGAGCACACAAACAGTGGTGACGATAATGCATTCACGACCGAGTTTTGAGACAGTTTCCTAACTAAGGATGTCCCCACGTTGTGGCGCAGTGATTTTCAGTTCGGGCCCCGTATGATGATAATAGTGTCCCGCCGGGTCTGAAGACCCGACGGGCACAAAACTGTGTGAATCTAATCCGGAAACGAAGGGTTCGTTACGGGTTGCCCCAGATCTTCAACGTTACGCGGCGGTTCTTAGAGGCCGCACTGCGTTCATCGGGCATCGAAACCGGTTTGGTCTTGCCATACGACATCACAAACATCCGATAGAGGGAGATGCCGAAACGTTCCGCCAGAAACCGCTTGGCGGCGTCGGCCCGTTTTTCACCAAGCATCAAGTTGTACCTGGCCGAACCTGTACCGTCGGTGTGACCCTCGATTTCAAGCAATGAGCCACCGTGCTGCTCCAGCTTTTGCCCGGCTTCGGTGAGAATCTGTTCCGCCGTGGCGGTAACATCCCAACTGTCAAAATCGAAGTTGATAACGCCGGACCAGATGATCTGGTAGTTCTCAAACCCCTTGGCCTGGTTGATAGCCATGTCGGTCTTGGTGGAAAGCTCGCTTGCCAGCGTCTTTAGTTTCGCAACCTCGGCGGCGTTCGTGTCGGTCTTGTCGCGCACCGTCGCAATCTGGGCAGCCGACCGACCCTCGGATTGCGCGATCTGCTCCTCAACAAAGGTCTTGTTGACCCCGCAACCGGCAACCAGAAGTGCCAGCGCTACACACAGGGTGAGTGATACGATTTTCATTGGTCAATCATCCTTTCTGAATATCCACTTTCACCTACGCATTCTAATTCGCTGCCAACGTAACCCGGACCCCGACAAAATCAACCAAAATCTGCGCATGGCGAAACGTTTTACTGCTTGACCGCTCCGGCGGTGATACCGGACACGATTTGTCGTTGGAGAATGATGAACACCACCAATACCGGCAGTACTGCGATAGCCGAGCCGGCCATTAAGTGCGGCCAGTCGATAGCCTGATGTCCCTGCATCATAGCCAGCGCCACCGGCAGGGTTCGAAGATCATCGCTGGAGGTGAGAATGAACGGGAACAGGAAAGAATTCCAGTTAGTGAAAAAGACCTGAATGGCCAGCACAGCCAGAGCCGGTCGGCACAGCGGCATCACAATAGTAAAGAGAATCCGCAGGTCACTCGCACCGTCAATGCGGGCAGCTTCCTCCATCGACGGCGGAATCGTCTCAACATACTGCTTAACCAGGAAGATACCGATGGGGTTCACAAGAAACGGCAGGATCAGCGCCCAGTAGGAATCATAGAGCCCGGCCTTCATCATCAGCACATACAGTGGTATGATGATGATATGGGCAGGAATCATTAGCACGACGATAACGGTAACGAACAGGAGCTTGTTGGATAGCATCCGGAATCGCGCCAGGCTGTAGCCGGTCATGAAACAGAAAACGATATTACCCAGCGTCACGCTCAACCCCACCAGGGCGGAGTTGAACAGGTTTCGTCCCAGTCCGGCCTGGGTGATGAGATCGATGTAGTTACCCAGAGTAAAACCGCCAGCCAGCCAGCCGGACCCGGCCACACTGCCGGCAACATCCATGATCGAAACTCGAAACATCCATAAGAGCGGGTAGGACATCACGACCAGGATCAGGCCCAAGCCCACATAACGCAGCAGGTTGATTCCTGTATGGCGCGATGTCACCACAGTGCCCGCCTCCGTCGCAGCAGCACAAACTGCACGATCGAGAACATGGCTATGATGACAAACAACAGATAGGCCGCGGCCGATGCGTATCCAAACCTGAACTGAGTTTGCAGACCCTGCTCATAAATGAAATAGACGGCTGTGGCTGTGTCGAACTTGCCTTTGGTCATTACGAAGATTTCGACAAACACTTGAAACGATTTGATGGAGTTGATCACGATGATAAAAAGCGCCACTGGTCGAAGAAGCGGCAACGTGATCGACCAAAAACGTCGCCACCAACCGGCGCCGTTTAACTCGGCGGCTTCGTATAATTCGTCGGGGATAGCTTTGAGGCCGGCCAGAAATATCAACATGTAGTATCCCACCGACATCCAGACATCCATGGCCATGATCGAGTATAGGGCCGTTGCCCGGTCAAACAGGAAGCCATGTTCCGGAGGCGACAGACCGGCGAACCCGGCCAATATGGCAATATAACCACCGCGCTGGTAGAGGTTGGTGAAGATTAGCGCGATCACCACCATTGAGGTGACCGACGGCAGAAAGAATCCGGCCCGAAACAGTCCGCGCCCCCTGAAGCTACGACTGACCAACAGCGCCAGGGCGAGGGCGATCACGGTGGTCACCGGAATCGTGCCAAGGACAAAAACAAAGGTGTTCTTGAGAGCCGAGAGGAAATTGTCGTCAGCCGCCAACTCGCGATAGTTGTCCCAGCCAATCCAATCGAAATCTGTCGCCAGCAACCGATAGTCGCTAAATCCCATTATCAGGGAGTAGAGAAGCGGGAATAACCAGAAGAGAATGAACGTAACAAGCCAGGGCAGCGAAAGAATCAGGCTGCTTGATCGGCTCAGTCTCATTTTTGCTTTAGCGCTGCGATCTTTTGCCGCGCCTGGCGCAACGCCTCCGCCGGCAGGCCGGATCCAAACAGCGCTTCCTCGACCGCTTCTTCGATAGCGTTCTCGATATAGACCCAGTCTGGATCGACCGGGGGATGTTTGACCATCGACATCTGCTTGATAAATGTCTGGAGGTGCAGGTTGGTCTGGAAATAGTCGTCCTGCTGCGCTTGCTTGCTGGATGGGTTGGCTGAACGATTCGCTTTGCAGAAACGAACCTGGGCCTCAGGCGAGGTTATGAAATCGATCAGCTTCATCGCCGCCTCGGCTTGATCCGATGCAGCGTTGACAGCCAGGAACTCACCACCCTGAAACGACCGCCCTGGAAAACGCAAACCGGGAAACAGCGTCGACACCAGATTGATGTCCCGTTGTTCGAGTTCGATTCGTTTCAGCAGCCAGTCGCCGGATATAATGAATCCAATCTTGCCGTCCAGAAACGCGTCTTCGATCCCGCGCTGATTGCCCACATAACCACAGGAATCGTGCAGTTCTTTGTAAAGCTGGAGCGCTTTGATTGCCTTGTCCGATGACAATACACAGTAGCGCTTGTCATCGGTGAATATCTGCGCACCCTGGGACCAGAAGAACGGCAAGTATTTCTTATAGAGTCGATGTTTCTCGGCGGCATTTGACCCCCACCCGTAGATTTCATTGTCCAACGCCGTGATCTTAAAGGCTGCCTTTTTGAACTGGTCCAGAGTAGCGGGTGCAAACTCCGGATCGTACCCCGCACGAGTCAGTAAGTCGCGGTTGGCGAACATTACCCTCGTACCGAGTATCCAGGGCTTGGCGTACAGCCGTCCTTCGTAGGCGGCCATCCCATAGCCGTGAAACTGGTTGCTGTCAAGCGACAGATGCTCACTCAGGTCTCGAAGGTGACCAGTGGCCGCGAACTGCGCGATCCAATCCGAACCAAGCTCCAGTACATCCGGACCGGCCCCGGAGGCCAGAGCGATTACAATCTTCTCATGACCGTTGGCCCAGGTGAGATCGGTCAGCTTTACTTTGATGTCCGGATTGGCTTTTTCAAAGTCATCGACAATCGCCCGGATGGTCGGTTTCACACTCGGATCGGTCCAGAACTGCCACCATTCGATAGTCGTCTTCGCAGCAACATTTGAACCGGTCACAATTAGAGCCAGTAACGCAAGCAGACATATTCTAAACATAGTTCCTCTCATTCAAACAGTGTCATCTGGGCCAAGGATAGGCGTCCGGTGTCGCCCGGTCAACGAAAAAGTTGTTGACCGTTCATACCGTTGGCAGCTACTTGTCAACGTGAATTTCTGTTACATCATAGCGACTGTCACAAACGACCCCGGCTGGTTCGATATCGAGCGGCTGCCGACTCTTATCGCAGCGGTCGTCGCTATCGCCATCGTCCTCTACACTACCTACCACCGTTCCAGTCGGGAGAAATTCAAGGTTCGCGAGATCCCCGCGCTGAAGGCAGTGGAGGAAGCTATAGGGCGAGCGACAGAGATGGCGCGACCACTTCTGTACACACCGGGGTGGGGGGGAGACATCCAACGACCTACTACCATCGCCTCCCTGAACATGCTGGCGCATGTTGCCGAAAAGACGGCCCGATATGATTGCCGACTCGTTTTTCCAACCCACGATCCCGTGATAATGTCGGTAGCACAGGAAGTGGTGAAGGAAGCATACGTTCGCGCCGGATACCCGGACCGATTCCGGCAGGAGGATATCTCATACGTATCCTCATCGCAATTCGCCTACGCCGCCGGTGTTGACGGCATGATCAGCCGACTGAAACCTGCTTCCATCTTCCTGCTGGGAACTTTCGAGGCTGAGTCATTGATCCTGGCCGAGACGGGCAATAGTATCGGGGCCATCCAGATAGCCGGCACGGACTCCACTATACAATTGTCGTTCTTCATCGTTGCTTGTGACTACACTTTGATCGGTGAAGAACTGTTTGCCGCCTCCGGTTACTTGTCAGGCGACCGGTCGATTCTGGCCTCGGTGAGGGCGCAGGATATACTGAAAGTTGTCATCATGCTCATCCTGATGGTGGCGACTGTGTGGTCCACGGTCACTTTCATTTCTAACGGCTCAACAGAAGGATGGTGGACTTTCTGATGGACCGCAGGATCGCAGTCGTAATATGTTTTGCCTTCGGGCTGGTGATGTTCGCTCAGTACTTCTCGGCCCACCCGCTGGCTCACAGCGTTAATCAGACCGTCGCCGATTACTGGCAGATCATTTTCGCTTTTGCGCTGATAGTTGGAGTCGTCGGTTTTCTAAATAACAATTTTCAGCAAGTCCGCAAGGGACAGGATAGACCCTTTCGTTTGTTGTCGCTGGCCGGCTTCGTGATCATGCCTGTGCTGGCAATGATCTGGGGCATCAAAGCCGGCACACCCTTTCTGTGGGTTTTCGAAAACATCCAAGTGCCGTTGCAGTCGACCGTTTTTGCACTGCTGGCTTTCTTTGTGGCCTCGGCGTCGTTTCGTGGCTTTCGCGCGCGCTCCGTCCCGGCGGCTATTCTGCTGTCGGCAGCGCTAATCATCCTGATCAGTCGCAGCTTCGCAACAGGACCGCTCTCCGAATGGCTGCCGGACGTGGCGGAGTGGATTCGCAACAATCCATCGATGGCGGCGCGCCGCGCAATTCTCATCGGTATCGGCCTCGGTTCGCTGACCACATCGCTGCGAGTAATTCTGGGAATCGAACGAACCTGGCTGGGAGGCGGGAAGTGATGCATCTTGAAACTCGCCACTGGATCTTTGCAGGTCTCTTTTTGCTGGTTGGCCTCACACTGGTTTCGGGGATAACACTCGATTTACCGGTCTCGCCGGACACTCAGCGGATGTATGATTTCATTGAGGAGTTGCCGGAGGGTTCGGTCCTGCTTGTTTCCTTTGACCACGAGGCTTCCTCTTTGCCCGAAATCCAGCCGATCACACTGGCGCTGTTGCGCCATGGTTTCGAACACAAGCTGTGCCTGGTGGGGCTGGCTCTGATGGCCGAAGGAACGGCGATTGGATACCGGCTCATGTGCGAAACGGCAGAGGAATTTGATGCCGAGTATGGAACCGACTATGTCTTTCTCGGCTTCAGACCACAGTACATCGCGGCCATTCTGTCGATGGGAGAATCAATCAAGGCGACTTTTCCGGAAGACTACCTGAGTCGACCGTATGACAGTTTGGCCCTCTTGCGCCCGCTTGGCAACTATAGCGATGTCGTCGGAGTCCTCTCGATTGCCGATGGTTCCTTCACGACCCACTGGGTGGAGTATGGTGGGCGCTATGAATTGAAAGTCTTGGCCGGCGTGACGGCGGCGATGGTTACGACTTATGACCCGTACCTCGCGTCCGGACAAATGCAAGCCATGGTCAGCGGGCTTCGCGGCGCGGCGGAGTACGAAACGCTCATCAATCGAGGCGGGGGAGGCGCGCGCGGTATGCTGGCCCAGACGTCGGCCCACCTGTATGTCATCCTGCTCGTGATTCTTGGAAACGTATCGTATTTCCTGAAGCGACGGAGGACGAACTGATGGACATCGGCACCGCCGTTGCAGGCCTTCTCACCCTGGCCATATTGACATTTCTTTACCGCGACAATCCGATTTACAAGATGGCCGAGTCATTGCTGATCGGTGTCTCCATCGGCTATGTCCTCGTCATAACCTGGTCGTCGACTCTGATGAGTCTGTTGTTCACACCCTTGTTGAATGACGGCCGAATCTGGTTGATAGTGCCGTTGTTGTTCGGATTGATGATGTTCGGCCGCTTCCATAAACGGACATCGTTCCTCTCTCGTTTTCCCATCGGTGTGATGATCGGCTCCGGAGCGGGCATAGCCATCCCGGTGATGCTGGAGCAAAGGACACTCAAGCAGATGACAGCCACAGTAATGCCGTTGGTGACGGAGTCCGGCTGGCCGGACCTTTCAGCGCTTGTCGTTTTGCTCGGCGTACTAACCACACTGTGCTACTTCTACTTCAGCCGCGAGCACAAAGGAGCTTTTGGCGTCGCGGCCAGCATTGGCACCTGGTTCCTGATGATCTTCTTCGGCACCACCTTTGGCTATACCGTGATGTCGCGCATGTCGACCTTCATCGGACGCATGGAATTTCTTCTTACCGATTTCTTTCAACTTACCGGATGAGAAGTGAGCGTCAGGTATGAAATGCCCTCGATGCAAGTCCACGATGAAAGAACTTAAACGATCATTTCATAAGCAACGCAAGTGGGTCTGTGCCAAATGCGGATACGTCCGGTTCCAACAGGTTGGGAAGAAAACAGGTGGACAATCT
>JAUWIB010000147.1 GCA_030605565.1 bacterium
CCAGATATGATCGACAGATACATCTCCAAGTTCTTTAGAAAGAAGTCTTGCTGTCCACACTGTTTCGCCTCCTGGCACAGGTTCGTCAAGTTTGGACAGAATCCTCAATTCTGTATTCTTCTCATACTTTGCAGGACTTCCGGATCGCGGAGCATCGGAAATTCCATTAATACCATTCCTGGCAAATCTGGTTCTCCATTTGCTCACCGTAGCAGCACGGATATCCAGCTTCCTGGCTATTTCGTTTGTTCCAAGTCCTTCAGCAGCAAGAAGTATTATCCTGCTGCGCAGAGCAATCCGCTGTTCTGTCTTTGTTGATCTTAGAAGTTTCTCAAGAATGTCGAACTCTTCTGTACAGAGCCTGATCGTTTGGGGGTGATTCTTCTTACTGTGGTCCTTCCCAAACAAGTTTGAGACGGCCACCCACCGCCGTCACAGCACACAAAAAGCCCCGCTTGGAAGCGGGGCTTATCGTTGATCTACTTTGCCTGTTGGAGCTTACTGCAGGTCGGCCTTTTCGGCTGCGTCCTTGAGTTCCTTGACGTGCTGTTCGGCTTCGGCGATTGTGGTCTTGGCCTTTGGGTTCTTCTTGGCCAGCTTGATGAAATCGTTCCACACCTGGATATTGCGAGTGTAGTTCTCAGGATTACTGGACTCCACCGCCACTGCGTAGTTGTATGATGCCAGATACTTTTTCGGGTTAGCTTTCAAAGCCGCCTTGAAGGCTGAAGCAGCGCTCTTGAATTTCTCCTGACCGAGATATACCTGCCCCAGAGCGAAATGGGAATTGTAGTAGTCGCTCTTGAATTCGATCGACTTCTTGAAACCCGCCACTGCATTGGTGGATTTGTTGGTTTTCTGATATCCTTTGCCGAGCATGTAGTGGCTCAGATGGTTACCACCACCCATGTCATGACACTTCGTGAGAGTCTCGATCAGCTTGGCATAGTCCTTTTTGTAGAAATGCGCCTTGCCGAGTTCCTTGTACAAATCGGCGTTGGTGCTATCGACTCCAATAGCCGTCTTAAACGAAGTTTCAGCTTCCGCGTACTTCTTCAGCTTAAGTTGCACGCGGCCGAGATTGGTCAGAGCAGCCGAGTTTTGCGGATCTTTCTCGGTCGCGGTTGTGTAGGTATCGAGAGCTTTCTGATAATCCTTCTGCTGGAAGTAGATGGCGCCAAGATTGATATAGGCGTCCACATAATCGGCGTCCGCACCAATTGCCGCTTTGTAGGCAATGACGGCGGCGCCGGTGTTGCCCGCCTGCGCTTCCCGGATACCCGCGTTGTAGTACTCCTTGGCTTTCTCAGTGTCAGCCAGGACATTGCCGATGAGGACGCTTGACATCATCACCATCGTCAATACAAGCAGTGCATGTAGTTTCATATTTGCCTTCACAACCATGAACTTTCCCTTCATTTTACTTCAGAGCTTTTACAATTCAACTTCATTGGGGATTCACAAAAAACGCTACAGCGAATCTCGGTGAGACTTGACTCCTGCGGCGATATCAGCATGTTTCAAGGCCAGGATTCGCGCCGCCAGAATTGCAGCGTTCTTAGCGCCGGGTTTGCCGATCCCAACCGCGGCAACCGGTATCCCCGGTGGCATCTGCGTGACCGACAGTAGCGAATCAAGTCCCTCCAAAGCAGCCGGCAACGGCACGCCGATCACCGGCAAGTTGGAATGGGCGGCGGCAGCACCCGGCAGCGCCGCCGACAGACCGGCCATAGCGATTATGACCTCATAACCATTCTCAGCGGCGCGCGAGGTCAAGTCCGCCGTTTGTTGGGGGTGGCGATGCGCCGAACTTACCTCGATCTTGTTCTCGATATTGAATACTGTCAGTTGGCCGGCACAGATCTCGGCGTACTCCATGTCCGACTTGGAGCCTATAACGATCAAAACTTTGCTCATCGAATACCTTTACGCTTCGATCGGTTTGGATGCCTTGAAGCCGATGTCCTTACGATACTGGGCTCCTTCGAACTTTATCTTATGTACCGTCCGGTAGGCCAGGTTCAAGGCCGAACGCAAATCCTTGTCCATTCCCATGACACCCAGGACACGACCGCCGGCGGTGTACCATCGGTTTTCTCGCCGCGACGTGCCTGCATGAAAGACGTATGAACCGTTCTCGTGTTTACCGGTCAATCCGGCGATTTGAGCGCCGGTTGCGTACTTTCCGGGGTAACCTCGCGAGGCCATGATGACACAGGACGCCGCCCCGGGATGCCAGCTAAGTTGCCCGAACGACGCTAGTTTTTGATTAACTACCGCCATCATGACTTCGTATAGGTCCGACTTCAACAGCGGCAGAACCGCCTGAGTCTCCGGGTCACCAAACCGACAGTTGAACTCCAGGACCTTAGGACCCTGCGGTGTGAGCATCAGTCCGGCGTAAAGCACACCTTTATAGCTGATGCCTTCCTCGTTCAGGCCGTTGATCGTCCTGGTAAGGATATGATCGCGGATCTGTTCATTGACTTCTTCGGTAGTAAAATTCGTCGGACAGTAGGCGCCCATTCCGCCGGTGTTGGGTCCGCGGTCACCGTCATAAGCCCGCTTGTGGTCCTGACTGGGAAGAAGCGGGATGATCGTCTTGCCGTCGGCCAGTGCCATGATCGACACTTCCTGACCCTGCAGGAGCGATTCGATGATGATCTTTGCGCCCGCCTGGCCGAATGATTTCTTGATCATCATATCGGTGATGACAGACTCGGCCTGCTTGTGACTTTTGACGATCACGGCGCCCTTGCCGGCAGCCAAGCCATCTGCCTTAATCACAGCCGGGAACTCGACAGCTTTGCAAAAGCCGATCGCCTCTGCAGGATTGTCGAATACTTTGAACGGCGCTGTCGGAACATGGTATTTGCGCATGAACTCTTTGGCGAACACTTTGCTGGCTTCCAGTCTGGCCGCTTTCCTGGAGGGACCAAACACCTTCAACCGACGGCGGCGCAGATCGTCGACGATGCCGCCGGCCAGGGGATCTTCCGGACCGACCACGACCAGACCGATCTTGTTGCGATGGGCGAAATCCCCGATCGCCTTGAAGTTGTCCGGCTTGATGGAGACGCACTTGGCTATCTGCGCAATCCCGGCGTTGCCGGGAAGGCAAAACAACTTGTCTACTTTGCGGGACTGCTTCAGCTTCCAGACCAGGACGTGTTCCCGTCCTCCCGAACCTATTACTAATACTTTCATATACTCCAACAATCACTTCGAGTAAAGCTTATTAGTATACTCCTGCGCGGATAGATTTCAAGCTATTTTTTGTGGAATTCCCCCTTGGTGTGACGCCTCGGCGTACTACTTCGTGGCGTTGGGAGCCCGGAATCGGCGCCTGCTGAGGTGGTTTGGGGGACGGGCGGGATTGGGATGGGATGAGAAGAGCTTGTGGAGACTGCGAGAAACAAAGGCGCCGCTTGAAATAGGACATAAAGTTGTTGCTTTAGAATGGCTTGGCTGGTATACTTTTAAGTTCTGGTGGGTTTGAGCCCACCTTAATAGTATGTGAGTGAATATGACTGACGAACTGAAAGATCGCATAGTCGAGTTGATAGAGAAGCCGCTCTTTGAAGAAGGCGCGGAACTGGCCGGGGTGGCCTTGTCACGATACAAATCGTCCACCACGCTGAGACTCTTCGTCTATTCCAAGCGCCCTGTTTCTGTCGACGAATGTAGCCGTCTGTCCCGATTGGTGGGTGATTTAATTGACGGAACCGATCTGCTCAGTTCGGGTTATACTCTTGAAGTCTCCTCTCCAGGTCTCGATCGACCACTGACCACAGCCCGCGATTTCAAGTTTAGAGCAGGGGAGACAGTTCGGCTGGAGTTTGTCGATAAAGGCCGGAAGAAACTCACGGCCGAAATCGTTGCGGCCAGTGACGAGAAGATTGAGTTGAAGGATGAGTCCGGCCTGATCAGTTTCGGACTTGCTGAGATAAAACAAGCGAAAATCGTGTTCTGACGGAGTGTGTTTAGATGCCGTTTGATATGGTAGAGGCGATCACCCTTATCGCCAGAGAAAAGAATCTTGATTTCGATGCCGTGCTGGAGACTCTCCAGGCCAGTTTGCTGGCGGCCGCCAAGAAGAAATACAACTATGTCGACAACATTACCTTTAAGTTCGACCGCAAGCAAAACGATCTGGTGATGATCGCCACCAAAAAGGTGGTCGAAGAGTCATCCGACCCGAACATGGAGGTGTCGTTGGGCGAAGCCAAAGAGATCGACGCCGAAGCAGAGGTGGGAGATGAGATCGACATCTATATCGATTACGAGATGGAGTTCGGTCGCAACGCCATCGCCTCGGCCAAGCAGACACTGGTCCAGAAGGTACGTGAGGCCGAGCGTGATCGTGTTTATGAGGAGTTTGCCGATAAGGTGGGCACTCTGGTCTCCGGAGTAGTGCAGCAGATCGACAAAGGTAGCGTTATCGTCAACCTGGGCCGAGCTGAGGGTGTTGTGCCGATTAAGGAGCAGATACCCCGTGAAAAGTTCCGCCAGGGGGATCGCATTCGAGCTTACATTCTCGATGTGCAGCGAGAGTCGAGAGGACCGCAGATCATACTCTCACGCGTTAACAATGAGTTCCTGCGCTCTCTCTTTGCTCTGGAGGTTCCGGAGATATATGAGAAGATAATTGAAATCCGCGGCATCGCCCGCGAGCCCGGTGAGCGGGCCAAGGTCGCCGTCTTTTCTACGGATGATCGGATCGATCCGGTCGGTGCTTGTGTCGGTATCAAGGGTGTACGCGTGCAGTCGATTGTTCGCGAACTCAATAACGAGCGCATTGATATCGTCCCGTACTCATCCAACTCGGAGGTCTTTGTGTCGCGGGCGTTGGCGCCGGCCAAGGTCGTGAACGTCGAGGTCTTTGATTTAGAAGGTAAGATGACGGTCGCCGTTGAGGACGAGAAGCTCTCTCTGGCTATCGGTCGCAACGGTCAGAACGCTCGTTTGGCATCCAAGCTTACGGGTTGGAAAGTCAACATTCTTTCGGAAACCGAGTACAATGACGCCAGGCGGCGTGAGGCTGAGATGTTGGTACCGGTCGGCCAGCTTGATGGTGTTGGCGCCAAGATTGAAGAACGGCTGGCTGAAGCCGATATCGGATCGGTTCAGAGACTGGCAGCCACTCAGGTTGAAATGCTTGTCAAGATTCCGGGCATCGGCGAGAAGACGGCCGAGACGCTTGTCGAAAAGGCCAGGGTGTTTGTGAAAGAGCTCGAGAAAGAGTACGAACGCCGGGCCAAGGAAGAGGTCAAGGCGAAGGCGGCCGAGAAAGCGGAAGATGCCAAACTGACGGCTGAAGATGTTTTTGAAGATGACGCTGAGTTCGTCACGGAAGTCGATGATGTTCCCGAGGCGATGGCCCCATCTCTGGAGGACGTCGAAGACGAGGACGAATCCACAACAAAAGTGAGAAAAGATATTGATGACTAGTACGTTCAGCTCCGTGCGTGACTGGTGGAGGTAGAAGGCGAATGGCCCAGGCATCGCAGAGAATTTATCAATTGGCTAAGGAGTTTAAGATATCCTCGGCGGCTATGCTGAAGGTAATCTGTGATTTGGGGTTCAAGCCCAAGTCGCACATGTCGGTGGCAACTTCGGATATGATCACCGCTGTAACCAAGAAGTTTGCCGAGGAGAAACAAGAAGCCAAGAAGGAAATGGAACATCGCGAGCAGGTGCGTGAGGCTGTCACCAAGTCGTCTGCTCGTATTGGTAGCATAAAGGTCGCCGACAGCACATCGAGTGTCGCTCGCTTGATGCGCAAATCTGAAAAGAAGCAGAAGCGCAAGGAACGTCGGCGCAAGAAAGACCGTCGCACTGTCGACAAGGCGGAGGTAGCCAAGAGTTTTAGGGCAACTATGGCCGGTCTTAGCGGCGTCAAGGGGCGCAAACGTTATCGCCGAGGTCATGGTGACGGCGATGAGGGCGACCTCCGCCCTGAGAACCTCCTCGAGATCAGCGAATTTATGTCGCTGGCGGAGTTGGCCAAACTGATGGATCGAAAACCGGCCGAGTTGATCGCTAAGCTGTTTGAGTTGGGTATGATGGCGACGATCAATCAGCGGCTGGATATGGACTCTATCGAGATGGTGGCCGCAGAGTTTGGTTTTGATGTTGCTCCGGTCGCCGAGATCGGCGACGACGCGCGCGAGGATGAAAGCGAGATTGATCTCGAAACACGAGCTCCCGTGGTGACGGTTATGGGTCACGTTGACCACGGCAAGACGTCTTTGCTGGACTACATTCGGAAAACCAATGTGGTCGCCGGTGAAGCCGGCGCCATTACGCAGCATATCGGCGCCTACCAGGTGGAGTTGGAGGGGGGGGACGGCATCACTTTCCTGGATACTCCCGGTCACGAAGCGTTTACGGCAATGAGGGCACGTGGTGCTCATCTTACCGATATTGTCGTACTGGTGGTAGCCTCCGATGACGGCGTTCGACCGCAGACGATCGAAGCCATCGATCATGCCAGGGCAGCCAACGTTCCGATCATTGTTGCCATAAATAAGATCGACAAGCCAACCGCCGACCCGCAAGGCATTCGGACCAAGCTTACTGAACACAACCTGGTGGCCGAGGAGTGGGGCGGCAAGACGATTATGGTCGATCTGTCGGCCAAGACAGGTGAGGGAGTCGACAAACTTCTTGAGATGATCGTATTGCAGGCTGAGTTGATGGACCTCAAGGCGGATCCGTCTATTCGCGGCCAGGGTATCGTCGTCGATGCCAGACTGGAAAAGGGTCGTGGTCCGGTAATCACAGTACTTGTCCAGAAAGGCACTTGTTATGTCGGTGATTCAGTGGTGGCCGGCACCGTCCATGGCCGTATTCGGACGCTGACCGATGATCGCGATTTCCCTGTCGAGCAGGCGTCGCCGTCGATGCCGGCGCAAGTAACCGGAGTTGGCGGTGTGCCTCAGGCCGGCGACAGCTTCATCGTAGTCAAGAATGATCAGGAGGCCAAGGACATCTCGGTCAAGCGGAGCCAGGTGAGGCGCGAGCAGGAAGTCAGACTGACACATGGACACACTAGCCTTGATAAGATTTTCGATCGTATCAAAGAGGGTCAAATCAAGGAAGTAAGACTGATCCTTAAAGGTGATGTTGACGGGTCGGTGGAGGTGCTTTCGGATACGCTCGGAC
>JAUWIB010000021.1 GCA_030605565.1 bacterium
CCGGGTTGTCCGATCACGGGGGACAAACACTCGGCTGCCGTCAACTGATCGGCCAGATCGCCGGCCCACGTATACTCGCCGAACCGTGCGATCTGTTCGATCGCCGGTTGCTCCCGACCATGCCGGGAGAGGTCGAGGTACACGTGTTTATCAATGAGATAGCCGGCGATAGTAAGAACCTCATCCTCCCGGGCAAGCGATGCCAGCCGGCCGACCGCCTCAGCACAGAGAGCCGCCACTGCCGAGGCCGAACATCTGATCGGCGCTACCGGATAGCAGCGAGGAAAGATTTCGCGAGGTCGTCCACCGACCATATAGAGATTGTCCGAGATACGCACCCGACCAAGGAAAGTCATAACGATCTCATTGATGTCATCGGCTCCGGCTTCAGTGGCGCCGGGTGCTGTCGTCTTCTCGGCAGGTCGTCCCAACGAGTGACGTACGAATTGAGCAGCCGATTCCGCCTCGACCACGATGCTTTCGAAATGATGCCGTATCTCGCCGGGCAGATCAGCGCGGGTCATTCCAAGCTCAGCGTTGCCGATCAGAGCGGATAAGTGGTTGTTCAGTCGATTCACAATCCCGCCGAGGGAAGCTCCGCCGACCTCCTTTGGCAGCGCTGCGGTCTGCGTGCGGCGAAGTTCGGCCATGGTGAGACGCATCGAATACAACCCCATAGCCAGGGTCAACAGTCGCTCCCACTCTCCCTGTTCGCTCTCGGAACTGTCGGTTACAAATACCAGAACCACGGTGATGAGTCCATCGAAACCGATCAGAGGAAAGGCCGCCATGAAAGCCGGTACCTGGGTCTCACCCAGCAACCGATAGCAGGCCTCCCTATTTGCCAGTTGAAACTCTTCCAGGCGCTTGACTACCTGGGCACGGCCGCGGACGAATACGGGATCTCCGCCGGTGGCGGTCTCGGCCACGATGCCCTCACCGGGGAGGATATCAAACGCAACAGGGTCGTCATCCAGAGGCGCCCGGAAAGAACCATTGGGCTGCCTCGTAAAGGCAACGATCGACGAACCAGGTGGGAGGATTTCACCCACTTGCTTGACCAGATGATCGGCTTTCATTTCCAGAGGCTCGTTGCCGTCGAAGCGTAGCAGTCCGAGAATTTTGTTGAAGCCTTTGCGCCTTGTGATATCAACTCGGGCCAGGTCGCTCTGCCTTAAGACGGCTCGGGCCAGCCTGGCGAACAAACCGATCGCCTTGAGGTCACTCTCAGAGACTCTGAAAGGACCGCCTTCACGCCGGAAAAGTAATGCGTCCAGACGGCCGTGGTCGCCGATCGGATAAAGCAAACTGGAGTGGGCAATGTATGCCTTATCCTGTTCGCCGGCGGCCTCCTGATTGATAATCAGTGGTCGCCTGCGGTCGAGAGCATCTATAAGCGCGGTCTTATAGTTTTCGGTGAGGTCAGAAAGCGGCTCACTCCCCCCCGGCAGTTGAAGTCCTCCGTTCACCAGTCCTACCAGATGTACCGATTGAGCACCGTGAAGCCCAACTATCGAGCGACAGAAAGACTCCGCAACTTCCGCCGAAGCAAAAGCCTCGGCCGCCGTATTCAACCGCGCTGTCAGGTCGTGATGGAGTGACTGCTGATGGTCGACCTGGTTGCGGGCAGTTGCCAACTCCCTGGTAAGGCGAGCCGTTTTGATCTTCTCCGCCAACCATTCAATGGCCGGCGAAAGATACCTTACCTCACCGGGTGAGAAGGACTGAGTCGGTTCGCTGAGCAGTACAAAAAGACCGATCTTTTCGGTCGATGACACCAACGGCAGCATCAGCGCGGACCGAAATCGTGAAGTCATTAGTTTGCCGTCGCGGTCAAACAGTTCGAAATCACCGGTCAGGCAGGGTTCACCAAGCTCGATCGTGTGACTGACCAGGTTGCGACCGAAGGGATAGTGCTCCAGCAAGGTGGTTTCTTCCGGTGTCAGGCCGGATGAGGCCGTCAGGACCAATTGGCGGCGGGCCCGATTGAGCAGGAAGACCGCGCCGGCGCAGTCGGGTAGTTCGCTCAGGATTTCCTTGAGCGAGATATCCAGAAGCTGCAAGAGTTGGTATGGTTCTCGGGCGGCTCGCTGAAGGTTCTCCATAACCGACAGACGCCGATCGCGCAGTTCGATCTGCTCACCCTTCATCTGCCAATGGTCGGAGTAGAGCGACAGCCCCACCGCCATGAGTAACAACCCACCCACCAGCAACAGCCATTGACCCAGGTCGAGCCAATAATAGGCTGTCTCAAGGAACCACTCGCTATACGTTGTAGAAACCTCAACCGTGTGCCAGAGAGCTGCCATGACCACGATAGCGCCGCCAATAACAAATGACCACCGTCCGGGGATACGTCCCTCGGCGAAAAAACGCAGCCGTACTATTAGAAAAACAATCAAGAGGGCCGTCAGGAGCGGCAAGAGCATTGAATAGATGCCGTCAAGCATTACGATGACTCCACCAGTTCGCCATGCAGCGTGAAGGCGTCAGCCGAACTGATCCGTATCGGCGCCACCGAGCCGGGCGACAGGTTGGCTGCTTCAAACAGCACGGTCTTGTTGCCCTCAGTGCGAGCACGTTGGTACTCATCGCTGCGTCGTGAAACACCTTCCACTAAGCTCCTGCGTATTCGTCCCACCTCACGTTGATTACGTTGAGACCCGATCTTCTGCTGAAGCTTGATTAAGAGCGACAGGCGACGGATTTTCTCGGCCTCATCAACATCGTCGCTCAACCGAGCGGCAGCCGTCCCGGGACGCACCGAGTAACGGAACATGAAGGCTGCGTCGAACTGTATCTCCTCAACGGCGTCAAGGGTTTGCTGAAACTCCTCCTGGGTCTCCGATGGGAAACCGACAATCAGGTCGGTGGTAAGCGATACATAGGAAAGATACTGTCTAAGTTTATCCACGATGCTGCGATAGTGCGCCAGGGTATACCCACGTCCCATTTTCTCCAGAATACGATCGCATCCCGACTGCAACGGCAGGTGTACGTGCGGCATCACTCTCGGTTCGGCGGCCATGACCTCGATCAACTCATCAGACAGGTCCTTGGGGTGCGAGGTCATGAAACGCACTCTCGGTATCTCGGTTTCTTGCGCCACCCGTCTGAGCAGCCGAGGGAAATCAGTATCGCCATGCCGGTAGCTGTTGACGTTCTGCCCCAACAGAGTGATTTCGACCACGCCCTCATCGACCAGCCTCTTGACGGAATCAACCACATGATCGGACGAATGGGCTCTCTCGCGGCCGCGCACGAAGGGAACGATGCAGTAGCTGCAGTAGTTGTCACAGCCGCGCGAGATGGTAACAAACGCGGAGTAATCGGTTTCCTTGACGGGCGAGAAATCGTCGATTTCCTGCTGACCGAAGGCAGTCATGATGGCCGCCGATCCGTTGGAGCGCGCCAGCACCTGAGGCAGTTCGAAAAGCCGGTCGGTACCCAAGACGATATCGACATGCGGCGCCAGTTCGACCAGTTTCTCTCCCAATCGCTGGGCCATGCAGCCGACCACAGCCAGTCTCACCTCGGGTCGAGCCTGCTTGTATCGCCGCAGTTCACCCAGCCGCCCGATGACCCGCTGTTCGGCTTTGTCCCGCACCGAACATGTGTTCAGGATTATCAGGTCGGCATCCTTTTCGTCCGGCACCCGCCGAAAACCGCTGTCGGTCAGGATTGAGACAAGGGTAGAGGTATCCGCCAGGTTCATTTGACAACCGAAGGTGGTGATATGAAATCTGTGCAGGTGCGGGCTCTTTTCCATCTCAGACCCCTGACGACGGGTACTATTCACGATCAATCAACTCGCCCCGATGATACCTGTTTGAGGGCTAAAAGCCAAACAAAACTTTGACTCGCGAGGGCGGGTTTGTTCCAGATCTGCCGAGGCAGGATCACAGGAACCCTACTATTCTACTGCTCCGGGTCAGGTGGATTCTGTTCGCAGATTCGTGATGGTGCAGCTATTCAGCGGCCGCCCTGTGAGAGTGGTCCCGGCCACTCCGTTTTCTTGACGACACACCCCATCACCGGTGGTGGCCCGCCGGTGAACATGTAATCGACCAGGTAGACCAAATCACCGATGTCGATCTGACAGCTTGCATCGACATCGGCCAGGTTCATCTCTGGAGGCGCGGGACCGTTGCTAAACATATAGTCGACGAGGTAAATGAGATCAGCGACATCGACTTCGGTAAAGCTGAGGTCGATATCTCCCGGGATAAGTTGGGCTGGTTCCACCCTGATGGTGTACGGAACCAGATCAAAGAGATTGCTGAAATTGTCGTCAACGCGAGCCGTGAAGGTGAACTGCCCGGTGTCCGGCGTGGTGCCGGAGATGGTTCCGACGCTGTCCAGACTGTAGTCGTTTGGCAGGGATCCTGAGGCCAGCGAATAGGTCAGGTCGTTGGAACCGCCTATGGCGCGGAGACCGGCCTGGTAAGGAAAGTACTGGGTGGCGCCGGCGAGGTCTTCATCCACCGATACGAAATGCAACTGCCATGGCTCGTGCGACTGGTACTTGAGCACCCACCCGGCTGGGTCGCACTGGATACTGTTGACGCTTGAGGGAAGATTGAACTGAAACACATTGCGTCGCCGGTCAGGCCACAGTTGCACGGTGTCATCCGGTATCACCGAGAAATCAAAGAAGAAATCGACCGGCATTCGGAACACCTGCGGCTCGGTTGTCTGTATCTGTTCCACCAGGAGGCACAGATCATATCCGCCACTGTCTGACGGTTCCTGTATATAGCGAAATTGGTAGGACGGGCGATATTCGCCGTAGATCCAGTCTTCAAAGAACCAGTCCAGTTCCTGACCGGTAGCGGCCTCAAAAACATCGCGAAAGTCCTCCGTGGTAGCAGCACCGTGCTGGAATTGCGAGTTGTAATACGCCGCCACGGCGTCATAGAACAACTCGTTCCCCAGCATGCCACGAAGCATGTGGATCACCCAGGCAGCCTTGTCGTAAGACAGCCCGCCGTGGAAAATGTTCCAGACTTCAGAGGTGTCGGCGTCTTCGACATAGATGGTACCGCCGCCGGAGTAGGCCATGCCGTTCATGTAATTGTGGTAGGCGGCCCAGCCGTCTTTCTCAAGATAGTAATCCGCCTCGGCGTATGACGCCCAGCCTTCATTGAGCCAGATATGACCCCAGGAACGACAAGTAATCATGTCGCCGAACCACTGGTGGGCCATTTCGTGCACTACCACCCGCTCGGAAAAGCCGAAACTGCTGCCGCTCATGGAACTCATGGTTTGGTGTTCCATGGCGCCGCCCCACTGGAAGTTGGCGTGTCCGTACTTCTCGTTCGCAAACGGATACTGACCGTACTTGTCGCTGAACACAGTGAGGGCATACGGTGTAATGTCGTATTTCGTAAGCGAGTAGGTGTAGTTGTCCGGATACACGGCGTGAACGATCGGCATCGTATCCTGCCCGGCGTTGTAAACCCACTCGTCGCTCCAGACCGTGTACACGGATATGGCTACCGAAAACAAATAGGTGACAATGGGGTAACGCACCGACCAGTAAAAAGTGTGCGCGTTGGCTCCGCATGACACAGTAGAATCAAGGGTGCCGTTGGAGGCGGCGTAGAAGGCAGTGTCGACCGTGATGGCTATATTCATCGAATCCGCTTTGTCGTCCATGCGATCCTTGCACGGCCACCAACTGCGCGCAAAAAACGGCTCCGACAGAGACGAAATCACGGGTGTGCCGTTGCGATAAGCAAAAGAGAACCCTTGAAACCCACCCTCGGTGGGATGGCCATGATAGTAGAAGGTCGCTTCGAACTGTTCGCCGCTGTTTCGCACGGCATCCAGCGAAACAGTCACGACATTATCAAGGCGTGAAAAAGCCAGCGGACCACTTGACGCCTGGATCGAGTCGAGGATCATCGCGTCGTGAAAGTCTACCTGCACCTCGGCGACTTCATCGATGGTTGCCGCGGCGACCATTTTGACGATGCCGAAGATAATCTCAGTAGTATCGTTAACTCGGATACCGATGTCGTAAAACAAGACATCGTAGTTCGTCTGGGTGTTTTCCATCGGTGCCCTGGCGACCAGTTGGCGCGCGAATTCTCTATCGAGCGCAGCCGACGCTTTGCCCTCCCAAAGCTTCTGATGTATCACCGATGCCGGCACATCTTCCCAGTCGGTTTCGGCCCGAGTGGGTGTGAAAACCAGGCCCAGAATCAGCAGTGTGGTAATGGTGAGGATAGAGAATCTGATAGTGCAAAACGATTTCATCAAGCTCTCCAGGCAACGGTGTATCGTCTAATCCTGTAATTGTCTAAAACCGGCTTGGTTCCGTTCCTCCGTCCGGCTGGCCTGCCGATAGACAACCCGCAACTTATCCGAAAGGCGGTTTTTGTCAACGTATAACAGGTTATCGGCCAGCGATATCAAAGCTGAACAGGGGCTGCGAAGGACGCACCATAAACAAAGACGCCGTTCGCGGTAGCGAACGGCGCCGCAGACAACTGGTAACAGACGTCTTAGTACGGATTACCGCACGGGATTGGTCCGCCGTTGAACATGTAATCAACCATGTAGACCAGATCTTCAATCCCGATGAGCAGGTCACAGGTCAGGTCACCGACACGTAGTTCCGGTTCGGGGCGTGGGCCCATGTTGAACATATAGTCCACCAGATAGACCAGGTCGGTAATCATGATGATCCCATCATAGTCATTGTCACCATGGAACCGCCATACCCGCATCCGCACCGACATTTTCTGGGGGCTGTTACTCGCCGACGCTGCGGTGAACAGGAGTGTGTCCTCATACTCACCGAAGGGGAAGCCCGATGAATTGCAATTGAAGCTGAAGCTGGCCGGAACATTGCCACCAAGCACTTCCGGGTAGAGCCAGGGGATATTATCCACCAGTTCCCACTCCATACAGCCGCCGAATTTGTTCCATATCTCCGTGGCCACCGGCGGCGTCGGGCCTGCATTCTCCTGGGTCGGAATGACATACCGATCTATCGGCAGGAAGATCTCCGGCGTATCGGTGGCCGCCTGCACCTGATAGACCACCGGCAGGTAGCGCGGTGAGTTGTCGGCGTTTGGAGCCACGATCATGATAGTATCCAGGTAATCCCCTACCGGCAGTTCGAGAAAATTGGCCGAGACCGTGAAACCCTGCGAACTGGTTCCGGTATCCGGCCAGACCGTGAAATAGTCGGACTCGTAGACTATTTCTATCGGCATCGGATTATCACCACCGTAATTGGTGACGACAAAAGTACGCGACGGCGCCACGCCCATCCAACCCATGCTGCACTCATAGACCGGCAGGTTGAGCGAATCCACGTTGACCCCCAGATGTGCTGGATTCTCTCGGTAGATGAAATGCAACTCCACCGGATAGGGGGAATTGATCGCTTCGTTGGAGTGTACCCAGATAGTGTCATAGTAATCGTTACCTGCCGAGCCGCCGGGGATTTTGAAGGTGATCTCCACCGTTTGGGGAGCGGTCCCGCTGTCAGGAACCAAGGCGCCTGTGCGAGGTGAGTCATCTTCCAGCCAGAAGTTGAGCGTGCCGGCGCCACCATTGAGAATGGTGATAGTGCGATTAGGTATGGAGTCCACCGGTACTTTTACGATAATGGTGTAGCCGGCCGAGTCAGTCTCGATAATCGGCAGGTCGGAGCCGACCGAGAGATTGACCGGCGCCAGCACCGGACTGTTGCTGGCGGCCGGATCGCTCACGACAATGGTGTCGTAGTAGTCATCGTACGCCAGACCGGTAATATCCACCGTGAGAGTGACATCGCCGGAGTCAACACCACTGGTGGGAACCAGTGTCAACCAACTTTCGCTGTGGGCAACCGTCCAGTTCAGCACCGACGCGCTGACGTTGGTGATGGTCAAGGTCTTTGGCGCCGGATTGTCGCCGCCGGCAATGGCGTTGAAAAAGAACTCGCTCGGCTCGACCGCGATCTCCGGCGATGGCGGTTCAATAGCCAAGACCACCACAACATGTTGTGGCGAGTTAGCCGCATCGGCTGAAACCACTTCTATAGTATCAATGTACAAGCCGGCTGACACCCCGACGGAATTGACACTGACATTAATCGTCTGCACCGTATTGCCCTGGATCGGGGTCACAATCAACCAGTCGGCGTCCTCATTCAACTCGAAAAACACCGGATCGCCGTCCGTTGCCACCTCGAAAGTCTGACCGGTGGGATTGCTGCCTCCCTCAATGGTGGAGAAATGCAGCGAGTCGGGGGTGACAATTAGATTGACCGGCTCCGTGTAATCCGGATCATGAATCACATTCTTGCCGGTGAAAAACGGCCAATAGTCGCCTACGCCCTGTCCGCCGACAAACTTGTACACACTCGAGGAACTGAACGCCAGGGTGTCGATGACTATGGAATCGTTAACATTCCAGTCCGAGAGCGTAAAGTAGTAAGATGCCCACAACCTTCTGCCATCGCCGGCCGGCACCCCTACGCCGAACATCTTGGCGCCGCCGAAGAGAAAACGCTGGTTGGCATTGGTCAGATTGATGTCGTTGTCCTCATATACGAACGGCCCGATTTCAAACATATTGGCCAGGTCGGTCGTGATCGCGCTGTCCATTTGAAGATTCGGGTTGTCCCAACTGAATCCCATGGTGGCCCCGAATACGTCGTTGGAATCATTGAACACATAGAGATCCAACTGTACCTGCAATTGAGCGGTCGCAGCGTGCGGTGTCACTACCACCACGAGGTCCACGGTGTCAGGAGCACCCAGACCGTCAGTACCGGCATCGGCGGTACCGACCACCAACATCAACAGAAACCCAAGAGCCAAAACTGTTTTGGTTTTCATCTCATCTGCCTCCTTGCGGTTCGATCGAAAATGTCAACCCGTCTGCTTACTATAAGAACCAAGTTCATTCAGTGCCTGCGACTCATCAGATTATGCTGTCGGAAATGACCAATCGGTCGCGGTCACTCCATCCGTCAATCACCACGGTGTCTGAACGCTACACTATTATGTATGGCGACTTCGGATGAACCTTGCAATGGAGCCCGTGTGAAACCCACTACAAGGCGGACTACAACAGCCCTCGTTATTGCGAGCACATGACATAGACTCAGTATGGATATAAGAGTCGTATCAAACCCGCATTAACTTTTCAGTCTGACCCGACAGCGTTCACTCGTCCTGTACATTGATAAAATACGCCTCCTCCGGGTGTTCGTCAAGCGATATTGCGTCACTCCCACCATCTGAGCTATCTGACAGCGCCCGACGTCTTAGAAAAGTGATTGACTAGATACGTCGAAATGCTATAGTTTACCTCCAGATGCTAAGCGGCGATGGTGCGGATATGTGGATAACCACTCGGTTGACATTACAGAAAGCGGCGAACTACGTGAGAATGGGCAAGTCCACGATCTACAAACTCGACGGCGAAGGCAACCCAGCAACACCGTCATGGCGTTGCTGTAAGTAGCAGATGATCGGATAAGGCAATGGCGGACTACGATAAAATCAGCCGAATAACCCGTGCGATGATGGTCCGCGAGGAAGAAGCCGTCTACCAAGCACGCGCGAGGGGACAGATATCCAAATGCCGTGTACGTCCCGGGTTGATCGACCTTTTTTGCGGTGCTGGCGGGATGACGCTTGGCTTCTCAAAACTCTGCGGTCATTGTTTTCGCCCCGTGTGGGCCAATGACAACAACCGCTACGCCGTCGAAACCTACAACGCAAATTTCGGGCGACACTGTACGGAAGGAAGCATCAACTACATTCTGGATAATCCAGACTTTGAAGTTCCCAGCGCTGATGTCGTGATTGGCGGCCCACCTTGTCAGGGCTTCAGTCTCCTGAACAAGAATCGGGATGGTGACTCCAGAAAACAGTTGTGGCGTCCCTACATGGACGTTGTCGAGCGAGCGGGCGCTTCGATTTTTGTCATGGAGAACGTGCCGCAGCTCTTGAACACGTTTGAGCATGGCGAAATCAAGGAATCCGCAAGGCAACTAGGCTTCAGAACTACGGATGCAATCCTTTGTGCCGCCGACTACGGTGTTCCCCAAAGGCGCTTCCGGGCCTTTATCATCGGTTGCCGCTTTCAAGATCCTAGTACGGTGTTTCCACCCAAAAAAACGAACTACAACCCAAAGAACGGCTACGCGCCCGGGCTTAGTGAAGAAATGGATGCCTATGGGCATAATCCCAGACCTTGGCGTACCGTCAGAAACGCGATAGAGAACTTGGAGCCGCCGATCGATACGGATGTCCGGAAGGTTCCGCCCCCATATGACCTGCACTTTGGAAGAACTCCTACGGAATTGTCAAAGAAACGTTATCGAGCCATTCCCAAGGAAGGCATGAATCGCTTCGACCTTCAGCGCCGTGCACCCGGTCTCACTCCGGCTTGCTGGATAAGGAAAACGAGCGGCGGTACCGATTTGTTCGGTCGATTATGGTGGGATCGCGCCGCCTTCACGATCCGAACGGAGTTCTTCAAACCGGAAAAAGGTCGTTATCTTCATCCCGTACAGCACCGTCCTATCACCCATCGCGAAGCTGCTCGATTTCAGAGTTTCCCCGATGACTTCGTGTTCAAGGGCACGAAGATAGAAATAGCGAAGCAGATTGGAAACGCAGTCCCCCCCTTACTTGCCGCCCGGGTTGCGGATGCTGTTTACTCCTTATGGCTAGCAAGGCCCACGTGATATTGTGGATGTGTTCACAAAGAAAAAGCGTAGCGAGATCATGGCTCGCATCAAGGGTAAGAACACAAAGCCAGAACGACTTGTCCGGTCGTTGTTGCATCGCATGGGTTTTCGTTTCCGCCTCCACGCAAAGAACTTACCGGGACACCCTGATATCGTTATGCCTCGCCACCGAAAGATCGTATTAGTCAATGGCTGTTTCTGGCATGGGCATGGAAGATGCGCGAAAGGTCGCCGACCTGAAAGCAATAAGCAGTTTTGGCAAGAGAAAATAGAGAAGAACAGACGAAGGGATCGACAAGTGCGCCGTTACCTCAGGGAATTGGGGTGGGAGGTTCTCACTTTGTGGGAATGTGAGACAAGGAACACTGAGCGCACGGTGCGAAAACTACAGCAGTTTATGGCTAAGTAGCGGAGTTCCTAATGCCGAGAAGACCGAACCGGATTTCACCCGAAGAGATAAGAAAAAGCCTTCTACACCTCCTTGTGAATTTCGAAGATCATCTTTCCGGAGATGATCTTCGAGACAAGGTCCTTTCGCTCGTACCCGCTTTTCATCTGCTCCGTGATTTGGGCAGTTCGCTCATTCCACCTGAACAAGCTTCGGCTGCTCGTAATCGCATTCTTGCTTATTTCCGCAAGTACTCGTTCATCGTTATTCACGGAGATGAACTCATGGTTGTCTCAGGAATTCAGGACTGGCCTAGGAGGACAAGAGAACTGCGACGTGAGTATGGTTGGGCTATTGCTTCCGGCGTCACTATTCAGGAAATGTACTCAGAAGATGATATTGCCATTGAGGGCGTTGATATCAACTCGCTGAAGCCCGAGCAGTACATCCTCCTGAACGAGATCCAAGATCGCGAGGCGGCGTTGCGCTGGAAAATCGCGAATGACATACGTAAGAAAAAGACTGGCGTGAGGAAGAAGATACTGGAATTCCTTCGTGCAAACGTGGGCCGTATGGTAACGGGCGAGGAAATCCGCTACGTTGCAAACGACAAAACGGAATGGGCGCGTCGCGTCAGGGAGTTACGAACAGAGCTTGGTTGGCCGATAGCCACCCGCAACACGGGGAGGCCCGATGTGGGTATCGGTGTTTACATTCTCGAAGAGGATCGGCAAAGCCCGACACATGATCGAAGTATTCCTGATCCTGTCCGCCGCGCGGTTTTGGTCCGCGACGAATACGCATGCACACAATGTGGATGGACTCATGAGCAATGGAATCCATCAGATCCTCGCCATTTGGAGTTGCACCACGTCAAACATCATATCAAGGGTGGAAAAAACACGGAGGACAATCTCGTGACAGTCTGTGCGGCTTGCCACGATGAGATCCACCGCCACGAATAATGACCCGTCAGGGAAGCCACCCGTGGAGCAGGATCGGACGTTTTTCACCTTCGTCATTTTCAGCTACTTCCATCAGCCGAGAATCCTGATCTTTGTCAGGATATCCGGGCGCGTTACGCCCTGTTCCATCTCCGACCAGCCCAGCCAACCTCTCCCAGTCTGCCCCTCTTCTGAAATGTCAAAACCACAGGGGTTTTGACCTGCACTTGCTACACTTACGTCTGCCCGTGCCGGATTCCGGCGCAGTCCGAATCACCAAAAAGCTGTTTGCCTCAGAGCAAGTTTTGGTTATCTTCCAACGTTTGCCTGGCTTCAGGCCGAAAGGTGAGATTCGTCTATGAAATTGGTTCACGATTCGGAAACGTTTAATATCCCCGAGCGGTTGCCGGTGATCCCGGTGCGCGATGTAGTTGTTTTCCCGCACATGATGTACCCCCTCCTGATAGGCCGCGAGTTCACCGTCAATGCCCTGCAGGAAGCGATGGTCAAAGAGAAGTTGGTGCTGCTTCTGGCGCAACGCTCGGCTGATATCGACAGTCCCGAGGCCGACGATCTCTACACGGTCGGAGTGGTGGCCCGCATTCTCCAGGTCATGAAAATGCCCAACGGAATGCTGAAGGTGCTGGTGGAAGGTCTGGTGCGGGCTGAAGTTGCCGAGATATCGACCGCCGGGCGGTTCATCGAAGCCCAGGTCGATGTTGTCTCCGAGGATGTGAGTAAACACGACCGCGAGACAGAGGCGCTCTCGCGCACTGTGGGAGAGAAGTTTGCCGAGTACGTCCGGTTGAACCGTCGCATTCCGGACGAGGTCTTGGTGTCGCTGGCCGCAATCGATGACTACCAGCAACAAGCCGACACCGTGGCCGCTCACCTCATGCACAAACTGGAGACGAAGCAGAAACTGTTGGAGGCTTTGTCGGTGCGAGAACGGTTGGTTATTCTGTCGGCCCTGCTCAAAGAGGAGATTGAGATACTCAATCTCGAACAGGAGATCGATGGTACCGTGCGCGAGTCGATGTCGCGCAGTCAGCGTGAGTTCTACTTGCAGCAGCAGTTGAAGGCGATTAAGGAGGAGTTGGGGCAGTACGATGATCCCGGCACTGACGTTGATGACCTCCTCGCTCGTCTGGAGAGCGGTAATTATCCCGATCGCGTCAAGACCAGAGCCGAGGAGGAGATCAAGAAACTGTCCAGGATGCATCCGTTCTCGGCTGAGTCGGGGGTGGTGCGATCGTATCTCGAATGGCTGTTGGCCCTGCCGTGGGAGGAACGTTCCAGGGACCGTCTTGATTTCAAGAGTGTCCGCTCCATTCTCGACGGTGACCATTTCGGTCTGGAGAAACCGAAGCAACGCATCCTTGAGCATCTGGCCGTGATGCGGCTGGCCGGCAAAGTGCGCGGACCGATTATCTGTCTGGTAGGACCTCCGGGTGTCGGGAAAACCTCGGTGGGTCGATCGATTGCGCGTGCCCTGGATCGTCAGTTTGCTCGCATGTCGTTGGGCGGGGTGCACGATGAGGCGGAGATCAGGGGTCACCGTCGTACTTACATCGGCGCCATGCCGGGGCGGATCATTCAATCGATCAAGAAAGTGAAGAGTTCCAACCCGGTCTTTCTGCTCGATGAAATAGACAAGATCGGCAGCGACTTCCGCGGCGATCCGGCCTCGGCGCTTCTGGAAGTACTCGACCCAGAGCAGAACTGTACCTTTATCGACAACTATATTGAGGTCGAATACGATCTGTCGGACATCCTGTTTATCACCACCGCCAACACCACCTCCTCTATTCCGCCGGCGCTGAAAGATCGGATGGAGATCATCAATCTGCCCGGATACCTTGATTTCGAGAAGGCGGCTATAGCTCACGGTTTTCTCACGCCGAAACTGAAGAAACTGACCGGTCTGGCCGACATCCCCGTGACGTTTGATGATGATGCCATCTACGAGATCATCCGTCGCTACACGCGGGAGGCGGGCGTGCGTGAGTTGGAACGGCAGATGGCCGCTGTGATGCGCAAGACAGCAGTCGGGCTGGCTGACGGTAAACGGGTCAAGCGGATTACTTACAAGCGGGTCAAGGTTTCCAAAATCCTGGGAGCACCCAGGTATACCGGCGCCAGTGTCAAATCGCGACCTACCGTGGGCTACGCCGTGGGCCTGGCCTGGACCGAATTGGGCGGCGAGGTGTTGCCGGTGGAAGTCGTTCCCATGAAGGGCAAAGCCAAGCTGACCTTGACCGGTTCACTCGGCGACGTCATGCAGGAGTCAGCCACCGCGGCCCTGTCATACATCAGGAACCATGCCGTCGGTTATGGTCTTTCTGAAGATTTCTTCGAAGACTTGGAGTTGCATGTACATATTCCGGAAGGGGCGGTACCGAAAGACGGCCCGTCAGCCGGAGTGACTTTGTTGGCCGCGATGCTGTCGAGTCTTACCGGCGTGCTGGTTCGTACCGACCTGGCCATGACCGGTGAGATCACTCTTACCGGCGACGTGCTGCCGGTGGGTGGTCTTAACGAAAAACTGCTGGCCGCCAAGCGACTGGGCATCGACGTGATCGTCCTGCCGGAGAAAAACCGCAGGGACGTATCGGAGCTTCAGCCCGAATTGCTTAAGGGAATGAAGCTGCACTACGTCCGCACCGTGGCGGCGGTACTGAAACTGGTTATGACTGAGAAAACGGCAGGCAAGCCGAAACGCCGGGCTACCGGATCGCGTCATTTGGGCGCCGGGAGATGAATCACCAAAGTGTGATCTCATTGTTCCCGTCGGAAATGGAGAGGCGTAGACCTAACGTGCTGAAAATTCGCCAGTGTGAGTTCGTCGATTCTGTTTTTCATCTGGACAAGCTCCCCCGTGACCGGCGACCCCAGATCGCCTTTGCCGGACGCTCTAACGTGGGCAAGTCAACGCTCCTGAACCGCCTGGTGGGACATCGTAAAATGGCCAAGGTGTCCAAATCTCCCGGCAAGACGCGCTCGCTTAATTTCTTTTTGGTTAACGAGCGGTTCTATTTCGTTGACCTGCCCGGCTACGGCTACGCTCGGGTTTCCAAGACGGAACGAGCCTCATGGGGCAAGCTGATCGAAGGATACCTCCACGGCAGCGAGAACTTGGCCGGGTTGGTGCTTCTTTTGGATTGCCGGCGCGAACCAAGCGGTGAAGATCGGCAGTTGTTAAGCTGGTTGCATGAGAGCCAACTGCCGACCCTGATCGTCGTAACCAAGGCTGACAAACTCAATCGCGACAAGGTGCATCGTAAACTGCGACAGGTGGAAAACGAGTTGGGCCTGCCGTCGATTGCATTCTCGTCGGTGTCCGGCGAAGGAAAAAACGAACTGCTGGCGGCAATCGGTGATCTGATCACCATCAAGCCACAATAAAGAGTAGAACAGATATGGCTAAGAACAGAATTGTACTCGGTTGTCAGTGGGGCGATGAAGGCAAAGGCAAGATCGTCGACCTCCTGGCCGCCGAAGCCGACATTATCGCCCGCTTCCAGGGCGGCGCCAACGCCGGACACACCATTGTCGTGGACGACCGAAAATTCAAGTTTCACCTGCTGCCGTCCGGCATTATTCATCCCGACAAACAGTGTGTTATCGGCAACGGCGTGGTGCTCGATCCGTTCGGCGTGAAGGAAGAGCTCGACCTCCTCGCGACTCAGGGAATCAGCCATCAGGGGCGACTCTGGATCTCACCGGCGGCCAATCTTGTCCTTCCTTACCACAAGCTGATCGACGATGTGCAGGAACAAGCGCGCGGCACCGGCAGTATAGGAACCACCAAACGCGGCATCGGACCGGCCTACGTCGACAAAGTAGCGCGTCACGGCATTCGCATCGTCGATCTGTTTGCCCCTGATCGCCTGAAGCGGCGGCTGGAGTATCAGCGCGTCATCAAGCAGCAGTACTTTGCAGGCTCTACCGATGAACGAGCTGATTTGGATCGCACCTACGAAGAACTGATGGCCCTGACCGACCTGTTCAAACCGCTGGTGGTCGATGTGTCCCGGCTGCTCAACAATGCTATTCGGCAGGGGAAAGTCATTCTTTACGAGGGTGCGCAGGGAAGTCTTTTGGATGTCGATCTCGGTACTTACCCGTTTGCCACATCGTCAAACACTACCGTCGGCGGCGCCCTCACCGGACTCGGTGTCGGTCCCAAGGCTATCGATGAAGTAGTCGGGGTCATCAAGGCCTACACTACTCGCGTTGGAGCGGGTCCCTTCCCGACTGAACTGGTCGATGATACGGGCGAGCGACTGCGTTCGCAAGGCGACGAGTACGGCACCACTACCGGTAGACCGCGACGTTGTGGCTGGCTTGACCTGGTGGCCCTGCGCCACGTAGTCAGGCTCAACGGTGTCGAATCGATCGCCGTCACCAAGCTCGACGTGCTGGACGGTTTGGAGGAAATCAAGGTCTGTCAGGCTTATGAATTGGATGGCGAAACACTCACCGAGGTTCCGCTCGACCTGGCCCGCCTGAACCAGGTCAAGCCGGTTTACCACACGCTGCCGGGATGGTCGCAAGACAGTACCGGACTAACGGCTTTTGACGATCTGGCACCAAACGCCCAAGCCTATTTGCGGTATATCGCAGACGAGTTGGGAGTCGAAATCTGTATCGTCTCCACCGGCGCCAAACGACAAGAAACAATAATGGTATGAACAATCAGGAATTGGATTTCTCAAACTGGAAAGGAAGAACATGAGGTATCTCTTCATCATGTTGACTCTGTTGGCCTTCATGGTCGGCAGCGTTGTTTGTTCTGACTCAACCGAGGTCAAGAGCAAGGACACCACCGAAGCAAAAACCAAGACCACTGATGAAAACGAACAACCCGCCGCTGCCGACAAGGAGAAGAAAATGGAAGTCGTCACAACCGAATCCGGATTGAAATATATCGATCATGTTCTGGGCGAGGGCGATGAAGCGGTTAAGGGCGTGACAGTGGATGTCCATTACACCGGCTGGCTCCAGACTGAAAGCGGCGAGAAAGGAAAGAAGTTCGATAGCTCTAAAGACCGCAATAAGCCCTTCTCGTTCCCGCTGGGTGGCGGCCGCGTTATCAAGGGCTGGGATGAAGGGGTTGCCGGGATGAAAGTCGGCGGTATGCGCGAACTGATTATTTCACCGGAACTCGGCTATGGCAGCGCCGGCGCCGGCAATGTCATTCCACCCAATGCGACACTGATTTTTGATGTGGAACTTCTGAAGGTAACCAAGAAGTAAAGCCACCGACTCACGCTTGCTGCTTACCGCAGTCGGAATTGTCAACGCACGTTTTCCGATGCGGTTGGAGCGGGCCACCGATTAATAGAGAAAAGGCGCCCTGGGTTGGGCGCCTTCTCTCATACGAAGACAAAGACAGAGAGGTATTTCGGAACTTGCATTCTCGTCAGTCAGTCAATCTTTATAACACAACCCGGACCAAAAGAGTTCATATTTATGGCGAAAATATGTGAAATTTCCAAGAAAAGAGAACTCCTGATTCCGGCCGGCCTGCTACCTGGGGATGTCCCGGAAGGTGTTGTCTTTCTTGGGCTGGGTCGACCCTTGTTTCCGGCCTCCGACAGCGGGGCAAAGTTGCCGGAAAATCACTTTCGTAGGTCCTGGTAGGTCTCACCGTTCAAACAGGCGCCAGGAATAACCACAAAAAGAATTGACATCAGGCTGTCATTGGCTATTTTCGATTGACTTCCGGTCTCTTTGCCGGGTGTGTACATGGGGGTGTAGCTCAGGGGTAGAGCTCCTGCCTTTTAAGCAGGCTGTCGAAGGTTCAAATCCTTCCACCCTCATGTACACGCTCGGTTTTTCATACCGGCCACTCCGGCGAGTTAGCCGCCGGTACCCCATCCAGCGGGTGGGTTAATTCTAATGCTTGAGTTTCATGCTGAAGGCCCCGGTGGTCCACCGCAGGGAGGCAGTCCTTTTTCATAATTATCGTTTTGTAGAGTTTCGGATAGGAATTTCGATAGATGTCTTTACAATCTGCTATTCGTGGTTCTTCCACATGTTACCCATTCGGAAAGTCGGACGTGAAGATATTTTCTGAATGCTCAATCCAAGCTCTGCTCCT
>JAUWIB010000070.1 GCA_030605565.1 bacterium
GTGGATCTCTGCTGCTGCGGATCGGGCGGCAGGAGCGATGCTTGTATGCACAGAACTCACTTTGGATACGGATGCTGAGTATCAGAACGCTACTGCTTGAATAGCTACATTGCTGAAAATGAATTATTCAGCAAGCCCTAATTAGTGAAAAGTTTCCCCAATTTCCTAAAACAACAGTTTCCACTTATTGAAAACATTAACCCCTTGACGCAATTCACATTAACAGAAATCTTCAACTATTTATGGGGAAAGTCCTGTAATATTCTGGCATCCGCTAGATCCGCGGCAGAATTGCGGTCAGTTGACTGGACAGGTCAGGGGGAATCGTCTCCTTGTGTTCTGTCACCCTTTCGACTATTACAACTCCGGCACAACAAGCGCAAGTTATCCAGGTCGTCTGAACCCCCTTTCGAGAGCCGCAACACGTGGTCTATTGTTAAGTCTACTTGGGATTCGCACTGGGAACACTCGTAGCCATCCCGATCGATGAGCGCCAACATCAGTTGTGCATGCTTCTGTTGAAAGTGAGATCGTCGCTTTCGGGAAAGCTTCCTCTTGGCCTGTTTCGTTCTCTGGTGGCGCTGCTCTTGAGCCTCATCCTATAGAAGGTCTATTAGGTCCTCATCGGCCCGAGACTTCGCATCGTCATCTGCATACGGATTGTCCAATAGATTAATCAGGTTTTTCTTGTAGTCTTCAAAGATCTCTGAACCGCCTCTCACCCAATACTCCCAGCCAAGTTCCATCTGATTCACAGTCTTAGGAATGTCCAGAACGAGGTGTGCTTTCTCAAGCATCTCCTCGAGGATTTCGAAAACGCTGTCGGACCTGCTGCGTATCGCCTCGATAGTCCGTTGATCCTCAAGATTGAACCCTACGACGGGGGCTGAATTGCCACGATGCATAGAGTCGCCGGGACCTGTAAACACCCCTCAAATACAAAATGGAATCTTGCTCTGATCGTGCTTCGTCGTGACTAATAGCTCTCCAAGTGGCACATATGAGACCATAACCATCTATTCCTTTCGCAAATTCAGATAACTCGCCTAACTAGAGATTAGTGCGCAACTGATGATAACGCGTGAAAAACCGACGGATAGTGAGTTCGACGGCAACCACCGATGTGATCGTCGTGGCGGACAGGAGCATGTAAACCACGATCACTTGCAACAGAACCGCCTCGACCGGGTCGGCCCCGGCCAGGATCATGCCGGTCATGGCGCCCGGCAGAGCTACGATACCGACGGTCTTGAGGAAATTCAGCATCGCCACCATCCCGGTACGGGCGGCATCACGATGGAACTGTTGCGAGGCTTCTCTCCAACTTTTCCCCAGCGCCAACGCCGTCTCAATCGCGAGACGGTTCCCGCGAAGGTCCGAAGCGAGGCGATCTATAACCAGCGCCGAGGCGTTCATGGAGTTGCCGATGATCATTCCCGCCAGCGGAATAATGTAGCGGGCGTCAAAGCTGATGATCTTAAAAACCAACATGGTGGCAAGAGTGATCAGAGAGCCGGTGAGTATCGCTGCAAGGCTTATGCCGAATGAGCCTTTCACGTTCTTGACCCGACCGGCTGCGGCGTGGGCGCCTACCGTCATCATGATTCCCAGCGCAAGCATAATCAACCAGGGAGACTCTATGTCGAATATAAAGCGCACCGCGTACCCCACCGCCACCAATTGCACAAAGCCACGTACCGAACCGAAGGCCATATCCTTTATGACCGGTAGCCGCCAATACCGTGCCACGGCTATGGCAATGACTACCATTATGCCGGCCAGCAGAACCTGGGTGATACCGGGCGTTGTCATTGCGGTTCCCCGTTCATGTATCGTCGCCCCTGTGGTGTACCCGGATTCTTCACCAGTTGGACAGCGTCACCATGCTCAATCAACTTTCCGTCCACCATCAGGATGGCCTCCCCTCCCAGGCGTACCACCTGTTGCCGACTGTGACTAACCATGACTACGGTAACACCATGATCTGTCACCACACTGCTGATAAGTCGTTCAATCGCCTCGGTGTTGGCAGGGTCCAACGCCGCCGTTGGCTCATCGAGAAGGGCAACCTCCGGCTGGGTAGCCAACAAACGGGCCAACGCCACTCGCTGTCGTTCCCCGACCGACAGGTTGTCCACTGGTGCGTCAACAATGCCGGACGGTAGTTGCACTTGTTGAATAAGGCAACTGATTTTCGATTCCGACAAATGCGGTTGGGCGTACACAATGTTGTCGCGCACGGTTCGATCAAACAGGTGAGGGGTCTGAAACAAGTAGCCAACCCTCTGTCTCAATTCACACGGTGCGAATTCGCGTGTATCGCGGCCCTTGAACTTCACGCTGCCATCGGTGCACTCATCCAGACGGTTGAGCAAGCGTAACAGCGAACTCTTCCCCGCCCCCGAGGGTCCTATAATCGAGTAGAGTCTGGCGGAACCGAACGAATAGGAGAAGTTATCGATGATTGCTCGAGCCGGGGTCCCGTCGCCCACTCTCCGCGTGAGGTTGCACAGCTCGAGAACAGAGCCAGTCACACCCACTTGACTATTCCTCGGATTTCTCGTCGAAATAAAGGTAGCGATTCAGCATCTTGACCCACTCCGACCAACCGGCGCCACTCTGCCTGGTCCGAATGCGCTCTATCGCGCCCATCTTGCTGTCGATCTCATCGCAGTAGTAAACCACGAACGCTTCCGGTATCTGCGGCACTACCGGTGTGGCGTACTCGAGTTCCCCCTGGTGCGAGAGGATCAAGTGACGCAGCTTGATCAGCAACATCTCCGGGAAACTGTCGATGCGGGCGGCACGCTCGCAGATCCAGTGATCGGCCAGACAAATGTGCCCCACCAGTCGACCCGCGTCGGTGAAATCGATCATCGTTCCCGCGGAGTACGTTCTCATCTTGCCGACATCGTGAAACAGTCCTCCGAAGATAAGGTAGTCCTTGTTAAGGAAGTCATAGTGCGACGAAACATCGAGGGCTAACTCAGCGACATTGGCTGAGTGCTCCGATAAGCCACCCACATAGGCATGATGCCACAGTTTGCCTGCCGGAGCGACGAGGAACTCCGCTATAAAGGACTCGTCGCCCAGAAAAGCGTCGGCGAGAGATTTGATGTAACTGTTCTCAATTCGCTCGGCCAGCGCCAGCACGCGACTTCGCCGCTGTTCCACCGGCTGCGAGGAGTGTGGCAGAATATCTTCAAGGGCATACTCATCATCTTCAGCCAGGCGGATTTGCGAGATCGTCAACTGGGCTTTATCATGGTACTCACCCACCCCGCCGCGAACTTTGACTACCATACCCGCCTCAAGTTCGTCCAGACAGAACTGATCCGGCTCCCAGCAAACCGCACCGATGCGCCCCGAACAGTCGCCCAACTCCAGCGACACGAAGCGGCCACGGGCAAACTCTCGGATCACCTTTTTGCGCACCGAGAAGAACCCGGTGATCCGGTCGTTGATAACAAAATCGACTATTGTCTTGCTGTCCATAGTCCCAATTAACATCATTGGTCGCTTCAGATCAAACGATTCCTGGATCGGACCGTCGGCGCGTTTGCTGTCCGGGTCGGATTGCCGTCAGCCAAAGAAGCGTAGAACCATCATGTGTCTCTAATTCAAACTTTCTTTCCGATAGTATAAGAGATATATTGAGTAGTTTATGAAGATACTAACACGTTACATACTGAGAGAGCACATCGGACCATTCTTCCTTGCCTTTCTCACTATCACATTTCTCCTGATCATCGATCTGGTTCCGAAGATCATCGATCATATCATCGACAAAGACCTTGAGGTCGCGGTTGTTTTTGAGATCATCGGACTGAACCTGGCCTGGATGCTTGCCCTGTCAATACCGATGTCGGTGTTGGTAGCCACCCTAATGGCGTTCGGGCGGCTGACATCGGACTTTGAGATTACAGCTATCAAAGCGTCGGGCGTCAATTTGCTTCGAGTGTTGGTACCACTGTTGGTCGTCGGTGCGCTCCTGATGATTGGTATGATTGAGTTCAATGATCGTGTCCTGCCGGATTTGAACAAACGATCACGGCTTCTTTGGGCGGACATCTCAGCCATGCGTCCCACCCTGGTTTTCCGTTCGGGTGTTTTCATTACCGACATTCCAGGGTACCTGGTGCTTCTGGACAAGATCGATCATTCTACTTCACGGGTCGAAACGGTCAACATCACCGACACTCGCGATCAGACTAAACCACAGATCATAGTCGCGGAATACGGCTACCTGGAGATGACTGATGGGGGCCGGAACATGCGATTTACACTCTACAACGGCGAGGTGCACTCGCTGGACACCAGGGATCCGAACAACTACCGCCGAGTGAGCTTCGAGGAATATGTTAAGAATGTCTCCGACGTAAAATCGGAACTGGTCAGAACTGATACTGATTTTCGCAGTGACCGCGAGATGTCTATTTCCGATATGCAAGACCGGGTTGGCAAAGCGCGCCTGACTGTTGAGCCTTTTCGCCAACGGATTACTGCCGCCCTTGAGGTCCGGGCCTCCCAACTGTTTTCCGACAGCTTTGTAGTCAAACAAACCGATTCAATCACGGACTCGGCTGCCTTCAGCCAAATCCGGCAAGATGCCGCCACCCTGCTGCGGCAGGTCGAACGGGGATACCAACAATTGCAAAGCCAGCAGAGAGTCGTCAACAAGTACAGTATTGAGATATACAAAAAATACTCGATACCGGCCGCATCCCTGGCTTTCGTATTGCTCGGCGCACCCCTCGGCATTCTAACCCGACGCGGCGGTATGGGTGTCGCCATCGCTATCTCCATCGTGCTCTTCACCATCTACTGGGCCTTCCTGATCGGCGGTGAGGACCTGGCCGACCGTGGTCTGATGTCGCCATTCTGGGCCATGTGGATAGCCAACATTCTCCTGGGCGCACTTGGCCTCTACCTGCTCTACATCGTTGCATCGGAGAAGCCGATCTTCTCATTCTTCCGGAGAAAACGGTAATGAAACTATGATCAAGAGAATCGATAGATACCTCCTCACGCATTTCTTCGCATCCCTGATTGTGGTAATAGCAGCAATCGGTCTGACCATCATATCGATCAACGCCGTAGAGGAACTGCGCGACTTCGTGGATCATAAGGTGCCGATACTCAAGATCCTCGAGTACTACGTCTATTTTGGCGGGTGGGTCGTCAAGTCGTTCTTCCCCATGTTTGTGCTGCTTGCGGTCTTGTTCTCCGTCTCGATCCTGGCCCGCCGTAACGAGATTCTCGCCATGAAAGCGACCGGGCTGTCGCTCTATCGCATCAGCGCCCCTATCCTGGTGACCGCACTGTTACTTTCCGGGGGGCACTTTTACTACAACGAGTACGTCTATCCGCCGGCCAACAAGAAGCGACTTGAGATCAAGGAGTTCACGATCGAGAAAAAGTCCAAGCGCGCCCTCAACCGAGTGCATAACATTTACCGCCAGATCAGCAAGGGATACTTCTACACCATCGGCAGTTTCAATGTCCAACGTCAGGAAGGAACCGATCTCAAGGTCTACCGGGCTGAGAGAAACCGTCTCAGTGAGATCATTACAGCCGCTCGCATCGAATACGTAGACTACAAGTGGATGGCAACCGACGGCGTGGTGCGAAAGTTTGACAGTACCGGCGAGACGTTTCGAGAGTTTGCAGTTCTGGAACTCGCGGATATCCTGGAGAAGCCGGAAGATTTCTCCAAACGGATCGGCAAGCCGGAGGATATGGGTTATGACGAATTGGCGCGATACATCGAGTTGATGAAACGCACCGGGGGACCTCACATACGGGAATCGATAGATCTCGACTTGAAACTCGCCTTCCCCCTGTCGTCGTGCATCGTCGTGCTGATATGCATACCCTTCGCCTCAAACTCGCGGCGCGGCGGCATCGCCGTGTCGTTCGCTCTCGGCACCATGGTTTCCCTTGTGTACTTTGTGATGTTTCGCAGCCTGCAGTCAGCCGGTTACAACGAGAAGGTTCCCCCGGAGTTGGCGGTGTGGGGGGTCAACGGATTGTTCTTCCTTGTTGGGCTCATCTCTATGTGGAAAGCGAGAAAGTGATGCCAAACAGTGACCACGAAAAGAACCGAGTGGCCTGGAATGAGATGGTCGAGGTGCACTGGGATCATCCGAATCAGAAACGCAAGGAGTTCCTTAACGGCTGGTGTTCACTGAAGTCAATCGAGCTTGATGCGGTGGGTGATGTCCACGGCAGGTCGTTGTTGCACCTGATGTGCCAGTTCGGCATGGACACACTTTCCTGGGCGCGGCGCGGCGCTGTCGTCACTGGAGTCGATATCTCGGACCGATCGATTAAGCGGGCGGATGAGCTCAAGAAACTGGCGAGGTTGGATGCCACTTTCGTACGTAGTGACGTGCTTGACCTTATCGGTGTCATCGATCAACAGTTCGATATCGTGTTCCAATCCCACGGGACCCACTGCTGGATCTCGGACATGGACAAATGGGCGCGGGTGGTGGCGCACTATCTCAAACCGGGCGGAGTCTTCTTCATCGTGGACGATCATCCGATCATCTGCATCCGAGAGGAACCGCCCAATTCGTATCTGCACAAGGAGCCTATCCGTTACTCAGGCGAGCCGGACTACTGTGACCGTGAACACATCATCGAAACCGAACGAGTGGAGTTCCAGCACCCGCTATCGCAAATTGTGAATGCGCTGATCAACGCCGGGTTGACAATTGAGCATCTGGGCGAATATGACAAGGGCTACTATCCGATCCGGGCCGACTGGTACGAAAAGGACGGCTACTGGTATCCGCCTGGCGGACCGCCGATGTATCCGCTGATGTTCTCGCTGAAAGCGCGGAAGCCACAGTCGTAGAGCAGTATGATCAACAGGAAATTGACAGCGAGTATTGAGAAGTAGTGCGGCGAATGTCTTCGGCTCTACTATCGGATACGCGGATACGCTCCGATAGCACCTGACCAGTAATCCGTTTCCGACGGCTCAATACCAAGAGGGGCATATCCGAAATCGAATGCAGTTACATTCACCCAGAACTGAGATATAGTCGGAAGTTGTGGATGAGATAAAAGAAAGAGCGTATCCTCTAGTTGTGAAACTTTAAGCTCTCGGATGATAACCGAGAGAAAGGATACGCTCATGAGCAAGGATACGGTAAAAATCGAAGGAAGTCGAGTAGAAAAGGAGTCGAAGTCGGCGTTGGATGAGTTGTTGCAGGAAGGCGCCCGACGGATGCTTCAGGCAGCTGTCGAGGGCGAAGTGGCGGAGTATATCGATCAGCACCAGCATCTTCGCGACTGCGCAGGTCATCGTTTGGTGGTGCGCAACGGTTCGTTGCCACAGCGGGAGATTCTCAGCGGTGTCGGTCG
>JAUWIB010000055.1 GCA_030605565.1 bacterium
TTCGTTGCACGACCTGGAGTTTGAGATTGCCGCGCTCCCCTTGGTCGCTCGCAATGACGAGAATCTGGACTTTATCAACAAGCCCATCGGTCCTGGTTTCTTGGAGACAGTGCTTCGTGTATGACACCCGGACGAACGTCCGGGCCACGCTGACGGACCAGCGGCTTACAGGCACCAGATGCTTTTTTCGAGAGCTTTGGCTATCTCTTTGGTGGAGGGGAATCGGTCGAGTCCGTTCTTCTCGGCGCCTACGGCATGGTCGGAGTCGACGATAGTGCAGCCGTCAAGAGTGATCGTCGGCGCCTTCACCGGCTGCTCCGACTCAACGATGCGCGCCAGGATGCCGTGCTCACGCACGAAGCGCTTGACAAAATCGCACGTTTTTGCCTGCTTCGGGTCCTTGCTTGAATAGATCAATCCGATTTCCATAGGGACCTCCTGATCCCATTATACAATAGTCCCGCTCTATCCAATCGGTCAAGCAAAAAACTGCCTGTCTCTTTCAATTTTATACGAAAGAGTGGGGAGTCAGTTGAGTTACTTGTCCAGCAATAGTCAGGCCGCCCGGCCGTCGCGATTCAAGATGCCGGGAACCGCGGGAGTCAGCCGGCGGTTTAGTCACATAGTAGCCGCCTGTCGGGCGACTTGCCGAAGCAAAGACAGTAATTGGCGAATGTGATTCGACGTGTAACGAAGGAGCAATTGAGATGGAACACAAACTACCGGAACTTCCGTATGCCAACGATGCGTTGGCGCCACACATCTCGGCCGAGACGCTTGACTATCACTACGGCAAACATCACCAGACATACGTAACCAATCTGAACAAGCTGGTCGTGGGTACTGAGTTTGCCGATGTCGAGCTTGTGGAGATCATCAAGAAAGCATCGGGCGGTATCTTCAACAACGCCGCCCAAGTCTGGAACCACAGCTTCTACTGGAACTGTCTCAGCCCCAGGGGCAGCGGTGAACCGACCGGTGCGCTGGCTGAAGCAATCAACAAGACGTTCAGTTCGTTCGCGGATTTCAAGGAGAAATTCTCCCAGACTGCGATCACGACATTCGGCTCCGGCTGGGCCTGGTTGGTGAAAAACGGCGCCGGCGAACTTGAGATCATCAGCACCGGCAACGCCGGCACGCCGCTGACCGAGGGTAAGACGCCGCTGTTGACCTGCGATGTCTGGGAGCATGCGTACTATGTCGATTACCGCAACGCCCGACCCAAGTACGTCGAGGCGTTCTGGAACCTGGTCAACTGGGAGTTTGCTGCGAAGAACTTCGCCGGTTAAACGGCAGCGCGACAGGCAAACACCGGACTCCGAATATCGGGGCAGGACTCTAGCAGGCTGTTGAAAAACTCATTGTTCTTAGCTGAGTGTAATGAATCTTCCGTGTATCCTTTCTCCAACGAAAGGTTCGGAAGATGCGCGGCGCAGATGATGATCAGCAGGCGATGTTCAGTTATGTATCCCTGGAATCCCGTGTTCCCGAGGACCACCGATTGCGTTCGACTCGTCGGGTGACAATCGAGATTCTTCCGGGCTTGTCGTCCATAGCATCCACGGTATCGGTTGAGCGGGCGCCCCGCGGCTGGAATCAAGGAGGAATTCTATCCTGAAGCGACAGGGCTGGGACAGTGCCGGAGAGGGGAATTGGAGACGATCGCGAAGACCTTTAAGGCCACTTCTGTGGCGGAGAAACGGCACGAGAAGCGGTATCTCGATTTGTTGGCGAATACAGAAGCGGGCACATCGGCAAGACTCCGGCAGCCCCGCAGGGCATGATCCCCGCGATTCGGCTGTTCCGTCCAGGGGCGTGATTACAGGGATACTGCCCTGCTTTGACGGCACCGCTGATTCAGGTTAATAGTCAACGTTAACTGCCGACAAAGAAGTGAAGAGGCAGTTTTGCAAATTGGGGGTAAATCCCACTCTGCATCTACCGGTTTCCAGGAGCCTGGGAAGGCAGGTAGTCAGGTCGATTATGAGAACCCAACAATATGGAGGTATGTTATGTTGAACCGCGCGCAGGTGCTGCTGTTGGTGGTGCTGATGGCACTGATGGTCGGTTGCTCCAAGGACGACGATGATAGTCCCACCGGCTCGAACAACGACACCAACCCTACCGGGCTGGTGACCCTCACCGGGATCATCTCAAACGCCGTCACCGGTAGCCCGATTCAAGGTGTAACGGTTACTCTCACAGGGCCGACCAGCCAGTCAATAGAGCGCACCGAAATGCGCGAAACGGCCCTGTCACCCGAATACACATGGGTAGACATCACGGACTCTGCCGGCGTCTACACTTTCGCCAACGTGCCGTCCGGAAATTACTCACTTGCGGTGACCGGTAGCGGATTCATTGCCGCAACCACTTCGGTATCGGTGGACGATCAAACACAGCAGGTGATTATCACCGACAATATCAGTATCTCACCTGAGATGGCTGTCGGCCAGTATCGGTTTGTCCTGAGCTGGGGAGAAACGCCCGACGATCTGGACGCCCACTACTGGAAGGATACCTTCCACGTCTACTGGCCGTCTTCATCCCGTGGCGACTCTGCAGCCGAGCCGTTCGCTATTCTGGACACTGATGACGTAAGCGGTTGGGGCCCTGAGACGATCACGATTTACCAGTTGCCGACCACGGGCACATGCAAGTATGCGATCAAGAACTACAGCCTGGACGCATTGCCCACGGAAGCCCACGTGGACGTCTACAGCGGCAGTTCCCGGATCGCCAGCTATAATGTCCCGACGTCCGGCACCGGTCGCTGGTGGTACGTGTGTGACCTGACCAGCAGCGGTACGCTGTCGGTACACAACACTATCCTGGACGAACCACCGGTTGCATATACGCCCCCAGGTGTGTCGGTGACAGTTCCGGCGAAGTCGTCGCTTCGCTAAACACGGGGAGTGTCCGACAATACAGCGGCCCGACAGCAAGTCTGTCGGGCCGACCAACACGAGAATCGGCTTCTACACGACCTGTGCTATCGGCGGCGCACTCCTTAAGACGATCATAACGACCTGGATGGTGCGAAGGCTGGTTCGCTTCGAGGAAAGAGAACTGACCCGCCGGCCGACCTTGAGCTAAGGGGTCTGGCCGGGCGCCGGTTGTTGCTGCTGCATACGCCGCATCGTCTCCTGGACGAGTTGGGTGGCGTAACCGGCCTTGAAACGGTTCACCTTCACGCCGCGGTCGATATACTTATACGCCTGTGGCATCAGCGCCTGGTTCTCACTTTTCGACGACAACAACAGACAGACCTTCCCGCACATCATCTGGACGCTGAAATCGGTGGGGTACTTCTCAGCCATCGTGCTTACCATCCTGAGCGCATTGTCGTACTGACCGGTGCGCAGACTGATATCAGCTATCAAGCGACCGCATGATTTGGTCAACCGACGCTCGGTCAGATAGAAATCGATTTCGATTTGGGCGCTGTCGAGTTGAGATTCGTTCAAATAGTCCACCGCTTTCTCGTAGTGCGAAAGCTGGTAGCGAGCTGCCTGTGGATTCTCGAACCGTTCGCTGATGCGAAACAGCTTCACTTCGGTGTCACGGATCCACCAGGAGGTCACCGGCGCGAGACCGTCCAGTTGCGGATAACCCTTGACAGCCTCGCTCAGGTTGGAAGCATCCACGGCGATATGCGTGATCGGGTGGCGGTCGAACAGTGTCGAGTCGATATCTGCGACCCCGAAAAGATGTATGAACGCCTTGAGGTCAGTGTCAATTGTCAGCGCCGGACCATAAGGTCCCGATACGACTGCGTCCGGCCCAAGAATCTCGCGGATATCCTCATTGGCTTCCTTCAGATTGAAATTGTGTTCCAGGTAGTGGTAGCGTTGGATACGAAAACCGTTGGCCAGAAGCGACAGGCCGATCATCACCAGAACCCCGAGAACAACTGTCGGTCGTCCCAAACGAAGGTGGAACCTGCCGAGAGCATAGCGCACCGCCAGGGCCAATGCTGCCGCTCCCGGCAGACAGCCCCAGGTCAGCGCGCGGTAGGGTGCGTTGTTGAAGTAGAAAACATTCCCCACCAGGTGATACAAAGCGAACCAGAATAACAGACCGAGGAATGCTGTTGCCCACCAGTCCGGTCTCACCGCAGCAATCTTCCTCTTCAATAGCAGTTTGTCCATCAGCGCAAATGGGAGAACAATGACTGCTGGAATCAGAAACAGGGTATATCGCAGCGGCGAGTAGTTCAACGGCATCAAACCGAGCACGACAACTCCGACCCACGATGCGCTGAGGACAATCACCGGCGATAGCTTCTGTTGGCCGCCACTTCCGCGGAAGAATAGAACCAAACTGCCGCCAGCGGCCAGCAGAAACATGAACAGGTCAGGATCGAGGTAGTACATGCGATTTCGAAAGCCGTAGCCGATCAGATGTTCAAAGAAACCCCAGGGTGAACTGAGTCCGGCCGGGAAGCCGCGCAGACCGTACGACTGCTCACCGACGTAGCGGAAGGCAGCGGAGAAATCGGCGCCGTAGAGTGCCAGGATCAGCACTGCCGAAAAAACCGCGTACGCACCGACCGCCATCGCCATCAATCGCCAGCGGTTCTGTCGTCCAGCGAAGAAAACAGCCACCAGCAAGGTGGGCAACAAGAGCGCCCCGAACAGTTTGCCGATGAACGTCGCCAGCGCCACCAGGACCGCCGACAACAAAATCGCCCACACGCGGTCACCGAACCAGCAATACACGAAAAAGAACAGCGAGGCTATGAAGACGAGGCCGTTTTCCAGGTACGAAAGTCGCCCGTAGGTCAGGAGGGTAACGTTGAGGACATAACACAGCGCCACCACCGGAAGCACCCAGGTTCGACAATGTCGAAAGAGGCCCAGGAGAAAGAACAAGAGTCCACCGAGGGACAAAACCAACCCGACAGCACCGGCACTGGTTGCCGACACACCCGAAAGGGAGAATAGACCCCACCCGACCAGCGAGGTCAACGAATGCTGATAGACAGTCCAGCGCGGATAGTCAAACGGATCCCAGTTGTCAAAGAGGATCTCGTTGCGAGCATGGTAAACGTACTGCGCCGGATCAGTGGCCAGCGATTGGCCCAACCCGGAGTAGTACATAGGCGGATCGGAAGTCAAATCCGACGCCCAGAAGAGCACGCCGCCGATCACGATCAGCAAAGTGAGAAGGTACAACAGCAGGTCGGTTTTTGTCAAGGATGTTTTCATCGAGACATTGTAGCTTCACTACCCTCGCGCCAGGCAACCCATAGCAAAATCAGTTGGTGGGTGGCATCAGGTTACTCAACAACAATACTGTGCTTCCCTCGTGTTTCCACTTGCCCTATCCTCCAGCCGAAGAGGCTCGCGCGCTCCAGATCGGCGGCAAACTGATCGGCGTCGTCTTCGGCTATCGCGATCAACAGTCCGCCCGACGTTTGCGGGTCAAACAGTACCGCTTCGACATTCTCGGGAACATCCCGACTGACCATCAAGTGGCCCTTAAGGAACTCGCGGTTGGCCAGAGCCCCGGCGGGGATCATTTTCGCGTCGGCCAGTTCCAGCGCCTGCGGCATCAGAGGTACCAGTCGCGAATCGAAGTGAATCGTCGCCTCCGAGGCCAGCGCCATTTCCAGGGCATGCCCCAACAGGCCATAACCGGTGATGTCGGTGGCGGCATGGGCGTTGTGTCGAACCATCAACTCAGCCGGTCCACGATTCAACTGCGCCATCTGAGTCGCCACGATCTTTTCCAACTCCGGAGGTACGGCGCGGCGCTTGATGGCGGTAGTAATCAACCCGGTGCCAAGTGGTTTGGTGAGAAACAGACGGTCGCCCGGACGCGCGCCACCGTTGGTGATAATGCGACGTGGATCAACCACCCCGGTCACCGCGATGCCGTATTTCAGTTCCTTGTCTTTGATCGAGTGACCCCCTATCACCACCGCTCCCGCCTCGGCAACCTTGTCACCCCCGCCGCGCAGGATCTCGGTGAGATAGCTGCCCGGCATGTCTCCCACCGGGAAGCCGACAATGTTCAACGCCGTTAGCGGTCGTCCGCCCATAGCGTAAACATCGGACAGCGCGTTGGCAGCGGCAATCTGGCCGAACTGATAGGGATCATCGACAATCGGCGGAAAGAAGTCGACTGTCTGGACCAGTGCCTGCTGCTCGTTGATCCGGAAGACACCGGCGTCGTCCGCATGATTGAAGCCGACCAGCATATCCGGGTGCGACCATTTGGGAAGTCCCTTGAGTGCCTGCGCCAAAAACTTTGGCGCCAGTTTCGACGCTCAACCGGCGCAACTGACTTCGGCGGTCAGCTTGATTGTGGTTTCTTTACGTTTGTCTTCCATACCTACATTTCATTTAGAACGATATTCTCAAGGCTGAACCGACGCCGATCGCGCGCGGCGCCAATTGTGGACCCAAACATATTGCGATTGACAACCGCTTGTGATCCCGATTGTAAACCCGCACTGCTTCCTTGAGATGGTTGGTAGCGGAATTATTGTATAGATTCGATATGACCCCGACACCTATCGCTGCTATCAGAGGGTATTGGTATTCGTCCCGCCAGGTATCAAAGATGGATACGACTAACAACCCCACAACAATGGCGCCACAGGTGTAGCCTGTGAATGCGGCCAGGACCTTCCGCTTACCGTACTGCTCCATTTCAAACACGGCACGTTCATTGCCGGTCATCAGTTCTCGCAAGGATGTGCCCCTGGCGCCGACGTCCTGATAGGTATCGCCGCTGTCGACCGAGTACTTCCATCCCTGGAAGATCTCCTTCTTGAGTATGATCTCATCGGCGGAGACATTCGTACCCATAACAAGAAAAAGGGAAGTAAGCAATATGAACAGAACCAGTTTCGACACATCTATCTCCTGCAAGTGCAATTGCAGCCTCAAGAATAGCCGAATCATAGCCTGATGTCAACTGTGGTGTCGACGGAGGATGCCTGAACATTTCGACGATGCCCTGGACGGGCCGAGTTTCGTGGTCGGCGTACGTCCCCGTGCGCCGACAGTTTATCAGGGTAAACGCGGTAGACGAGGACGTCCACCGCGCACGAGGTAACAATTTGTTGGTTGAACAGCGACATTTGGGGTGAATGCGCACGCACTCTGTCATTCCCGCGCAGGCGGGAATCCATCTTCCTCTTCTTTTTCTTTGTCCTACTTGCCCACTTCCGTCATACCGGTGGCATCCAGTTTTTGCAGGCAAGCCTGGATTCCTGCTTTCGCAGGAATGACAAGAAGGAGCAGGAATGACAAGAAGGAACAGGAATGGCAAATGGTGCGCGCGTAGCGCGAGAAAGTGATTTATCACCGCGCAGCACGAAATAGTGATTTATCACCGCGAAGCGTGTGAAAGCGACTTGTCGCCTTGCCACTGGATGCCGGATCAAGTCCGGCATGACATGTCGTTCCACTTTCTGAAAACAGCAACCCCTTGATTCAATCTACATTAGCAGAAATCTTCAGCCACTTCTGGGGAAGGTCCTGGGCTGTTGTTCTCAGTCTCCAAACCGTTCCTGCCCGAGCACCGCTTCGTACAGGCGGTTGTAGATGGGTCCCTTCGGCGTGAGCGTCGACTTGAACAGGACGAGTCGGTCGAGAGTCAACACTTGCGGCTCTAACACGAACGATTCCAGGTGGGCAATTAGTTGCTCCAAACCCTGTGGCTTGCGTATGCGCGCCAGCGTAAGATGTGGCTTGAAACCTTTAGTTTCCTTCTCGAAGCGCAGCTTGCGCACGCCCAACTCCACTTGTCGCGCCAACTTTTCGAGGCGGTCGACGTTGTCGTGAATGCCTGCCCAGATGACACGCGGTCGTCTGAGATTTGGAAAAGCACCGAGGCGATCGATGGTTGTTGCAACGGTTGGATATTCTGATGCGACTTTGTCGAGCAGTTGCTTGATCTTCGGCACTCGCTGTTCCTCGGTGTCACCGAGGAAGCGAACGGTCAGGTGGACATTCTGCGGCGCGACCCACTTGACGGACCCACCGTGTGGTTTCAACTCGTCGATGATGCTACTCAGGTAGCGTTCCACTTCCTGCCCCAACGGCAGGGCGATAAACAGTCGTATCATTTGATATCGAGAATCTCCCGCCTTAACAACTCCAGCGCAGCGTAGGAAGCTCGCGAGCGTCCGGTATCCCGGCGGGCGCCGAAGTTAAACTTCCGAGCATACGAGGCGTGCGCGGAGGCCAGGCCGATATAGGTCGTCCCCACCGGTTTGTCATTGGCGCCGCCGGCCGGTCCGGCGATACCGGTGATCGAAAGAGCGTAGCTACTTTTCAGCAGTTTGCGGCAACCGACGGCCATGGCTATTGCGCACGGTTCGGAGACGGCGCCGTGTTCTTCAAGGATCGCCGCGTCTACCCCAAGCTGCTCAATCTTCACATCGTTGGCGTAAGCGATGACGCCACCGAGGAAGTAGTTCGACGAACCGCTCACCGACGTGATCAGCATCCCCAGCTCTCCGCCGGTACAGGATTCCGCCACGACCAGCGTCTTGTCGTTATCGGCCAACAGTTGTCCGACCACCGCTTCCAGGCTGTCATCATCACGCCCATAGATGTAGCGGCCGCAGGTATCTTCCAGATACCGAACCAGCCGCAGAGCTTTGTCCCCGGCCGCCTCTGCGTTCTCGGCGGTGGCCATGATGCGCAGATCAACGCCGCTGTACGATGGCAAATAAGCCAGTCTGACGCCGGGTTCGAGCTTGAGATCATGACTGATCTTATCGGCCAGTTTAGACTCATAGATGCCGGTCGTACGCAGTTTCATGATCCGAGTCGCCTGCGCTGTCTGAATCCCTCGAAGGTAAGGCATCACTTCATCGACCATGATCTGATCGGCCTCGAACGGCACCCCCGGTAGAGAGATGAAGATGCGCCCTTCCTCGGCGAAGCACAACCCTACCGCAGAACCATGCTTGTTGGGAAACAAGGTAGCTCCCTGGGGTAACAACGCCTGGTTCTGATTGATGGCCGGCATCTCGACGCCGCGTTTGGCAAAGCGCGCTCGGATATCGTCAAGAATTTCCTGATGGAAGATGAGGTTACGTTTGAACAAGCGAACGATCGCCTTCTTGGTAATGTCGTCATGAGTCGGTCCCAGACCGCCGGTCGTTATCACCAGACGCGCCCGTTTGAGGGCCAGCCGGAAGGCCTCTTCCATAGACTCCAGCGAATCACCTACCGACGTCTGGTAACGCACGCTGAATCCGAGATCCGTCACGTAGCGAGCGATCAGGGCGGCGTTGGTATTGACCGTGTGGCCGGTAATCAACTCATCGCCAATGGTAATTATTTCGGTGTCCATGATGCAACGTTTCCTTTGAGCAGACTTACCCTTGTCCTGACAGGTACCTCTCCAATCCGTAAATGATCAAATGGGTGGCGATGTTCGCCTGCACACCGGCGACGATGTCGTCCACTGTTATCCCCCAACCACCGGGCAGTTTTTCGGACTGCGCCGCCGGCGGGATTTTGACGACATCGAAACCGCGAAATGCGACAAAAGCAATCGCATAATTGGTCAGCGAATACGGCACGAACAATAACGTTACGAACATCCCGGCCCACTCGTCGATTACGATCTTGCGCGCATCGTGGCCGAACATCTTCTCCGCACCATCGGCACTCCACACCGATACCACGAAACAGACAACGACAGCCGGCGCCAGCACCCATTGGTTGCCCGCTATGAGGAAGTATGCTATGAGCCAGGCCGGGATCGTTCCCCAGGTGCCGGGGTACGGCCACCCATAACCGGAGTACAAACCTGTGGCGATCAGCCTGACGAGGGAGTCTTTCACGACGGTTCTACTTTAGCACCGATTTGATCATAAAGAAATATTTAATAATGTAATCGATGCCGGTCCACACTGTTATCACGGCAGCCCCCCAGAGCATCAGGTTGAAGTAGAAGTAGTGATCGAACTGAAAGTGTTGCAGAACGGGGCTGTTGAAATGTTCCAGTGTAGTTATCAGGCTGACGTATCCGATCACCCCGCCGACCACCGTGAGTTGCAGGAACGTTTTGACCTTGGCCCACCAGGTGGGCGGGATAACCACACCGCGATACGCGGCCAGAAGTCGCAGGCCGGTGATGGCGAACTCGCGCCCGATGATCAGCATCACCGGCAGCGGCGAGACGTATTTCAGGGCGATGAACGAAACCAACGCGCACGACACCAGGATCTTGTCGGCCAGCGGATCCATGAATTTTCCAAAGCCGGTGATGATGCCGAACTTGCGCGCGTAATACCCATCGGCCAGATCGGTGAGAGCCGCGATCACGAACAAGACAAGGCCGATCAGCCGCATGTAGAAACTATCAAACAGAAAAAAGTACATGAACACTGGCGCTATGATTATTCGCAACAGAGTGAGCTTGTTCGGTGTATTCATGGGGTGGTAATTTAGGGCAGACCCCAGGGAGTGTCAACCGGAAATGGGGCACCGTTAAGCGGTGTTTCTGGCCGCTACGCGGCGTCCTCCGATCAGTAATGTGTGAGGAGCCGTCAGGCACCTCTGCCGGAACAGCGATTTGAAAAGGAGAGGTTCAACGTTATGAGAATATGCTTCGGAGTTCCTCAGGCCGCAACTTCATCAATGTAGTCTTTACGGTCAGACCACGGTATCGAGATCAGGTCATACTGATTGAGAGCTTCCAACACCTCAGAGTCGATCTCTCCCTGCGAATCATTCAGAATGGCCACACCTGCAGTGCCGTTTTCTCGAAGAACGCGAACATCGGAGAATGCCCACAAGAAAGGTGATACTGACCTCTTGTCTGGAGTGTTGATGGCCCTGACAAGTCGTTCAGGCTTTTTCTTAGACGCAGGGATGAGAAAGTCAAAATTGTGATCGAAACCAGACTTGCCAGGAAATCTCACAAAGCGTGAGAAACGCACTTCGTTGTCCTTGAGCCACATCTCCACGTCTTCAAGGAAAAGACTCTTCACTGTAGGTTCGGCCAATACGAAAAGATCATTAACGGCAAGCATTGACTGGATCAGGTTGTGTTTCTTCTGCCCGATGTTGGACATCGTTGCGTATGTGAAGAGTTGATCGTCCTTTTTCTCGACTCCGAAGCCGTTGAGTACCGTTTGAAGAAGTCTTCTCCTCCGCTCAGATCGGTCCAACTGAAGTCCGGATACACGCAGATCATGTAGGGTGTAACTGTCGTCAGTCAGCAAGAACCGATTTCCATCACGCCTGACGTAAATCTGAATCCGATCGTTGTTTCGATCCAGAAAGGGGGTCGTGATCTCAGCGTAATTCTCTATGGACTCAAAGCTAATCCTCTCTTTCAGCCACGCGACATAGCTGTTAATAAGTTCTTGTGTCTCAGTTCTGTCCATCGTTTACAGAAAGCTTTCCTGCAAGCTTACCCGGATTCTGTCCTGCACATTGATTATTCCACAGAAACCCTTGAGTACGCTGACGATATCATCGGTCTTGAGCGCTTGACCCTTCACTGAGGCCGGGAAGGACTTGATTTCATCGGGTAACATGTCGAGTCCAGCTGAATTCAATTCATATGCGAACTTGTGGTCGAACCCTTCACGGTATATGTGTATGTGATTTCCGCTAACGGTCGAGCCATCCGGATTGTCGTGGGGTGGACCGTTTATGTCAATTCTCGCGAGAATTATAGTGACACCATACCGGTTATTGTAAGAGCATTTCAGAGATTTGATACGTCCTCTGAAAATGTCGAGCAAGAATATCTCCCTCGATTCGTTTACCGCAACAAGGTCTAGTGTCAGACTCTTCCCTTTGCCCGGGAACTCGAACGGCCTCTTCTCCACTAGCTTCTTAGGAGTGCGAATGAGCTCATAAGCGTCTTGGCTCAACAACTCCATTGTCAATGCCCTATCTGCAGTTTGTTCAATCTTAACACGGCCTCAATATTGGTTCATGTTTGATCGTTGTCAACAATATCTCCCCCTACATCCTCTCTATGCAGCCGGCGATCAGGTCGCGGAGTTTCGGTTCGGCGTTGCCCGCAATAACCAGCACTTCCTCGATCTTCAAGGGATGCATGTTGTCCGGCAAACCCATGTCGGTCACGATCGAGAACCCCAGCACTTTCGTGCCCTGGTGACGCGCCACGATCGCCTCGGGAACCGTCGACATTCCGACAGCGTCGCCACCGAAACCCCGTAGCATCCGATACTCCGCCGCCGTCTCCAGGGTCGGGCCACTCAGGCCGATATAGACGCCCTCCTGTAAGTGCAGTTTCTGCTCCAGCGCTATTTCGCGCGCGATAGCTTGCAGTTTGAAGTTGTACACTTCGTACATGTCGGGAAAGCGCGAGCCGAGATGGTCGTGGTTAGGACCGATCAGCGGGTTACCGGGGAAAAAGTTGATGTGGTCGGTGATCATCATAATATCGCCGGATTTGAAATTCGGGTTCAGACCACCGCAGGCATTCGACACGATCATCGTCTCGATCCCCAACGCCTTCATGACCCGGATAGGGAAAGTGATCTGTTTGAAACTGTACCCCTCGTAATAGTGAAACCGCCCCTGCATACAAACCACCGACTTGCCCCGCAGGTTGCCGAATATCAACCGCCCGGCGTGCGACTCTACGGTTGAGATCGGGAAATGCGGTATCTGGTCATAGTCGACAGTGCCGGCCATCTCGATCCCGTCCACCAAAGAGCCCAGGCCGGTGCCGAGGATGATGCCGATAGTCGGCTTGAGACTCACCTTGCCGGTGATGAAGTTCGCGGCCTCACTAATCATATTCTTCAGATCGTCCGGGTTGTTCATAGTCGCATTCCTTTCGTGCGCAAAGACAGTATTGGCAGACTGTTGAAAAATGCCGCAATCGTCATTGCGAGATCGCTACAGGCGACCGTGGCAATCTCTAAGTGGCTGACCCATAACAATTGGAGATTGCCGCGTATCGGAAGAAGCCATTTATGGCCTCGCAATGACCGAATTATCACTTTTTCAACAACCTATCAGAGCCGACGGACAACTCATCGCTCGCACCGAAGATAGCAACTGGGCCGCCTTAGCTCAAGTGTTCAATGGCCGGTGTTGTGGAATAGCGAACTGAGATACCGAGCGGCAGTCGTCAGAGGAGCGCCTTGATCCGTTGCCAACCTTCTTCCGGAATGACCGCCCCGACGACCCGGCAGACCTCGTAGCCGCAGGCGGAAGCGAGTTTTCCACATTGCTCCAGCGGCATATCGTGGACCAACCCATACAGGAAACCGGCCGCCCAAAGATCCCCCGCGCCGGTGGTGTCGATGACACCTTCCGATCCGGCCGGGGCCACCCGCACGACTTCACCACCGCGTGCGATGATACTTCCGCGGGCGCCCAACTTCAGCACCGCCGTCTCGGTTTGTTCGGCCAATCGCTCAAGTGCGGTTTCTTCGTCTGTTTCGCCGGTGTAAGCGCGCGCTTCATCTTCGTTGGCCATGAGGACGTCGACATATCTGTCGACCAGCATCTCAAGTAAAGCGTACGATTGCTCCACAACTGTAAAGCTGGCCAGATCGAGCGAGACCATCGCCCCGGCGTCATGTGCCGTGGCCATGACTTTTGTTATCAACTCGGCGTTGAACAATAGGTAACCTTCCGCGTGCACTACGGCGGTTCCTTCAAAGCATTCGCCGGTGATTTCCTCCGGGTTCAACTCGGAAGCCGCGCCCAGGAAAGTGAACATCGACCGTTGAGCATCCGGCGTGATAATAGAGAGGACGCGCCCGGTGGGCGATGATGACCTGAACAAACGCGTCTGCACCCCGCTCTTGATGAGTTCTCGCTCAAGAAGATCGCCCAGAGCATCCTCGCCCCGCTTGCCGACAAAACGCGCCGCGCCGCCGAGGCGCCCGATCCCGACCACCGTGTTGCAGGCTGAACCACCCGGCACCATGATGGTGCGACCGGTCAACCGGGAAACGACCGTTGTTATGAAGGTCTCATCGACCAGTTTCATGCCCCCCTTGGCAGCGCCGACCTGTTCGAGGAAACTATCGTCCTCGTTAGCCAGCAGGTCGATCAGCGCCGATCCGACAGCAGTCACCAGCCTTTTGCGAGAACGATTCTCCGTTGCACCCATGATTACCTCACATGCAGTCCACGGTTATTGGTGTCCGGTAAACACGGTACCCGCCGAGGGCTCACGATGTCAACAAGAAAGGTGCAGCGCCCGGCCCTTAAGAGGCCGTCTCAAAAGCCGCTTTTCCTATCGCGTAGCGGCGGGCCTTGTGTCCGCAGGCCACAAGTGGCATTCATTGGGGCGACACAAGGCCGCCTCCTACGCGGGGTTAGGTGATGTACCCATGAACAGTGTTATCCACCACCTTGGTGTGGCAAACTTATGGGACAACCCCTTAACCCTGAGGCTACATTCTTTGGCCGCGCGAACAGATAGTTGAGAGCAAGAAAAAGACCGGCCGTGAGAGGTAGTGGCGGCCGGTCTTGTATGTCAGGCAAGTATAGTTCTATGCTTTAGCGGCTTTGTCCATCTCTTCTTCGAACTTAGCCACAACTCTGTCGAGTTCCTGGGCAAGATCCTCCGGACCGGAGGAAGCGGGTGGGGGCGCATCACTATCAATCGGATCGTCGATAGTTCTTGCCGGCGGTTCTCCATCGACCTTGAGCCTATCGGTAGCAGCTTCATCTCCCGGTTCCGATGTCCCGCCGTTTTCCTTTGGCTCAACGATGAACCCGGGCGGGATGTCCTCGGCCCGCGCCGTAGTCTCCAGTATCTGCCCTGGTTCGGGATGCGGCTCCTCTGGAATCTCGGCGACATCGGAATCGGCTGCGTCCGCTTCCTGAGTCTGATATCTCTCGAGAGCGGCGGCCAACTCCGGGTCAATCGGCTTGGTCTCGCCATCGGCCGAGTCCGATTGCTCGTCGTCACTATCGGTGGCTTTGGATTCGGCTTGCGGCTTACTGGACGCCTCGACTATTTGCTCAGCGGCGTTGGCTTCCTCCATCCTGATCGGTTCGCCCGATGACGAGGGTGTGCCGACTGTCTCCATCTTCTTGCGATCGACCTCGGAAGACTGTGTCACCTCAATGTCGTTGCTTTCCTTGTCTCCCTCCTCGGGACCGATGAGTTGATCGATAATGTCCAGATGCGAGGTTATAATGCTACGCACCTTGTTGAGATACGATCTCTTGGTCATCTCCGCCGTGGAGATGTTAGTCTCGATCTCACTAAGCTGCTGGGCGCGCGCCCCGAGGATTTTGTCAGACTCTGCTTTAGCCTCGCTAAGGATCAACTCCGCCTCTTTCTTGGCGTTGTTGACGGTCATGTCGGCGTTGCGGCGAGCGTCGATAGCCGCGCTCTTGATCGTGTCCTCGAACTGTCTGAGGCCGGCCAGTTGTGTCTTAAGTGAATCGGCCTCCATCGAGAGCTTCAGATTATCCTGCTTGACCGCTTCAAGCGCGGCCGCAACCTGTTCCAGGAGACTTTCGACCTCATCCTTGGAGTAGCCCCGCATCTGAGTGGAAAACTCATAATTGCGGATATCGTTCGGCGACAAATCCATAAATCACTCGCTTATCTAAAGGTTCCGTTGCTCAACTCATAATGGCTGACGACGCATTGACGGCTGTGCAAAATCCGAGCAGTCAACCGCCTTTGTTGCTCTAACCTTATTATCGTAACTTTTGGTGAAAAATTGAGCCTGTTTGAACGGCCCCGCTCAAACCGGTTGGCGACCCGCAGGGTCTACGCTCGGCGTGGTCCGAAAAGAGAACTGCCGACGCGGATCATAGTGGCGCCTTCGCGGATAGCCAAGGGGAAATCAGCGGACATACCCATTGACAGGGTATCGAACTGGTCGCCCAGTCGATCGCGACCATGCTTGAACAGGTCATGACAGAGAGCAAAGGCACTGCGAATAGCCTTTTCATCTTCGGCCAAGGGACCGACCGTCATCAACCCCACCAGATCGATATTGGAAAACGTCGCGACCTTCGTCAGCAACTCATCGCATTCGTCGGGCGGTACGCCAAACTTCGCGCTCTCGCCGGAGCAGTTGACTTCGACCAGGCATTCGATGCTGCGTTCCAGCCTGTCCGCCTGCCGATTGATCTCCTCGGCCAGCTTCAGCGAATCGACCGACTGGATGACATCAAAAATCTCCAACGCCTTCCTGACCTTATTGCTCTGAAGGTGCCCGATCATATGATAGCGTGCAATCGGTCCGGCTTCTTTGATTTTTGGTTCAGCTTCCTGCACCCGACTCTCCCCGATATCGTGAATACCGGCAGCCACCGCCTGCTTGATAATTGCAGTGGGATGGGTTTTAGTGACGGCGACGATGTGGATATCGTCCGTGTCGCGGTCATGCTCCTCGCAGGCATCGGCGATCTGTCCACGCAACTGGAGGATGTTCTGAGCAATAAAGTCCTTCATCTCCGGACAATATCCACGAGGTCAGCCATCAGCGCAAGGGAAATCGGTGGCAGGTCTCTTCTTCGGGCTTTGCGCGGATGCAACCTTACACTAAGCGTGCTACCACACCCCGAGCGCACGGCGTCACCCTGAGCGGAGTCGAAGGGCGAGGTTCCGACAACATGTCAAAAACTCAGGGCTCTCGACTCGGGACTCTGGTGAGTAATTTGAGAGTCGGAACCCGCAAGGGGGTTCCGACCTACGGGGCTGAGCGCTGGCAGTCAGGCGAGTCGCCTGACCGCACGTGCGACCTCACCCTGAGCACACTGCGTCACCCTGAGCACATTGCGTCACCCTGAGCGCAGTCGAAGTTACTATGGTATAGGGCAGACTATTGTTGATAATAAATGAGGTTGCCTGCGATGTTAAGAACTCAATAACGTGGTCGTCCTGTTTGGAGGGCGCCACAAAACATGGAGGTAACCTCGTGCGTAAGATGCAACTGTCAATCGTTAAAGACAAGCCTGTTTTTGTGGGTTTGGAAGATTCCAAGCGGA
>JAUWIB010000095.1 GCA_030605565.1 bacterium
GGCATCTATGACCTGGGGACACGCACAACGGAATCTTCGATGGTAACAACAAAACAATGATGCACATTGTCAGAACACTTCATAAAGAAAGAAACCACCACCACCCGGTAGTTTTTGGAAAGTTCCGAAGGCGGGAATCCAGTTCCATGTCGAAGGCTGGCGTTCGCCAGTATGACGTAGTACGAGCAATGTGTAGGTAGTCTCCAGGCGTTGTGGTGGTCGAGTCTTCGGACTCGGCCACGATTGAAACGGTGGATGCCTTCCCGTGCGATCGGAAGATCATGCGGGCACGTAGAGGCGGCAGATGTGAACATCTGCCGGGCACTGAACAACGGATGGATTCCCGCCTGCGGGAATGACAAGCCGGGCTGGGGTGAGCGTGTCCGTCGCCCTTTGACTGCGCTCGGAGTGACATATAGAGTGCGCGAAGCGCGAAAGGCAGGCAATGCCTGTGCTTCGACTCCGCTCATGCTTCGACTCCGCTCAGCATGAGGTTGGTTTATGCTCGTGGTGTCAGCCGTCTCTGGCTGACACTTCTGTGATATGACAAGGGACCTGCGAGGACTTTTTTTCTTTGACATGGCACGCGGCGGCGTTATTTATGGTCCATGCATATTCCATTTGCCAAGTACCATGCACTGGCTAACGATTTCCTGGTTATAGAGAGCAGTTCAACACGTGTTCCGAAGCGGAGTCTCGGGCGGCTGGCGCGTAGTATCTGCCATCGACGCACTGGTGTAGGCGCCGACGGAATCCTGTATGTATCCTCGCATGGCAGCAGTCGATGCGTCGATATCTACAACGCCGATGGTTCGTGGGCTGAGAAGTCGGGTAACGGTTTGAGAATCGCAGCCCTGCATGAATACCTGAAAGATCGCCGCCGCCGCAATTTCGTATTGGAGATGGATGGTCGACCACACGCGGCCAGGATTTTGAAGCCATCCGACACCGGAGCTGTCATCGTTACTCAGTTAGGCACGCCGGAGTTTGAAACTAAGCGGGTCCCGGTCAGGAGCAAGCTGCGGGTAATGATAAACGCCCCGTTGAAGGTCGACGGGCTGGAGTTTCCGGTCACCTGCCTGGCTGTCGGTAATCCGCATACAGTGCTTCCGGTGGACCACTTCGATTTCGACTGGCAGGCACTCGGCGCTGAGATCGAGAATCATTCGGCCTTCCCGCGTGGGACCAATGTTGAGTTTGTCCGCGTGGTGGGTCGTCGCAAGATTCAACTGTGCGATTGGGAACGGGGCGCCGGCGCCACCGGGTCGTCCGGCACCGGTGCGGCTGCAGCCGTGTGCGCGATGGTGATGATCGGCGCCGTTGATCGGGACTGCGAAGTTCGGTTCGAAACCGGCGCCCTGCGAATCCGATGGGACCAGTCAACGGACCTTATTGAACTGACCGGACCAGCCGATTATATTGCCAAAGGAGTTTTCAAGTTCCCATGATTTCCTACGCCGAAGTTCGCAAGCTCAGCAAGAAGGGCAACGTCATTCCGGTGTATACCCGTATCCCGGCCGATCTGGATACGCCGGTATCGGCTTTCATGAAACTGGCGGGCCATAAAAAGGATTCGTTCCTGCTCGAATCGATTGAGGGGGGTGAAAAACTGGCCCGCTACTCCTTCGTGGGTTTCGAGCCGTTTCTGGTGGTCGAAGGAGATGGCGACATGGTTACTCTACACCAGGGTCAGAAACGTCACAGGCTCGAAGCCAACGGGTTAGACTTCATGAAGGAACTGTTCACAAATTACAGACCGGTCAAAGTGGAAGGGTTGCCGCGCTTCACCGGTGGCGCCGTCGGGTATTTTTCTTACGATACAATCCGATGGCTGGAGAATGTTCCGAACGCTAATCCCGATGAGATCGGTCTGCCGATGATGCGCTTTGCGATGTATGGCAAGATCGTCGTGTTCGACCATCTCAAGCAGGAGATCCTGCTGATCGTCAATATCCTGCATGACGCTCGCGAGCAGGGTTTGAAGAAGAAGTACGATGAGGCGGTGGCAGTGATTGAGCGCCTGACTCAGAAACTCCAGGCAGGCTCCAAACGAACTCGCGAGGCAAAACCCACTCGTTCCCAGGTGGTAGCTCAGTACGAACAGAGCGAATTCGAGAAAATGGTGCGTCGCGCCAAACTATACATACGCGAGGGTGACATTTTCCAGGTCGTCCTGTCGCAGCGGTGGCATATTGACTCGGACCGCCCTGCCCTGGACGTCTACAGACGCTTACGACGAATCAACCCCTCGCCGTACATGTTTCTGTTGAACCTGGGCAAAGACGCTGTCATCGGCGCCTCGCCTGAGATGTTGGTACGAGTGGAGCGAGGCGAGATTGAAACCCGGCCAATCGCCGGCACTCGACCGCGCGGTCGTGATGAGCGAGCTGACGAAAAACTTATTGCCGAACTCATGGCCGACCCCAAAGAACTGGCCGAGCACACCATGCTGCTGGACCTGGGTCGCAACGATCTCGGCCGGGTGAGCAAACCGGGTACGATCAACGTGCGCGAGCAGATGGTGGTGGAGAAATACTCGCATGTTATTCACCTCGTCAGTTCGGTGGTTGGCCGACTCAAGAAAGGAACCAGTCCGCTCAATGGACACTCGGCTTGTTTCCCTGCCGGAACGGTTTCCGGTGCGCCCAAGATTCGCGCTATGGAGATAATCGACGAGTTGGAAAAATGTCGTCGCGGTGTCTACGCCGGTTCGATTGCCTATCTTGATTTCTGGGGTAATCTTGACTCGTGCATTGCGATCCGGACGATTGTCAAAAAAGCCAAACGCTTCTACGTTCAGGCGGGAGCGGGTATCGTAGCCGATTCCAAACCGATACGCGAATTCCGCGAATGCGAAGCCAAGGCGCAAGCCCTTATCGAGGCCGTTACCGGAGGCGATGCGACGTGATTTTGTTGTTGGACAACTACGACTCATTCACGTACAATCTGGTACAGTACCTGACCGAGTTGGGCGCACAGGTGCAAGTATATCGCAACGATGCTATCAGTATCAGGGAAGTGCAGCAGATGCGGCCCGAAGGAATCGTTCTGTCTCCCGGGCCCGGTCGCCCCGAGAACGGAGGCATCATGAATGAACTGGTCGCGAGTATGGCCGGGTCGGCGCCGATCCTCGGCGTGTGTCTGGGGCACCAGGCTATTGCGCAGGTGTACGGTGGGAAGATTACTTACGCGCGACGGCTTATGCACGGCAAGACGTCGGAGATCCATCATAACCAGGCGACGCTTTTCAAAAGTATCCCTTCGCCGTTTGTAGCTACTCGCTATCATTCGTTAGTAGTTGATCTGGACAGTTTGCCGGACGAGTTCAAGTTGACCGCGTGGACTGATGATGGTGTTATTATGGGTATTGAGCACGTTAAGCAGCGGCTGTACGGCGTGCAGTTTCATCCCGAGTCGATCCTTACCCGATGCGGGATGGACCTGCTCAGGAATTTCCTGGAAAGCCTCTGATGCTAAAACCGCATTTGCAAAAACTGTTGGCTGGAGAAAGCCTGTCGATGACGGAAGCGTCCGAGGCGATGGATATCATCATGGGTGGCCAAGCCACTCCCGCACAAATCGCGGGCTTGCTGGTGGCGCTCAAGCAGAAGGGAGAGACCGCCGACGAAGTGGCCGGATTCGTTACCGCCATGCGGCAACATGCCGTGAAACTTACGCTGGACGATGCGGATGCCGTCGACGGTTGCGGTACCGGCGGTGACGGCGCGCATACTTTCAACATCTCTACGGCCGCGGCTATCGTGGCAGCGGCGGCCGGGGTTACCGTGGCCAAGCACGGCAACCGTTCGATCAGTTCCCGGTGTGGCTCGGCTGATCTGCTCGAAGCAGCCGGAGGGAACATCGATCCCGGTCCGGAGACAGTGCAGCAGAATATCAACCGGGGTGGGTTTGGGTTTATGTTCGCGCCACGGTTCCATCCCGCCATGAAGCATGCCGCCGGGCCACGCAAGGAACTTGGGGTACGAACGGTGTTCAATATATTGGGACCGATGTCGAATCCGGCCGCGGTCACCAGGCAAGTGATCGGTGTCTACGACAAAACGCTGTTGCGGTTGTTTGTCGACGTCCTTGAGATGACCGGATCGAAGCATGTAATAGTTGCTCATGCCCGTGATGGGTTGGATGAGTTCTCGGTGGCCGCAGCCACCGACTACGTCGAACTTCGCGACGGGAATCGTGCCGAGCGCGTTCTGGAGCCGGAAGAATTGGGTTTGTCACGATACGATACCGACTCCCTGCGTGGCGGTGGCGCGATGCACAACCTCGCGATTCTGCATCGCGTCCATGAGGGCGAGACCGGCTCCTATCGCGACAGTGTTGTTCTGAACGCAGGCGCCATGATTTATGTCGGCGGCAAAGCGGACTCAATAGGCGAAGGGGCCACCATAGCCCAGACGGCTCTCGATACCGGCGCTGCTCGCGCTCTGTTCGAAAAGTGGGTCCAAGCCTCCAACGACAACCGATGAAGAATCCTCGCCTGCCAGGCTCCATCGGTGAAGATCCCATCTCAGGGTTGGGGCGTGGGAAGAACGGCGTAGTCGACTACCTGGCGCATCTTGGACTCTTCAGCCGCAACGCACGGCTGTACTTGTTTGGTTCTTTCCTGATGGGAATCAACTTTCAGGTGTTCTTGCTCCTGCTGAATCTTCTGCTGAAAGAGATCGGACTGGTGGAGGGAGATATCGGACTGGTGGCCTCATCGCGAGCGGTCGGCATGTCGGTTATGGCAATCCCCGCCGGCATCCTGTTAAGCCGCGTCAGACTGAAGCCGGTGTTGCTGGCGAGTTGCATCCTGTTTGCGCTGTTCAGTTACTTCATAGCCAGCAGTCGACAACTTTACCTGCTGTTGGGGTTTTCGGTGCTGAGTGGCATGGCCTTTTCTTTCTATCGCGTGGCTGCCGGTCCGTTTTACATGCGCAACTCGACGCCAACCGAACGCACCTATCTGTTTTCATTTTCATTCGGCACCAATCTGTTGGCCGGGATGATCGGGGCCGCCGGCGCCGGAAGGCTGGCCACCGTGATTGGTGAAAGAACAGGCGACTTGATTTACGGCTATCAGTTGACTCTCTACATCGGCATCGGAATCAGTCTGCTGGCGTTGATCCCGTTTCTCCTGATTCGTTCAGCGCCTCCCTCGAAGGAGGAAAACCGAATTAGTCTGACTCGTGCTCAGTTTCGGAAGCGGGGAGGGTTCTACGCCAAGGTGTTCGGCACAAACTTCATGATCGGTCTGGGAGCCGGGCTGATCATTCCATTCTTGAATCTGTATTTTCGTGATCGGTTCAATCTCGCGCCTGACACCATCGGTCTGTATTATTCTGTCGTGCATTTCTCGATGCTGGCTGGATCGCTGACCGGTCCGTTGCTGGTCAAGAGGTTCGGCCTGGTGCGCACGGTGGTGATCACCCAGATCATGTCGATACCGTTTATGGCGGTGCTGTCATACACCTATTGGTTGCCGCTGGCCTTTGGAGCTTTTGTTCTGCGCGGTGGCCTGATGAACCTTGGAATACCGCTGGTCACGAATCTTGGCATGGAGTTGGCTGAGGAGAAAGAACGCGGATTAGTCGGGGCGCTGTTGATGGTGGGTTGGACATCGTCGTGGATGCTGTCGACGGCGGTTGGAGGACATCTGATTGAACATTATGGCTACACCCTGACTATGAATATCACGATTGTCGTCTACTTGCTGTCGTCGGTGATGTTCTTTGTTCTCTTCCGACGCGCCGAAACCAGAAGCGAGACCGGTCGAGGGTGGCAGTACGCCAAAGAGGTAGCGGCGTGACAGACATTCTCCACAAGATAGCCGCCGAGAAGCGACGTGAAATCGAAGTGCTCAAAGAACAATTGCCTCTCGGCAAGATCACGAGAGAGATACCTGACCGCACACCGTTCAGGTTTGCGGCGGCGTTGAGTGATTCTTCTGCGGTTAAAATTATTGCCGAACTGAAGAAAGGTTCGCCGTCGCGCGGAGTGATTGCGCCGGAGTTTGATCCGGTCGAATTAGCCGATAAATATCTGAAAGGCGGCGCGGCGGCCTTGTCGATCCTGACCGAGAAGAACTATTTCTATGGTAGTTATGATTACGTCGCGCCGGCTGCTGAAGCCACTGGCCTGCCGATTCTGTGCAAGGATTTCGTGGTCGACCCGTACCAATTGTATCACGCGCGCTATATTGGCGCCGATGCCGTGCTGCTGATTGTGCGTCTTCATAGCAGAGAGTCGCTGGTTGAGATGATCACGTTGGCCGAAACCCTTGGTCTTGATTGCCTGGTTGAGGTGCATGATGAGAATGAAACTAAGATCGCGGTGGAGGCCGGTGCTTGCATCATCGGCGTGAACAATCGCAACCTCGCCGATTTTACCGTCGATCTCGCGACATCAGAAAGGCTGGCGGCGTTGATGCCGGATGATGTCATTGCAGTATCGGAGTCGGGGATTTTCGAACCCACGGACATCGCTCGGCTGAAGCAGGCGGGGTACACGCGGTTCTTGATCGGTGAAGCGCTGGTCAAAGCCTCCGATCCTGTTCTGTTGTTGAACACTTTGAGGTTGGCATGATGACCTTTCGCATCAAAGTATGCGGCATTACTCGTCCGGAAGACGCTCGGACGGCGGCGGCTCTGGGGGCCGATCTGATCGGTTTGATTTTCTATCGTCGTTCGCCGCGTTACCTGCAACCGCATCAGGCCCAGGCAATCATTGCCGCCTTGCCTCAAGGGGTGGCGCGGGTCGGCGTCTTTGTCGATGAACCTGTCGTGTCCCTGTTGAAACTTGCTCAGGAATTGGAATTGGATTACATACAGATGCACGGCAATGAGAGCGATAAACAGATCAGAAAGGTGCGTGAAGAAGGGTTCGAAGTAATCAAAGCTTTTCGCATATTCGGTCCGGCCGACTGGGAACGACTGTACGCCAGCTGCGCCGATCTGGTTCTGGTCGACAATGCTACGGCGGAGTTGCCGGGCGGTACCGGCCAAACATTCGACTGGTCGATAGAACCACCCCGTCCAATACAAAACCTTGTTTTGTCCGGCGGATTGACGGTCGACAATATAGAGGATGGGGTGGCACGATTCCAGCCGGTAATTGTGGACGTCAACTCCGGTGTGGAGACATCCCCCGGCGTCAAGTCAAAAGTGAAAATGGAACAGTTTTTCAAGAAGTGTGACGGTATCAAAAATGGGCGGTAAGAAACGGGCATTACCGGATAACCGCGGACGGTTCGGAGACTATGGCGGTCGTTACGTACCGGAAACGGTGATGTATGCTCTGGATGAACTGACGAGATGCTACCGGGATATCAAACATGATGCGACCTTCAAGGCTGAGTTCAAAGAGCTTCTGTCCTCCTACGTCGGTCGCCCGACACCGCTATATTTTGCCCAACGGTTGACGGCTCATCTGAACGGCCCGAGGATTTACTTCAAGCGCGAAGATCTGACTCATACGGGTGCGCACAAGATCAACAACACCGTTGGTCAGATTTTGCTGGCCCGTCACATGGGCAAGAAGCGCATCATCGCCGAAACCGGCGCCGGTCAGCATGGGTTAGCCACGGCCACCGTCTGTGCTCGGTTCGGTTTGGAGTGCGTGATCTACATGGGTGCTGTGGACATCGAACGTCAGGCGCCCAACGTCGATAAGATGCAACTTCTGGGAGCGCGGGTGGTGCCGGTCGAGTCCGGCTCGAAGACGCTCAAGGACGCCACCAGTGAGGCGCTGCGCGACTGGGTGACCAATGTGCGCAGTACTTTCTACATTATCGGGTCAGTGGTCGGGCCGCATCCCTACCCGATGATCGTGCGCGATTTCCAGACGGTTATCGGTCGCGAGACCAAGCGGCAGTGTCGAAGGATCATGCGACGATTGCCGCACGCCGTGATTGCCTGCATCGGCGGAGGCTCCAACGCAATAGGTATCTGGGAGCCATTTCTCAAAGAACGAAAGGTTAAGCTGATCGGCGTCGAAGCGGCCGGGTATGGTCTGAGCAGTGGTCGTCATGCCGCCACGCTCAAGCGTGGTCGTCCCGGGGTGTTGCATGGTTCGTACAGCTATCTGATCTTTGATTCCGACGGGCAGATCGTACTGCCGCATTCGGTTTCAGCCGGACTCGATTATCCCGGCGTCGGCCCGCAACATTCGCATCTCAAGGATTCCGGTCGCGTGGTTTACGAGGCTGTTACCGATAAGGAGGCGATTGCGGCTTTCAAACTGACTTCGCGTTTAGAAGGAATAATCCCCGCGTTGGAATCGTCACACGCCATTGCCTGGCTGGTCAAGAACGCCGGTGGATTCAAAAAGAACCATCAGGTCGTAATTTGCCTCTCCGGACGCGGTGACAAAGACATGGGGATCCTCGCCGACTGGGGGAGGATCGCACCATGAGCCGTATCGCCGATGTCGTCATGAAGCCTCGCGCCGGCAAACTGTTGGTCCCATTCTTTACGGCCGGCTTCCCCGACATGAGGACAACCGTTGCTTTGGTGAAAGCGGCCGCCGAGGCTGGAGCCGACATGGTGGAACTGGGCATGCCGTTTTCGGACCCGTTGGCGGATGGTCCGGAAATCCAGCATTCGTCGAAAGCAGCCCTGGACAATGGAACCAACTTGCGCAGAGTACTTAAGGCGGTGGAGCAGTTACAACGTGAGGTGGAACTGCCGCTAATCCTGATGGGTTACTACAACCCACTGCTGACTTATGGTGAAACAAAGTTTTTGAAGCGCGCCGCCTCGGCCGGGGTGGATGGGTTCATAATACCCGATCTGCCGGTGGAAGAAGCGGCCGGGTTCAAGACGTTGGTGGAGTCCAACGGGATGTCGGCTGTGTTCCTGGCAGCGCCGACCTCATCGCCGGAGCGGGTCCGGCTGATCGACAAATTCTCGACCGATTTCGTCTATGCTGTCACGGTGACCGGAGTGACCGGAGTCGGGAGGACTTTCGGAACCGATACCGACCGTTACATGCGCCGTCTCAAGCAGGAACTGACCAAGCCATTCGTTGCGGGGTTTGGGGTTTCATCGGCGGAATCAGCCCGTCGCCTGGCTCGATACGCTGACGGCGTAGTAATAGGATCGGCCCTGGTTAAGATCATCAGGGGAGCGGCCAACCGTCGCAGTTGCCTGAAGCAGGTTACCCGCTTTTTGGCAAAAGTCCGCCGCGCCCTTTAGCGGGGCGTATACGCTCGTGCGTCACGTGGATCAAGGGGCAGACGAGGACGTCTGCCGCCCACAGGCACCTTAAAGTCAATTGAACAAAACAAGATAACTCACTTAACCAAATAGGACATTTCTATCTTGCTAAAAACCGGACATTTCTATTTTGCCTTGACACCCTGATAATTCGTTTTGACTTTCGCATTCCAATGGAATATCTTGGCCGCTTACGGAAGGCGCCCGGTTGACCGTGGACACTTCTGTAACCTACGAATGTAATTGCGATGAGTAAAGACCAGTTCAAACAGTTGTTCGCCGACAAAGCGGCCCAAGCCTTCAAGGCGCTTTACCAGGAGGCGTACGCCGCGACGGGGGAGAAGGAAGTCTTTAACGCCCGGTTCCTTCTGGAGCATCTGGAAAAACCGAAAGACCCCTCCATGGGACGCTTCGCCTTTCCAGTTTTCCGGTACGCCAAACTCCTGGGTGGGAAACCTCCCGATATCGCTGGCAGGGTGGTGGCGGAAATCAACCGATTGCTGGGCGATAATGCCATTTGTACCGCCGCCGCTGTCAGTGGCTTTGTCAATGTGCGCGTGGATTCCTCGGAGTTGGCGTCCCGAACACTCGGCGACGTTCTGTCGCGCGAGTCCCATTACGGCGATTCCGACTTCGGGCAAAACCGCAAGTACCTGATTGAGTACTGTTCGGCAAACATTGCCAAACCATACGGGGTGGGGCATCTTCGCTCGACCATCATCGGAAACTCGTTGCGGAGGGTGTACAAGAAGCTCGGTTTCGACGTCATCGGGATCAACTATCTGGGCGACTGGGGAACTCAGTTCGGCAAGATGATTGTGGCCTTTCGAATGTGGGGCGAAAAAGTCAACCTCGAGAAAGATGCAGTCAAGCAGCTTCTGGAGTTGTACGTTCGTTTCCACGACAAAGCCAGGAAAGACCCCACGCTGGACGAAGAGGCGCGTCAGGCATTCAAACAGCTCGAGGACGGTGATTCGGAAGCGGTGCAACTGTGGGAGCGATTAAAAACGATCTCACTGGCCGAGCTTGATCGCATCCATAATATGCTGGGCATCGAGTTCGATATTATCACCGGCGAGTCGTTTTTGAATGACAAGATGGAGCCTCTTGTCGAGTGTTTACAGAAGGCCGGTCTGACGGAAATATCCAGGGGTGCGCTGGTGGTTCCGCTTGATGACCCGAATTTGCCGCCCTGTATGCTGAAAAAGGGTGACGGCGCGACGCTCTACGCTACGCGCGATCTGGCCGGTCTGATTTATCGTTGGGAGACCTACCACTTTTATGAGTCGCTATATGTTGTCGGCACGGCGCAGTCGGATTACTTCAAGCAGATTTTCAAGGTCGTATCGATGTTGGAAGAAGCGGAGAGTGTCCCCGAGACCGATCGCATGACCGGACGAGCAAAGCATATTGATTTTGGATGGGTTCTTTTTGAAGGGGAGACGATGGCGACACGGGCCGGAAAGGTCATCTTTCTGGAGGACGTGATTGATCGCGCCGTGGCCCTGGCGCGCGAGAAGATTCTTGAGAAAAACCCATCCCTTGACGAGATCGATGCCACCGCCCACAAGATCGGTGTCGGTGCGGTGATTTTCTCGCAGTTCTCGGTGCGACGTCACAAGGACGTCAATTTCGATTGGGATGAGGTGCTGAGTTTCGAGGGTGAGACCGGCCCGTACTTGCAGTATACCCATGCGCGACTCTGTTCCCTCCTTAGAAACTACGGCAAGGACATAACATCAAGGATCGACACCGCCCTTCTGGATAACGTGGAAGAACGCCGCGTCATCGAATTGCTGGCGGACTTTCCGGAGATAATTGAGGATGCCGCGCGCACATACGACCCGCACGTGATCGCCGCCTATCTGTTGCGATTAGCCGCAGCGTTAAACAAGTTCTACCAGCGCAAGGATGAGAAGGGCCGGATCGACAAAATTATTTCAGACAACCAGGCACTGTCCGCCGCGCGCATGGCGTTGGTGAAATCGGTGCAGACGGTATTGCGCGAAGGTTTGTACTTGCTGGGGATGGAAGCTCCGGAGGAAATGTGACGCCGGTAGGACACCGGTTTCCCGCCGGGTGTGAAGACCCGCCGGGCACAAGTACAAGATTGTGCCAATGTAGTCCTGGAACAGAATACCAGTTCTTTCGAGAAAACGCTTTCATGCGTCAGGAGTCATAGATGTTGGTTGTAATGGACAAGAATGCCACCCGTGAGATGGTGGAAAAGATATGTTATGAGATCGAGAAGGCGGGACTGAAGGCGCACCCGATGCCCGGCGCCTTGCGCACAGCCATCGGCGTAACAGGTAACAAACAGCAAATCGATGCCGACCATATTTTGGCTCTCGGGGGCGTCAAAGAGATAATCCACGTCACCAAGCCGTTCAAGCTGGTCAGTCGCGAGTTTTACCCCGAGGACTCAGTAATCGATGTCAACGGTATTGCGGTCGGCGGCAAGAATCTGGTCGCTATGGCGGGACCATGCGCCGTCGAAAGTCGCGAGCAATGTATGATTATCGCCGAGCGTGTGGCCAGGTCCGGAGCGCGAATCTTTCGTGGCGGCGCTTACAAGCCGCGCACCTCACCGTACAGTTTTCAGGGGTTGGAAGAAGAGGGCCTTAAGATTCTGGCCGAAGTACGTGAGAAGTTCGGCTTGGCGATCGTCACTGAAGCGATCGATACCGAGGTGCTGGACCTGGTCTCGGAGTACGCCGATATCATCCAAATCGGCGCGCGCAATATGCAGAACTACTCATTGTTGAAAAAGGCCGGCCGTCAGCAAAAGCCAGTGTTACTTAAACGTGGGATGGCGGCCACGCTGGAAGAGTTTCTTATGGCAGCCGAGTACGTTATGAACGAGGGGAATCACAATATCATCCTGTGCGAGCGCGGCGTGCGCACTTTCGCCGACCATACTCGCAATACCCTCGATTTGTCGTCGGTACCGTATGTCAAACGGACCAGTCATCTGCCGATCATCGTCGACCCCAGTCATGGCACCGGTATAGTGCACAAGGTGTTGCCGCTGTCTCGGGCCGCCATCGCCGTCGGCGCCGACGGACTGCTGGTCGAGGTTCATCACGACCCGGCCAACGCGCTGTCCGACGGACCCCAGTCACTAACACCGGACAACTTTGACGGACTAATGAAGGAGATACGAGCCATTGGTTCGGTGTTAGGCAGGACCTGCGAATGAAACGGATTCTGAAGCCGGCCCGCAAAATCGGCGGGACCATCCGACTTCCCGGAGACAAATCGATCGCTCATCGCGCCGCCTTGTTCTCCATACTCTCCAGGGGTCCGATTACAATACGCAATTTCCCGGATTCCGCCGATTGTCAGAGATCACTCAAGGCCGCCGAGACACTGGGCGTTCGGGTCGAACATGGTAACAACGAACTGCTGCTCACCCCCCCGGAACGATTGAATGTCGATGCTGCCACGCTTATCGATTGCGGCAACTCCGGTACGACGGCCCGATTGTTGTCGGGTATCCTGGCCGGTTCCTCTGTTGAAGTCACTCTTACCGGCGATGAGTCTCTGAGTAAGCGTCCGATGAAGCGTGTCATCGACCCGCTTGAAAGCATGGGGGCGGAGATATTTGCCGACAATAACTGCTTGCCGCTGCGAATCCGCGGCCGACAGTTGTCATCGTTCGAATACCGTCTCCCGGTCGCGTCGGCCCAGGTAAAGTCGGCACTGCTGTTGGCTGGGTTGGCATCCTCATGTTCCGTGGTGATTCGCGAAGATACTATTACGCGTGATCACACCGAGATTATGCTGCGGCAACTTGGCGAGGGTCTCACTGTGCGTAACATCAAGGCGGTGGCTGTGACCGATCCTAACGACCCGCGAAAGCGGCGCATGGAACGTCCGGAACCGTTCAAACGTGAGATCACCCTTGATCGCAAGGCAACTGTCAACGGCGGCCTCGTCGACATTCCCGGAGATATCTCAACGGCCGTATTCTTCTGGGGTGCAGCGGCGATTTCCGGTCGTTCTCTTACGACGGAAAACGTTGGTCTCAACCCCACCCGCACAGCCATGCTCGACCATCTCAAGGCGATCGGCTGCAGCGTACAGATTGAAAACCGCACCGTGGTGTCCGGAGAACCCCGCGCTGATATCACCGTCACCGGCGGCCCTCTGAAACCGCGCAAGATCTACGGGGATACTACTGTTGGGTTGATTGATGAGATACCGATGGCGGCGGTGATGGCTGCCTTCGCGTCGGGCACGACCATAATTCGTGACGCCTCCGAACTGCGTGTGAAAGAGTCCGACCGCCTGGTGGCCATCTCCGAGAATTTGAACAAGATGGGTATCAAGTGCGGTCTGTTGGAGGACGGCTTGGCCATCGAGGGTGGCAAGGAACTCAACGGAACCGACTTCGACAGCTTCGGCGATCACAGAATAGCCATGGCCTTCTCAATTGCGGGTTTGTTTCTGTACGGTCCTTCGTCTATCGATGATGATGAAGTGGTGGCGGTCAGTTGCCCCAACTTCTACGAATTACTTGATCAGATAAGAGTATGACCGGTCAATATCATTTCGGACTTGTGGGCCACAACGTGGCCTATTCGAAATCCTCAGAGATTTTTGAAGCCGTTTTCGATCACCTCAAAATAACCGGCCGCTTCGAACTGTTCGACATTCAACCCGAGCAGTTCGCCGATGACTTCCAGAAGCTGGCCTCGTCCGGAGTGCAGGGTCTTTCGGTAACAATACCGTACAAGAAAGAGGTGATCTCGTACTTGAACGACCTGGATCCGGTAGCCCAGGCTCTGGAAGCCGTCAATTCGGTTCATCTCGATGGTGGCAAGCTCTGTGGATTCAACACCGACTGTTACGGATTCTCTCTGCCACTACGGCCTCACCATGAACCTTTGAAGAATGGCTCGGCTCTGATTCTGGGTTGTGGAGGCGGTGCGCGGGCCGTAGTGTATGCTCTGTACACGGACTACGAGATCAAGGGTTGCACCGTAGTGGGCCGTGACAGCGAGCGGCTGCGTTCATTCAAACAGTCGCTGTCCAGGCATCTGCCGAATATCGAAATCAATACGCGCCGGACCGGTACCGGTAAGCCGTCAAAGTGTGACACCTGGGACATCGTTGTGAATTGTACACCACTCGGCGGCTTCAACCATCCCGATGAGTCACCTCATCCGGCTTGGTTGGATTGGTCGGCCATGCGCATCTACTATGACTTGAGTTACAACCCAGACAACAAGCTGGTGGCGGCAGCACGTGAGGCGGAAGTTGTCGCCATCGACGGCTCGGCCATGCTGGTGGGACAGGCCTTGCGATCATTCTATGTCTGGACCGGTACCAAGCTGCCTTTTGAGCCGATCTACAAGGCTGTTTTCGGCGTTGAGCCGTTCAGAAGATGACGGCGAAAGGATAGGTTACAGACTGTGGCAAGGTCGACGATTGTATTTCTGATCGGATTCTCGGGCTGCGGCAAGTCGACTATCGGGCCGCCACTCGCCAAGAGACTCAAGGCGCGCTTTTACGACACCGATGCAATGATTGAGCAACAGACGGCGCGAAAAATTAACGAGATATTCCGCAAGGATGGCGAGGCGACATTCCGTGCTCTGGAGTCCGAGACAATTCGGCAATTGGTGAGCCGGTCGCAACGTAAAGTGATCGCACTCGGCGGCGGCGCTTTCAGCCATCGCACCAACCGTGCTCTGATCAGGAGGAGTGGCGTGGTTGTTTACCTGAGTTGCCCGGTGCGTGAACTGTATCGGCGACTGCGACACCTGAGCGACCGTCCTTTGCTCGATGGCCGACCGGCGGCGGGTGAAACAATGCGACAGGCCAGGTTAAGAAGGATGGCCAATCTGTTGGAAAACCGAAAAGACGCATATCGACAGGCGCACCTCAGAGTATCGACCGCCGACAAGACAGTCGCGGAATGTGTTGCCCAAGTGTATCGAAAGGTCATGCAGTATGCCTGATTTGCGTGTCAGACTCTCAAGCGGCAGCTACCCAATCGTAGTGACATCAAATGATTCCCGCCGGCTGCCGGCACTACTGGCTCGAGCGGCCACGAGCGGTCGGATATTCGTATTCTACGACGCCCAATTCTATGCTCTGCATGGTTCCACTTTGCGGCCACTGTTGAAAGCACGGGGACGTGAAGTGATTGAGATGGTGCTCCCGCGCGGCGAAAAGAGCAAGTCGCGGGCTACTCTGGAACGGATATACGCGTTCCTTCTGGGCGAGCAGATAAGTCGTGATGACTTCATTCTGGCCGTTGGTGGTGGCGTAACCTCCGATCTGGTGGGGTATGCAGCGGCGACCATCCTGCGCGGCATAGCCTGGGGCGTTGTTCCCACGACGTTGCTCGGCATGGTCGATGCAGCTATCGGCGGCAAGACCGGGATCAACCATCGCCTTGGCAAGAACCTGATCGGCGCTTTTTGGCATCCTCGGTTTGTTTATGTTGATACCTTATGGGTCAATACTTTGGATCGCCGTCAGTTGACGGCTGGAATAGGGGAGATCGTCAAGTACGCCGGGCTGGAGGGTGAACCGATGATCGACACCCTCCAACGCTATCTGTCGAGACCTTCGCAACGGATCCTCACGAAGCTGGTGAGACAATCGGTGGCTTGCAAAGCCAGGATCGTAACCCTTGACGAACGCGAGAAAAATGTCCGCATGTTTCTCAACCTCGGTCATACTTTTGGTCATGCCCTGGAGCATGCCGCCGGGTACGGACGGCTGTTGCACGGTGAGGCGGTCCTGCTCGGCCTATGGGCGGCGGTGCGGTTAAGTGTGCATCTCAAGCCGTCGCGAGCCACACGTTTGAACGCCTATCAGGACATTGTCGAAACGTTGGTGCCGAGAATCCCGCGCGTAAGGATTGATCTCGACCGAGTGTTGACGGCCATGAACTACGATAAGAAGCGTTCGAGTCGGAAGATGAGATTTGTCTTGCTGGACCGTCCCGGAAAAGTGTTTATTGCCGATAACGTTCCTGGAAGAACGATCCGCGACACTGTCAAGCGGACACTGGCGGTTTGTGATCACTTCGGAGGCGAGGATGCATAGAATTCTGATCGTCAATGGACCAAATCTGAACCTGCTCCGACAACGCGAGCCGGAGACGTATGGCTCCCGATCGCTGGATGAGATCAACGAGCGACTAACTGCGCACGCCGGACAACTCGGTCTTGATGTCTCGTTTTTCCAGTCGAACTCCGAGGGAGAAATCATTGACTACCTGCACCGCGAAGGATTTGAGGCTGACGGGCTAATCATCAACCCCGGAGCGTTCACGCATTATAGTTATGCCATTCGCGATGCTATCGTTGCGGTGAATCTCTGTGCTGTGGAAGTGCATCTCTCCAATATCTACAGCCGGGAGGAGTTTCGTCACAAGTCGGTGATCGCCCCGGTTTGTCGGGGGCATATCGTCGGCTTCGGAGCCGAGGGATATATCATGGCCCTCTCGTTCTTTAACAAGCCGAAGGGAGACATCTGATGCGCCATTTGGCTATGACAGTTCTGGTCGGGCTGGTGATGGTCTGTTACCTCGGCGCCTGCAAAGAAGAGCGACTATCCAGACAGAGTGTCATAACGGTGTTGGACTCGCTGGAGCATAAACTACAGTGGCTGGACTATCGGTTGGCGGTCGAGCGCTGGAACTATTTCACGGAAGGCGAGTCGGATTCACTGGAGTTCTTTGAGCAGCTTTACAGCGACGTACTTAACGACGCGCAGGATTACGACCTGCTGCGACGTGGAAGAACATTGCTTACGGATGAGGTCGATCAGCGTCGGGCGGAATTGATCTTGTCACGAATGCAGGTGGGCAGGATCGAGTTGCAACCGGAAGTGATGGCGTTACGTCGATCTCTTGGATATCCGCACATCGTAGCGGGCGGAATCATCGGTTCGGTGTTGGGCGAAGGTTGGGACGGTTCAAGCACCAGCGCCTTGAATGTGGATCCACGATTGGCCGACGCCATGGGCCGTTTGATAAGACTGCGAAACCAACTGGCCCGCCGCGAAGGCTTCAACAGC
>JAUWIB010000140.1 GCA_030605565.1 bacterium
GGCTGTTGACTAAGACGGACAGCCTCACGTTTAAACTCTGCGTCGAACTGACGACGATTCTGATTTCTTGACATTCGGACACCTCCAGAAACCAATATAACATGGCTTCTTCATGTGTCCACTAATTCGGGGGAAGATCAGAACGACCCCTTTGGGGCAGGGGTTCCAACCTACGAAGCTGGATCCTGATCCGCTGCAGGCGGGGTGTGTTCTTCGGATACCGTGCGGGGCGATCTCTTAACAAAGTGGTTGTCCGCGCCACTCGGCGTTCATATATTCGGCTGAAACCATGGAGGTCCGATTGGCGCATTCGCATATTCAACAGGCAGACGAACTACTCGACAAACAATTCGACGTGCTCGACCACGGCTTCGTGCGGTTGGTCGACTACATGGGTTCCGATGCCGCAATCGTGCAGGCGGCGCGGGTGAGCTACGGCGAGGGGACCAAAAAGATATCCGAGGATCGTGGTTTGATTCGGTACCTGATGCGCCACCGCCACACCAGCCCGCTTGAGATGGTCGAGTTCAAGTTCCATGTCAAGCTGCCGATTTTTGTCGCGCGTCAATGGATCCGTCACCGCACCGCTAACGTCAACGAACTGTCCGGTCGCTACTCGATCATGAAAGAGGAGTTTTACGTTCCATCAGGCGACGACATCCGCGGCCAGTCTGAAGTCAACAAACAGGGCCGCTCCGACGAGTTGGCGCCGGAGGCGCTTCGGCGACGGTTGGTAGAGTACCTTAACCAGTCGCAACGCGCCGCCTATGAAAGCTATCATGGTTTCGTCGATGACGGCCTGGCCCGTGAACTGGCGCGGATAGCTCTGCCGTTGTCGCTGTACACCGAGTGGTACTGGAAAATCGATCTGCACAACCTGTTTCACTTCCTCAGGCTCAGGTTGGATGCACACGCCCAACTGGAGATTCGCAAGTACGCTGGTGTCATGGCCGACATGGTCAGGACTGTCTGCCCGATAGCGTACGAGGCTTTTGAAGACTTCGTGCTCAACAGCGTTTCCTTCTCGGGCCCGGAACTGTCGGTGCTCAAGGAGTCGCTCACGAGCGTTATTCCGACTAAAGATGAACTGGTATCTCAAGGTTTGTCCAAGGGGGAGGCGACGGAGTTGCTGGGAAAGCTGAAGCGGTTGCGGTAGGGGTGAGGTAGTATTATACAAGCGATTTCTATGTGTATCCGTAAAGCAGCCTTGCGGAGAACTCCACATGGGTTCAGGATCGGAATTCGCTTGTCCCTTGCTGTTTGGAGACATATACTCTGATGGATTCGTAGACAAAGTGGGTAATGCCCTTGATGCCGTAATGACGATTAGTTGTGATACGGTCGCTAGCACGACAGAAAGCCTACGGAACCGAGATAATTTGAGATTGGAAAGGGTAAATGGCAGAAATTAGTTTTGGGGTTCTGGGCATTTTGTTCGGAATCATTTTCATGGCGGACTACTGGGTTGGCAGAGAAGGCAAAAAGTCACTCAAGTATATCGGACTTCTGAATATTCTCATCGGTGTTATTCCTCTGATAGCCAGTAAGTTCGAGATAGGTATTCCTGTATCGGCGACCTACTGGTTCTTTTTGGCGCTGGGCGGGACTAGCCTAGTAACTCTCGCAATAATACTCGTCGTATCGAGGACCTTGATTAGGGCAGGAAGATCGTATGGAGTAATGATTACCGGGCTTGACGTCCTAATACGAGGCTATCAAGCAACCAAAGCAGATGTCGATAAAGGGAATCAGGATCATAAAAAGCGACAAGAGGAGTTGAGAGCCATACAAGCAAACAATGAGTATAGTCGTTTACCGAATTTCCTGAGCAAGTTCGCCAAGGATATATTCATCCAGATTGGAGATGCATTAGACGAAGTAAGCGTGTCGCAGCAATCCCGTACCCCACTGGCGGATAAGTTTCTCTCAATCGCTTCGTACATACTGCTGGCGGTGCACACATACATCCCAAGAACCTTTTGCAGAGCATCGATCAGGGTATACGACGAAGCAAAAGATGAAATGGTGTGCATACATTCCATACAATCATCCGACAATCCGCTGCCGGGACCAATCCCAATGAAGGAGCGTAATATGATTCAACGCTCTATGGAACTTCGCGGTACAGCCATCTATTCGGAGAATTCTGAGTACCATTATAGGACCGGTGCAGATACCATCTGCGGGGCTGATAGCTCACTGAACGACTATGCCACACAATACGTTATGTGGAAGAACAACGACCAAACATCCGGCAGGGCCGCGTTTAGTGTTGTGCTTGACGTTGATGAAAATCGTATCCCGGACCTGAAACTTCTTGCAAAAGTCGGAGTTTTTAACTTGATTGGTGTCGCGATTGCTGGCATTGTGAGGCGAGAGTTCAGAGGACGCGAGAAAGAACTAACCTTCCAGCTCTTGACGAAGTACAATGAAACCGTAAGTGGAAGAAAAGATGGACAGTAACAATTCGCAAAAGAAGGCCTCCCTGATTCAAGACGCGGAAGGCCGGTCGAAGATGGTTGTACGAGACACGCTCCAGATGCTCGTCGACTACTATTCAACCAATGGCTGTGTTTTGTCGAAGGAAATGGCAGACAAGGTATCTCCACTTGTGGACAAGAGATATGGGCTGACATCTGAGCGTTCGGGATGCGCCTGTTCCGATAGTCGCTCCGGCAATGCTAAGAGAAGCTAATCCTACTCACGACAACTGAGCAACATCCTTCTACCTATTCGCCCCTATTCCACACCCGACATAACGTAGGGGAGTGGCGCCAGTCTCAAGAAGTCTTTACCAGTCACAGTCAGATTTGAAGTTCCCCCACCTCACCCCGTCTTCTTCTTCTGCCGCCTACTTGATTCGAGGTGCGACCGATCGCCACTCACGCCGTGAAGCCGATCGTCCTAATACCGGTCGTATCCTGCATTTGCGCAGCCTGGTCGCGGGTGCGTGTAAAACAGACGAGTCTGTCCTTTGGTATCTCCGAGAATTCAAAATCACCCTTATACCGGTACTCCCGCTCCTGCCGCCAGTCGGACTTGACACCGGAAGACTGGGTCAGCCAGGTCGGGACATCGTCCGGTCGATCACTATCGCGGTTATAATAGTGTACTATCTGGATACCAAGCTCCAAGGCATACTCACGTTCAATGCCGATACCATACGGTTCGAACGACATCAGTCGCCGTCGCGCCCGCCACGTGATAAGCGGAACCAGATCCCGAGGCGGCAGACAGGAGAAGCTGACCGTCGGAGTATGCTCCGGCATGTTGCGAGACGACGCGACTATCCTGCGCTCTCCGACAATGCCGCGCAACGTGTCGAAACCGCTTCGGGGATAGCTCTTTGAGCGCACGATCTCCAGGTAGTAGTCGATAGCATCTTCGGTCGGCCAGGGACCGTTACTGCCGCGCGTCCAGTGGACCAGATACTCATCGCCGCAGCGACGAATCTCGTCGGTCAGATACTCGTCCTTGATCGTGTAGCCCAGAGTTTTTTCTCGAGTTTCGTACTCGACCTTCCAACTCCCGATGATCGCCTTGCCCTCATCACGACCTTCGGCAAGGAGGCGACTCATCTGCCCGCCTGGCCTTACCGATAAGGGCAGCAACACGTCGGCATTGCGGACAATGAGCCGGTCACGCTCCTGCATGAACTTGTGTTTGTCGTATTTCTCCCCTTCGTCCGGCAACAGGGCGCGAAAGGTGACGTTCTCCATGTCGAGATGGAACTGCTTGAGGGCAACTCGTCGCATCTCCCGGTACTCCACCTCGGTCGGCGCCGGGATCAACAGCGTCAGGGGGATCCCTTCCGATGAGGCCAAAGCGGTGATCAACTCCCAGGTCTGCATCCCGATCGAACTGTGCAGGGCCAGCGAGTTGGCTTTGACCCACAATATGGCGTTGCGGGTTTGCTTCACCCAGGCATCGGCGCCGGAGGGGCGAAGCGGTTGCCGTGACAACAAGATGGCGGCACTATGCTGTATCTGCATTCCAGATCACTCCAGGTTGGTCTTCAAATCTGAGTATAAAACGTATCTCGAGCTTCGGCAAGAAACTTTGTTTTTGCTTGTCATTCATAACCCGGCGGCATTACTTGCCGTTGTTATGAAGCACGGGATACTTGGGGTAACAGCACTGCTCTTCTGCTTCTGCGGTTTCGTTTCGGCCGCAACCCTCACTATTGAGCGTGGTTCGGACTTGCAGTCGGTGATCGACTACGCAGCCGACGGCGACACGCTGCTTCTGGGACCAAAGACGTTCGACGCCGTCCCGACCGAATTCGTCGACTCGCTCTGCGGCAATTGCCTTGAGCCGCAGACGGAGGTAGCGGCCAGCTATGGGTTCGTCATCAGAGGCAAGTCACTGGTGATAATCGGTCAGGATCGCTACCGAACCCGGTTAGTGACCAGGGCCGGTTACGGCGTTTACATTGAGGACTCGCCGCTGACCAAACTGATCAACCTGACCGTCACCGGCGGGCGGCGCGACGCCGACGGCAACGCCACCAATGCCGCCGTAGTGGTGCGACGTTCGGAGGTCCATCTGGAGCATCTTGAAATCGTCGATAACGATCACCGCGACAGCACCGTCGTGGTCGGAATCGGCGGCGCTTGCGGTCGCGAAGGGGCGGTCATGGAAATCAGAGGCTGTCACATCGTCAACAATGGCTGGGACGGGGTGGCGCTGTACCGTGGTGCTTACGCCCGGATCACCGACTGCCTTATCAAGGGCGGGCGCGGCGCCGGTATCGGCGTGACCTGGGATGCCTCATGCGTGGCCTTTCGAAATGAAGTGACCGGGTATTGGAAAGGGATCGGCGCCTTCGGCGCTTCCTGGGTGATCGCTCGTAACAACCTGGTGCACGAAAATCTGGGCTGGGGGATTATCGCTACCGGTCAGTCCTTTATGGATATCACCAACAACGTCGTGTATCACAACGGCAACTGTGGTGTGGCTCCCTGGTCAACGGAGAGCCGCGGCCGAATCGTCAACAACATCATTACCGAAAACGGCTGGCGGGATCATTGGGTTTGTCCCTGTGTCGGTGTCTGGAACTACGGCGACTGGGCCAAGTGGCGATTCACCAACAACATTGTTTATGCCAATGATTCCGGCGAGTACAGGGATATCTGGGACCAGACCGGCCTCAACGGCAATCTCAGCGTCGACCCAAAGTTCGTCGGACCGGGCGATTTTCACCTTCAGGCGCATTCACCGGCCCTGCACACCGGTGATACTACTATATATAACACCGATGGCAGTCGCTCCCACATCGGTCTCTATGGTGGTCCGCAGGCCAAAGCCGATCGGCCATAGTCATTTCCCGACAGGTGGGCATAAACTCTAAGTTTGATCGGACATTTGACCGATTATATAATGAAGACAGGTATACAAAACACTTATACGAGGTGGTTCTATGAAACGCTTAATGCTGGTGCTGCTTTGCACCCTGCTCGGCTTGTCGGTGATCCTGATGTTGGGTTGCGACAAGGACGATGATGTCACCGGTAACGATGACACAACTCTGAACCCACAGGATTCGGCAATGATAGAAGACGTCCTCCAGGAGGATTTGTTTGAGTCTCCCTTGAGGTCGCTGGAGGTATCATGGGTACTGCTTAACTCCGTTCTAGGAGCGCAGATGCCGAAAATGTCGAACCCGGTGGCGGCACTGGGTCAGGACGACGAAGCGCTGGTCATCCTCGCGGTCGATTACCTGGGGTATTCCGACGGCTGGCATATTTTCGACTTCCATGCCCAGGTAACTGACCAGTCCATTCTGGACACTGTCGATATCGTGGGCACCGACTCCGTGCAGATCATCGTAGACGGCGACCCGGTCCAGTACCCTGATTCAGGTGCTGTAATCGAGGGCTTAAAAGAGCGTGCCCAAGCCGACTGGTGGACTAATTCTGATGACACCGGCGCTATTCACCACCGGCTGGAGATTGATCTGGATACCTCCCTGGCCGGCGACACTCTGATAACGATCAACGGCACGGTTGATGACTATTTCAATGTCCATGAAGGGGACGATTTCGGGATTTGCGATATAGAACTGGGCCTGGACCAGGTTATAACTGACATTGTGTTTAACGTCAACCAGGAATCCGATTGTCCGGAGTCCGGGCAAATCGTACAAATCGCCACGATTGACATTCATTGTGTCGGCGAAGGCGCCAACGCCGGGTACACGTTGGATATCAGTGGGGTCTGGACAGTAACAGCCACCGTTAATGAGGGCGAGGACACGGTGACCATCACCTTCTCGAACGGCGTTGTTTCATGGACCGTGGTTGAGCCTTGCGACGGCGGCGGTGTAGCCAAAAGCGGTTGGATTGACTGAAACGACTGCTGACAAAGAGAACGACAGCTTGCGACCGCTGGTGAGCAAAGTCGCACTCGAATAGCGCAGCCCATGAGCCCGCACCTTTCCGGTGTGGGCTCATCGCATATGGTTTCACCCCGATTACCTGCCTTGAGTTGGTGGAATCGTCATCGAACGCTCGATCAGTTGCGCCGAGCGCCTTACCATCATGATCGATCTCGATATTACATCCCACATTAATAGGGGCACTAGAACAAGAACCGCCAAAGCAGCGTCGCTGACGAATCTCCACTGTCCCAGGGTTGGTTTCACCGGGATACAGGCAAGTATCCGTTGAATCTTCCGATAAGAAAGACTAAGGCGGCAATCCGTTTTGGGTCGTTCACTGACGCGGCCTGATATACCGCCCGTGGAAATGAAGGTAATTATGGGAAACCCAGCCAGGAGAGAGTAAACGGACCACAAATAAACCTGCAAATACTTAGTCTTTTCCTATTGACAACTAGCGCAGTTGGCCTTATATTAGGCCTCGGACGATGGATGATAGGCACAGATCGACTCCCTTGGGGTCAAAATTCCTTTCCGAACAAAAGCTGTTCTAGTACTTCAATCTCGGCCAATGGAATGTTGGTGCGAGGGATACAAGCAGACTACTTATACGGATTAACTGCTTCGAAGAATGTCAACATGAAGAAGGCGAGTCGAGTTCAGTAAACTAACTCGGCCTCGACAACGAGATATGGTCTGTTTAACGGGAGTGTTCCTATTGAGCCTTGGCTAAGGGTCAACAAAAGCAGGAACTTCGAATCTCGATCAGGAGGAACGAATGGCTCTCGGATTGAAAACTACCACGCTCAAGGCGCCGACGTTGTTGGCGGGAGTGCTGGCCCTAATGTCGTTGATCGGCCCCACGGCTAATGGTCAACTGCCTGATCTTATCGTTCAGGTAGGTGATACTACGGCTGTTTCCGGGGCCCAGAACACGGTTATTTCGGTGTACTTGTCCAACTATCACGACACAGTTGCCGGATTCAACATCTGGCTCCAATTGGATCGTCCCGATGTCATGATTTTCCAGACCAACATCGATTCGACTATTGACACCACTCGATGGCTCTGTCTGGAGTATGATTCGATCGTGACCGATTCTTGTGTCGACTCCATCCACGTCACCGGGGACTCGATTTACTGGCGGTGCAATGTCTGGCAGGGTGAGGACTGCACCGACTCCACTATGGTGCCGATCGACTCTACCCACGACTGGTCGCATCCAGCCGAGTGGGACTGGTTCAATATCGACACCAACGAGGTACTGATCGGCAGCATTGATCCGACCGGTACCCTGGTGGAGAACTGGGAATGGGTTGACGCTCGCTCCCTTTCCGGGTACGGAACCGACCTTAATATCGCCGGCATCGCTGACTTGCCTGCGCCGCCGTCCACGGTGGGGATCCTCCCTCAACAAGGTGGGCTGTTGATTAAGTTGTTAGCCGATGTGCTGGATATTCCCGATACTCTGCAGGACCGCACGGTGGATATTATGATCCAGTCGAACCTCCTGAGCCGCTTCAACTTCTCCCGACCGGACGGATCCTCGATAGGCATTCTACAGGAAGAGGTGCCGGACACCAATTATTGGCTCTGTGTCTTGTGGGGCGGCTCTACTTGTCTGACCTGGCAGAGAGTCTCCACCCCGCCGTATGATTCCATTGAGGTTGGTGTCGATACCATCTCATACATCGACACCGTCAATGTCTGGCTGTACAACGGCGCCTTGTCGATTGTACCACCACCGATGGGCAAATGCTGTTTCGGCGATCCTGAACCTCTGTCCTGTATTGAAAACATCCATTGGGCCTGCGACACTCTGATTAATGGCAGATGGACCGAGGCGGCTGACTGCAGCGGGCCGGACCCGTGTCCTCTGGGAATCTGCGGTGATATCGACGGCAGCGGGTCGGAGGTGCTTGACATTTCAGACCTTGTCTATCTGGTCGACTACATGTTCATCGGCGGACCGGAACCCGATCCCCTTTGGGTGGCCGATATAGACGACTGCCTGGGGTCAGTGGACATATCTGATCTGGTTTACCTGGTCGACTTCATGTTCCTGGACGGACCGGCGCCATGTGAATTATGTGTCAAATGAGAATGAAAGAACTGAACATATTTGTAAACGGCCACCCTTGCCGAAAGGTTAGGGCGGCCAGAACCCTTAACCACTAAGTAGAGATGGAAAGGAGGACTCTTAAAAGAGGTACTGTTTTATGACACACGCTCAAATGAAAGGACGTTATCTTATTCTATCCCATTTTGCGGTGAACGCTCCTGTGACTAGGTGGCTCTCGTCCGGGGGATGTTTCCAATGCGACCCGAGGGGGGAGAAAGAATGAGATCAACGGACATATCATGTATTTCGCTAACGAAGTAATTAGGAGAACAATAATGAAACGCATATCTTTGATGCTTGCATTGTTCTTGACCCTTTCATTTGGCATGGCCTTTGCGCAAAACGGTGGCGATGTGTATCTGGGTTCGGTTGACGGTCTCATGGGTCCTCTGAACGACAAGATCCCGATTAACGTCGGTCCCGTTACTTTCCATTTCAGCTATCGCAACCTTGATCCGGTGTACAAGGCCAAGGGTATCACCAATGGTTACATAGTGACTGCCACTGGCGGCGCCACGTGGTCAGTCGGCACGGTCCGAGGAGTGGACTATGACGACGAGTTCACATGGGGACCGGCCGAGGACCACTTCAACCTGATTTGGTCATTCAACCCATTCAGTTGGGATGGAGGCGGTGGTGATGACGTGCTCGGCATTGGCGGCTCCGTTTCCACCGGCGACGGCTTGCCTCCACTCTATGATGGTCCTGCTGTATGGTTCAAACTGGACTTCACCGGTTCGATCGCAGGCGAGACCGTCTGCATCGACTCGACCTACTATCCGCCGACAGGCACCTGGATGTGGGCTTACGGTTCGACCGTTGGTTCCTTCCCGCCCTCCTGGGATGGTCCGCATTGCTACGAGACCTTTGACGTGCCGGACCAGAACGTAATCTGGACTCTGGAAAACCTCAGCTACTCTGGCGATCATTGTGACCTCGTGGTACTTGACTACGCGGTCGTGGATCAGGACGACCCGCCCGACTGGGACCCGCCGGCAACCTTCCAAGAGGATGGAGCCGGTGGTCTGACTACGACTACCTGGACCTGTCAGTACACTTACCAGCCGGTTCTTGCTGATGTCGGCGCCTCCATTGTGGTTACCCTTGGTGCCCACGATGCGATGCATGTTGGCCAGTGGGTGAACACCACTACCAACCTGAACTTCACCAACGCCGCTCCGATCTTCACCGGTGGCTGTAGTGACCTTGTTCAGGTCGGTATGGGTAATACGGGCGAAATCACCATGACTTATGATGATGTCGACTGTGACCCAACCACGATCTTCCTTCCTCCTAATGCCGTCAGCCCGCTCAGTACTGGTCCCGTTTACCTGAACGGCGACGTGGTGACTTTTGACACCGACAGTCCGCTCGACGGCGGCATATTGTACACCGTAACGGTGTGCATTACCGACGGTTTGGATACGGTCTGCTGCCCGGTCTATTTCGACGTTCTCGAAGTTGAGCCTTTTGAAGTTCGGATCGAGAAGACCCATGGTACCCCCCAGGGTTTGCATGTGCTCGTCGACGTTACTCTGAACAAGGGTTCTGAGAAAATGGGCGGTTGGGACTTCCTGATCGCTTATGACGCTTCGGCGTTGAACTTCCAGGCCGCCATTCCCGGCGACATGCACACCATCTGTGGATGGGAGTATTTCAACTATCGCTATGGCCCGTTTGGCAACTGCGGCAACCAGTGCCCCAGCGGCATGCTCCGCGTGGTCGCGATTGCTGAGACCAACAATGGCGCCAACCATCCGTCTTGCCTGCAACTGAGTCCGAAGCCGATCGTGCTGTTCTCACTCGACTTCCTGGTCAGCAATGACCGTACTCTCGAGTGCATGTACGTGCCGATCCGGTTCTTCTGGATGGACTGCGGCGATAACAGTATCGCCTATCATCCGGTCGACGACACGCTGGCTTCGGTCCAGGGTGTCTCCCGTTATGTCATCGACTTTGACCTCATCGGTCATATCGAGAACATGTACACGGGCTTCCCGACCTACACCGGTGTGCAGGCCGAGTGCTTCGACACTGTCTACGCCCAGGAGTGGCCGTACGAGATGAAGCCGCTCCCGATGCAGTTCGTTGACTTCTACAACGGTGGTGTGGACATCGTCTGCGCCGACTCGATCGATGACCGCGGTGACATTAACCTCAACGGTAACCCCAACGAAATCGCTGACGCCGTTCTGTTCAGCAACTATTTCGTGAAGGGTATTGGCGTCTTTAATGTCAACATGCCGGGTCAGGTCGCTGCTACTGACGTGAACGCTGATGGCTTGACTCTCAGTGTTGCTGATCTGGTTTACCAGATCCGTATCATCGTCGGTGACGCTCTGCCGTATCCGAAGCTCGGTGCGGAAGCTGCTTCCTTCGCCTACGAGAATGGTGTGATGTCCGTCGATACCAAGATGGGCGCTGCCCTTGTCGTACTTGAGGGTAACGTAGCTCCTCGCTTGCTGGCTGATAACATGGAAATGAGCTATGCCTTTGACGGCCGTAACACGAAGGTCTTGATCTCTAAGATCGAACGTGAAGCCGGCTTTGTGGGCGAGTTCCTTTCCTTTGACGCTAACATCGTTAGTGTTGAAATGGCCACGTATGACGGCGCTCCGGTTGCCGCCAAGAACGTGCCGCTCAGCTACAAGCTGCATCAGAACTACCCGAACCCGTTCAACCCGAAGACCACTATCGCCTTTGCGCTGCCGACCGGTGGTGACTACAGCCTGACCATTTACAACGTAACTGGTCAGAAGGTCACTTCCTTCTCCGGCTCCGCCGATGCTGGTATGGTCTCGATTGACTGGGACGCTGCCAACATGGCCTCAGGTGTCTACTTCTATAAGCTGGATACCGAGAACTTCGTCGACACCAAGAAGATGGTGCTCTTGAAGTAAGCCTGTTTGTGCTTAGATACTCCCCCGGAAAGGTTAATTCCTTTCCGGGGAGTTTATAACTGAAGGAGAAAACAGGAGAATCTACTGATATCGATTGAATAACTTAGAGAAAAGAGTCTGAAATGACTTGGAATCAACTACTTGACCTGATGCTTGGAAAACGCGGAAACTCCTTGCTAAATGGTCATTTTTTTTTATTTTGTAAGAGAGGTGATCGCGCAGAGAGCCCCTTGTGCAACAGGTTGCGCGATTGCGTAGAGACGATGACTTTTGCGGGAAGACATCTCTCCTCGTCGCCGTGGGTCACACACGTTACTACAAGGGGACTTTTATAGTCCGAGTGTTCAAAGCTTGATTTGGTATCGACAGCAGGCCGTTAAGCCATTACTGTTCATGCCACTGTAGAAAACCGACAGAGGCCGTCTAAGTGCTTAAGCGGACGATCTTGTAATGCCCGGCATGACAGTCCGGCAGTATCAATCCGGTTGAGTTTCGGTCCGGTAATTGCTCAATAGGCAATCGGCATGAACCGCCACCGTGGCGAAGATATAAGTAGTTTGAGGTATTTTATGAGAGTTGTCAGGATTATAACCGCCCTTGCAGTGCTCGGGATGCTGGTCGCCCCAGTCTGTCACTCCGACGTGATGGCTGGATCCGGCTTGCTTGTCAGTGGTTCTGCCGACGCGGCTTATACCCTGTGGCTGGACAGTGCCCGCGCCTATCCGGGCGATAATGTCTTTTACGATATCAACCTAACCAACGATCTGCCGGTCGGTTCGTTCAATCTTCTGGTCAAGTATGACGCCAGTGCAATGTGGCCGATCAGCCTCACCACCACCGATACCAGAGCGGCTGACTTCGAGTATTTCGAGTACACCTACGACGAATTCGCTACCCCGGGCCTCGTACGAATCGTGGGGATAGCCGATCTGGGCGGCGCCACGCCGCAGCCTGCCGAGTCTTTGCCGCCCGGTGATGGTTCGTTAGCGCGGTTCATCTTTGTAATTGCCAATGACATCAATCTGGCCGGCATATATATTCCAATCAGGTTTCAATTCCTCGATGCCCCGGTCAATGATGACAATACCCTTACCGATGACGCCGGCGTAAAGATCGAACAGTCTCAGATCTACTACTATGACGGCTATGTCGCCATCCGTGAGATGGGCGATGTGAATATCGGTGACATCAATCTCAACGGGTTCACTTATGAAGTCAGTGACTACGTCTATTTTTCCAACTCCTTCATGAATCCGGGCGGTTATCCCATGAATGCCCTGCAGTTGGCCAACTCCGACATGAACCATGACCACATTCTGGGCACTATAGCCGATCTGGTTACCCTCATTAATAGGATCATGGAAGGCGCCAAGGTTTCTCGACCGATTGTCCCTCACGATTTGTTAGCTACGGTTGAGACCTACCGACGTGAAGGCGACGCCGTTATCAGTTACCACACCGACTTTGAAGTTGGAGGCGTCTTTCTGACGCTCCGAACTTCAGAGCCGGTCAGCCGCGAGAGAATCAGAAACCTGAGCGAAAATATGGATGTTCGCATTCTCACGACTGATTCGGAGGTTCGGGTGTTCATTTACAGCATGAACGGCGCTAAGATGCCTCCCGGCAGCCACGATTTGCTTTCGGTTTCCGGGCTGTCGGACTTTGAGATCACCTCGGTCGATCTGGCTGGTGCTGATGGGCGAACCGCGGCGGTTTCGTTTGCCTCGGCGGGCAAGGCGGTACCGGAAGGTTTCACCTTGCACCAGAACTATCCCAACCCGTTCAACCCGGAAACTCGTATTGATTTCGACTTATTGGCCGGCACCGACGTTCGGTTGACCGTATACGATTTGCTGGGTCGTGAGGTTGCAACGCTGTTGGACCGCCGACTTGACGCCGGCCACCATAGCGTGACCTGGGCAGGCCGAGATGAGTATGGACACTCAGTGGCCTCCGGAGTGTACTTCTACCGGCTGCGCACCGAGAGCGGCGCTTTTGCACGCAAGATGATGTTGATGAAATAAACAGCCGGCAAGACCGGCATGAACGTGATAACAATTGGTTTGTTGGAGGTTATTAAGATGAGATTTCAGAAGATCACTGCCGCCGCCCTTTTGCTGCTTCTGGCTTTGGCCGGACCCGTTTTAGCCCAGGTTGGCGGTTACGACTGTATCAACAACTACATCGACTGTGACTCGATCACTGAGTCCTCGGTGGACGACATCACCATTGTCGAGTTCACCGGCAGGCCCGGTGACACGGTCTGGATGCCGGTTCGGTTGAAAACCGTGGACACGACCTCGGGTTTCTTGATCCTGATCGAATACGACCCATCTATGCTCATTCCGGTTACCTACCCCGACAATGAGTTCTATCCCGAAGATACGCTTTTCCTCCAATACCAGTTGGCCGGCCAGCTTCAGGCAGCTCAAGACCAACAAGATGCGATCGACGACACCAAAGAGGTCTTTTTCGCCCAGTTATCGGAGCAAAGCGCAGACAGTGGCCATGCTGTCATCATCTGTGCCTTCAACCTCGGTTTCACCGGCACTGGTGGCGACTCGACGCTGACGCCGCCACGAATGGAGCCGACCACCGGCGACGGGGATGTGATCTTTCGATTGCCCTTTCTCACTGACTCTACTATCGTACAGGACGGCGACTCGGCCTATTTCCAGTACCGCGAGGTCAACGAGTTCGTCGTGATTGATCCCGCGATGTTGACGGCCTTCTGCGCCGACTGTCGCCGCACCAACATGAGCGTTGACCGTGACTGCCAAGTGTGGATCCACGACACGACCTCGATAGATCCTTTAGAAATTGACATATACCTCGACACCGTTACCTGCACCTCAGTCTTGTACCCGACCACAAATGATGGCTGGTTCCACGCCGATGCCACGCCGGACGCCAGTATCCAAAGCTTTGCCTCCAACGTTCCAAATGACTCCGTCGGTCTTGGCGATGGATTCCAGGTCTCCTGGGCGGTGGTCAACGCTGATTCAGTGTTCCTTACCGGCCCCAGCGTCGACCACATCACCACCGTCCCCAACGACGACCTGTTTGTGTATGCCCCCAGCACTGCCAGCACCTATATATACACCTTGATAGCCAAGAACCAGTACTCGGCCGACACCGCCACGGTCAACATGTTGGTCCAGGACGGCGGCCAGCCGCCGCCCGATCCGCACCAGCCACAGATCAACGTGAACACTTCACATTATGTCGATGTCGGCAATACTCTCGTATTCACGGTGTCGGCAACCGACCCGGACAACGACTTTATCACCCTTGAGGCAACCAGCCTGCCGACTAACGCCACCTTCCCAACCGTTACCGGCACCGGCTCGGCCTCGGGTACGTTCACTTTCACGCCGACCATGAGCCAGGCGGGAACGGTGACCGCGACATTCCGCGCCCGGGACGACATTACATCACCGGTTTCGGTAACCGTTCAGATCAACGTCGCCGAACCGGACTATGACAAACTGTTCACTTCCTCCACCGAGAGGAGTGCCCGGGGCGGCATTGATGGAAAGCCAAGCTTCCTCTTTCCGGTCAATCTGGTTACTTCGCAGACGGTCTACGGCGTCCAGTTCGACTTCCTCTTTGACGAGCAAAACTTCGATGTCAACAACGTGTTGACCAATATTAACACCGCGGAATACGTCATCTACCACAATATCGGCGCCACGCCCGGTGAGGTGCGCATCCTGACTTTCGGAATGGCCAACGAGCCGATCGGTACCGACGGCACCGAGATTCTCCAGATCGATATGGGCGTAGAAAGCGGTGCTCTTCCCGGTCAGTATCCGGTTTATTTCAATCTCGCCTGGGAATCGGTCAACCCCGATCCCGATTTCCCCTCCCTGCCGCTTATCGCCGACACCGGCGTCATCCAGGTGGACATGTTTGGTGACGTTAACATGAACCTAAACGTCGATGTCGCCGATCTTGTAAGTGTGGTCGGTTATATTATTGAAGCTTACACTTTCGATCAGCGCAAGATGGATGTCGGTGATGTCAACTTCGATGCCAACGTCGACGTCTTCGACCTGGTGGCGATCATCAACATGATCCTCACCGGCGCCTCACCGGTTTCTCCCGGCCTGCGCTACGAAGATCAGTTTGCCAAAGTGCAACTGGATTACGATGACCTCGAGCGCGGCGTCTCCGGTATGGTGGTGGTGAGTTCTGAACTACCGACCGATATCGCCGGTGTCGAGCTTGAGATTTTGTATGATCCCGCCACCGTGTTCCTGGGTAAACCGCAGTTGGGCGAGGATGCCTCCTTCATGTCGATCAATTCCTCAAACAACGGCGGCGGCAAGTTGAAAGTTCTGTTGCACTCCGGCAATCTCCACTCGTCCGGACTGATCAACTTCGGCCTGGCCGACTTGGTGGAGATACCGGTGACGACCAACAAGCATGTTGCATCGGGCGATACCGCCCAGATTAAGCTGAACAAAGCGCTTCTGGCCACATCCTCAGCCTCGGCCGTTCGCGTCGAGGGACTGGATGCTCCTCTGCCGACGTCGTTCAAGGTAGCCCAGAACTATCCGAACCCGTTCAACCCGACTACTACTATCGAATTCTCGTTCGGCCCTCGGGCCAAGAACGTCCGACTGGATATTTTCAATATCATCGGACAAAAAGTCACTACGTTGATCAACGACTTCCTGCCACCGGGTCAGCACCAGGTGGAATGGAATTCGGCCGGCGACAACGGACAGAAAGTGGCCTCCGGCGTCTACCTGTACAAACTACAGGTCGGACAGGAAAGCCAGACCAAAAAGATGTTATTGCTGAAGTAAGCACCCTGGAGGTATTTCACAGATGATAACAAGACACCTGTCGATTGCACTTGGCTTGATCTTCCTCCTGAGTGCCGGAGTGGTCGCTCAGACGGCGCCGACTCTGGATCCTATCGGAGCGAAAACAACCAATGAAGGTGTGAACCTCAACTTTACCATTACGGCCAGCGATGCCGACCTCACCACACCGGTGTTGTCGACGTCGACCCTGCCCGGCACGGCGAGCTTCACAGACTTACTGGATGGCACCGGCACCTTCGACTGGACACCGACCTTCTCCGATTCCGGAACGTACCTGGTTACCTTTTATGCCGGCGACGCGGTAACTGCCGACGTTGATTCTGAGCAGGTCACGATCACTGTGACCAATGTCAACCAGGACCCGGTGCTGGCGAGTATCGGCGCGCAAGGCACCAACGAAGGTGTCAACCTGACTTTCAGCCCGTCGGCTTCCGATGTTGACGGCGACACGCCGGTCATGAGCGCCTCGGCCCTTCCCGGCACAGCTACTTATGTCGATAACGGCACCGGCACAGGAACTTTCAACTGGACCCCGACCTTCAGCGACAGCGGGACATATGATGTAACTTTCTACGCTGCCGATTCGGCCTTCCCGGCGGTGATTGATTCTGAGCAGGTCACGATCACCGTGACCAATGTCCCTCAGCCTCCGGTGGTGAGTGACATTCCCGACCAGACGGTTCTCGAGGGCGGCAGTTTCGCCACGATCAATCTTGATGACTATGTTTCGGATGTTGACAACCTCGACAGTGAGATCACCTGGACTTACTCCGGCAACACCGAACTGACGGTTGCCATCGATATCAATCGTGTCGCGACTATCTCGATTCCGACTACCGACTGGAACGGCAGTGAGACGATTACATTCACCGCCACCGATCCCGGTCTGCTTTTCGATTCCGATCCGGCTGTGTTTACGGTGACGGCGGTCAATGATGCCCCGGTGCTGGCGAGTATCGGCGCGCAGTCTACTGATGAAAACGTCAACCTGACTTTCAGCCCCTCGGCTTCCGATGTTGACGGCGACACGCCGGTTATGTCAAGTTCCACTCTGCCCGGCACGGCTACATACATTGACAACGGCAATGGCGCCGGGACTTTCAACTGGACCCCGACCTTCAGCGACAGCGGGACATATGATGTAACTTTCTACGCTGCCGACTCGGCCTTCCCGGCGGTGATTGATTCCGAGCAGGTCACGATCACCGTGACCAACATTAACCGATTCCCCATCTTGAGTGCGATAGGATCCCAAAGCGTTATTGAGGGTGCGGTTCTCACCTTTAGCACGTCAGCATCTGACCCGGATGGTGACATTCCTTCGATGACAAGTTCCAGCCTCCCGGGCGCCGCGATATACATCGACAATGGTAATGGAACCGGTTCTTTCAGTTGGACACCCTCGTATATTGAAAGCGGTGACTATAACGTCACTTTCTACGCAACAGACGGCGCCTTTCCCTCAGATATCGATTCGGAAACTGTTGTGATTACGGTGGTGGAAGCCGGCAACCAGGATCCGGTGCTTGCCCCGATCGGTCCGAAATCAGTTACCGAGGGCAGTACGCTGGCATTTCCTGTCACAGCGTCAGACCCGGAGAGCATTCCGACCCTGACAGCTTCTAATCTGCCGGCTGGAGCCGCGTTTGTCGACAATGGCGACGGCTCCGGCGATTTCACCTGGACACCTGGGTACACGGAAAGCGGTACCTACAATGTGACATTCTTCGCCACCGATGACTCTGCAACACTGGACGGCGAAGTAGTGACAATTACGGTGAGCGAAGCCGGTAACCAACTACCCGTACTTGCGGCCATCGGCGCCCAGTCCACCGCTGAAAACGTGTTGTTGACCTTTGGTGTCTCGGCCACCGATGCCGAGAGCATACCATCGCTGAGCAGTTCCACGCTCCCCACCGGCGCCGGCTTCACTGATAACGGCGACGGCACTGGTTCATTCAATTGGACGCCCACTTTCACGCAATCGGGAACTTACTCAATCACTTTCTACGCCACCGACGACTCGGCCGCCGTCGACAGTGAGGTGGTGATTATCACCGTCACGGAGCCGGGCAATCAGCTTCCGGTACTCGCTGCCATCGGCGCCCAGAGCACCACTGAAAATGTGCCGATGACATTCGGCGTTTCGGCCACCGATGCCGAGGGCGTCGCGCCCACTCTGACCAGTTCGACCCTTCCGACCGGTGCGACTTTCGTTGACAACGGCGACGGATCCGGTGATTTCAACTGGACACCCGATTACCTGCAGTCCGGGATATATGATGTCACGTTTTATGCAACCGATGACTCGGCCGCCGTCGACAGTGAAGTGGTTACTATAACCGTCAACGAGGCGGGTAACCAACTTCCTACGTTGGCCACTATTGGCGCTCAATCAACTATCGAGAATGTTCTGCTCGCTTTCGGCGTCTCAGCAACCGATATCGAGAGCACACCCACGCTGACGACATCCGCGTTGCCTTCCGGCGCAACTTTTTTGGACAATGGCGACGGCACCGGCGACTTCGACTGGATACCTACCTACCTGCAATCCGGCAGTTATCCGATTACATTCTATGCTACCGACGACTCGGCCGCCGTGGACAGCGAACAGGTCACGATAACGGTCAACGAGGCCGGCAACCAATTGCCGATCCTCAGTTCGATTGGCGCTCAGAGTACCACTGAGGCCGTCTTACTGGCGTTCGGCGTGAGTGCTACTGATATCGAGAGCACACCGGTGCTGACGACATCCACGTTGCCGACCGGCGCGACGTTTGTCGACAATGGCGATGGGTCCGGTGATTTCGACTGGACACCAACATATATGCAATCCGGCAGTTATCCGGTTACATTTTATGCTACCGATGACTCCGCCGCGGTGGACAGCGAGGTAGTTGTTATCACTGTCAACGAGGCGGGCAACCAGCTTCCACAGTTGGCTGCAATTGGCTCCCAGTCAACCACAGAAAATGTTTTGCTCACTATCGGTGTATCCGCAACCGACGCTGAGTCCACGCCGCTCATGACGACATCCACGTTGCCGACCGGCGCCACCTTTATCGACAACGGCAACGGCAGTGGTGACTTTAACTGGATACCGAGCTTCACCGACGCCGGGATACACAATATTACCTTCTATGCCACCGACGATTCGGCGGCAGTCGATAGCGAGCAGGTTACTATAACCGTTTTTGACGCCGGCAACCAGTCTCCGGTTCTGGCGAGTATAGGTCCGAAATCCACTGACGAAGATGTGCTGTTGACTTTTGGTGTGTCGGCGACCGATCCTGATGCTACCATCCCGGCTCTGTCGACCTCGACCCTGCCTACCGGTGCAACCTTCGTCGATAACGGTGACGGTTCCGGTACTTTCGATTGGACACCGAGCTTTGTTGACGCCGGAATCTACAACGTCACTTTCTACGCTGATGACGGCGCTTTGATCGATAGTGAACAAGTCGTTATCACCGTGAACGAGGTCGGCAACCAGCTACCTGTCCTGGCGGCAATTGGAGCCCGGACGACGACCGAAGGGATCAACCTGAATTTCGGTGTCTCTTCCACTGATGCGGAGAGCACGCCGACCCTGACAACCTCGTTGCTGCCCACCGGCGCCTCGTTTGTCGATAACGGTGATGGCAGCGGCACGTTTGACTGGACGCCGGTCTACATGCAGGATGGGGCCTACAACATTACCTTCTACGCCACTGACGACTCGGCGGCGGTCGATAGTGAAGTTGTTACCATCACGGTCAACGAAGCCGGCAACCAAACGCCGGTCTTGCAGCCGATCGGTGCTCAGGTAGTTCTTGAAGGCGTGCTATTGAGCCTGCCGATCATCGCTACCGATGCCGACAGTACTTTCCCATCGCTGCAAACCTCAATCCTGCCTTCAGGTGCGACGTTCGCAGACAACGGCGACGGGACCGGTAGTTTCGACTGGATGCCCGACTTCTTCCAGAGCGGTGTCTACGTGGTTCTGTTTTACGCCTCCGACGGGCTGGTGGATGACAGCGAATTCGTAACGATAACCGTAACCGAGGCCGGTAACCAAACGCCGGTCCTGGCCGCCATCGGACCGCAATCCGGCACTGAGGATGTGCTGCTCAATATCGCTGTGACGGCTTCCGATGGTGAGTCGATCCCGTCCCTGACAACGTCCACCTTGCCGACCGGTGCGAGCTTCATCGATCACGGCGATGGCAGTGGCGATTACAATTGGACACCCGGCTTCACCGACGCCGGGATCTACAATGTTACTTTCTATGCTACAGATGATTCCGCCGCGGCCGACAGCGAATTGGTCACGATCACTATCAACGAAGCCGGTAACCAATCACCGGTTATTGATCCCATCGGTCCGCAGACCGGAACTGAAAACATAAATCTAAACTTCGGCATCACGGCGAGCGACCCGGACGCCACCATCCCGGCTCTGTCGACTTCGACCCTGCCGACGGGAGCAACTTTCATAGACAACGGTGACGGCTCGGGCGCGTTCGATTGGACCCCCGGCTTCACCGATGCAGGTATACACAATGTCACCTTCTATGCGGACGACGGCGCTCTGATTGACAGCGAACAAGTTGTAATAACGATCAACGAGGCCGGTAACCAATCGCCGGTGCTCGACCCAATCGGGCCGCAAGCGACCACTGAGAATGTTAACTTGAACTTCGGCATCACGGCGAGCGACCCGGACGCCACCATCCCGGCTCTGTCGACTTCGACCCTGCCGACGGGAGCAACTTTC
>JAUWIB010000041.1 GCA_030605565.1 bacterium
CTATCGCGTAGCGGCGGGCCTTGTGTCCGCCGGAATCGAGGTGGGAGACAAGCCCCCACCCTACGCGGTGTTAGAATCTGTGCACATAAACAGTGGTGAGGACGATGCATTCACAACCGAGTTATGAGACAGCCTCCAAGCGGATGGGCCACCCAGCCGCTCAGGACAGTCCTTCGGACCAGGGGTTTCGACCTACAAGATTCTGCCCTACGAAGAGGAGTGTGTCGGCAGCGTGATCACAAACTCGGCGCCGCCGAGGTCGCTGTCGCGAACAGTGATCTCGCCGCCCATCTCGGTGACGATCTTGTACACGGTCGGCAGGCCCAACCCGGTGCCGGCGTCCTTGGTAGTAAAGTACGGTGCGAAAATGCGTTCTCGTAATTCAGCAGGGATCCCCGGACCGCTGTCGGCGAATCCAATCCGCACCAGTTGATCGTCACGTTGAACTGTGATCAGAATGCGACCCGGTCGCCCAGCCAGAGCTTCCCTGGCATTGGTAAACAGGTTGGTGAATATCTGTTTGAGAGCGTCGGGATCAGCCTTGATCTCGAGGTTCGGTGCAAGTTCCGTCGATAACTGGATTCCAAGAGCGTCAGCCTCGGGTTTGAGGAATAGCACGAGTTCGGTGACAAGGCTGTCCAGCCGTACGGGCTGCGATCGTCTCTTTTCATCGCGAGCCAGGGCCAGGAACCGTGTGATGATCTCATTCAGACGGATCGTCTCGGTTCGTATCTGAGAAGTGATCGAGACATATTCGTCCCTGTCATCCCTGGGTGTAAACTCCGATTCAAGGCGCTGAGCGGCAATCGAGATAGTATTGAGGGGGTTGCGAATCTCATGCGCTACACCGGCAGCCAGATGACCCATCTCCGACAGTCGCTCCCGCCGTGCCGCCTTGCGCTCGAACTGTCTCAGGCGGGTGATGTCATAGACGACAACGATCACTCCCGCCTGTTCCGCATCCTCTGGTTGGAGGTCGGAAGATGCCACCAGGAGATAGCGCTTGTCACCGTCACGCTCGATAGTGATTTCTGTTTCATTCGATACTCCGCGGCTGGCTCGGAGCGTCGAAAGAGCCAGTCGTGGTTCTCCGATCAGCTTTTCCCACGACCGACCCATGGACCCGGTCAGTCCGAAGATTCTCTCGAAGGCGTCATTTACCAGCGTGATCGTTCCGTGATGATCAACGACGGCGACCCCGGTGCGCATCTCGTCGAAAATTCTGTCGGTAACCGTCTTGATATGGCTGTAACGCCGCGACAGTTCCTTGCGACGGCGTCGGCTTCTTAGGTATAGCAGCCCCACCAGGATCAGGCCAAACATGACCGCCGCCAGACCGAGCATCAGGCGATCAAACCCCCTCGACACCACATAGTATCCTTCCAGCGACAGACCTACGCGCAAGAGACCGAAAGGGTACTTCTCAGACGAAAACGGCCGCACCAACTCCAGCACCTGCCTTCCCTGGAAATCGAGCGCGCGGTGGCGGATACTGTCACTGTCCAACGACTCCGTCAGGAAAGGGTCGCTCTCGATGGCGAGAAGCCGGCCGGTCTTGCGCGAGGCGAAGACAATGCCTTCGGTTGACTGGTAGATGATGTACTCAACGCCTTCCTCTCGCGCCATGTTCTGCGCTAGGTATCCGATTTGTGTTTGGCGCAAAGCCTCAACGTAAAACACCGCGTCGGCCATCAGAACCACGACCCACTGTAAGTCGCTGGTTAGCTCGAGATAGTAGTGGACGATTTCTCCGGGTACTTCGCCTTCATCCAGAAGCATGACGTACTTGTGCTCCGGCTGCCCGAGAAGCAGAGCGGCTTCGTCCAATACAAACGGCGGTGGACCTGTTTCCGAACCGCGTGCCACGCCGCCGGCCGTGAGGATGGCTGCGGAGTTGAGTACAAACAGACCGTACAAATCGTGCTCGATGGCTATCTGGGTCAATTGCTGATCGGATATCGAAGAGAGATCATGGCGAACAACACTGCGCACTATCTCGCCATAGCGTAGATGAGCCAGATAGTCATAATAGGACTCCGAGGCCATGGCATTCTCCGCCGCCTGGGCCAGCGCCTCGGTAAAAGCGACCCCCTGCATCTTCAGCAGGCGCAGGCTGTCCTGACGGCTTTCGCGAATACCTAACCATGTAATCAGGACGATCACAACTGCCAGCGCCAGAAGCAAGGCGGCGAGAAATCGCGGGTCCATCCCGGTGGAGTTTGTTTTACGGGAAGCCAGCATGGGAGCCAAGCTAAAGGCGCCGGCTGTTGGCGGCAACTAAAAGTTAGACGCCAGCCGAGGCGTCAATGGCAGCTGGTTTTGTTGGTGACTCCGAATCCTGCTGATGATTAATCGGAATCTCAAAGAAGAACTCAGCGCCAGTGTCATGAAGGTATCCGATACGTCCGCTATGTTTGTCGATGATGCGATGGCAGGTCACCAGGCCATAACCGTGCCCTTTGCGTTTGGTAGTAAAACGCTTCTCGAACAGCGAGGATTCGAACTCAGCGCTTACCCCGGGGCCGTTATCGATGACGGCCACTCGGACGCGATTGCTTCGGGACAGCCGTTGTGTGCAGACCCGTATCTCTTTTGGGGTGGGACCGTCGACCAGAGCATCGGCAGCATTTTGGATCAGGTTGACGAGTGTCTGCTGGATCTGATTCTGGTCGAGTTCGACCAGGGGTAACTCGGCTGATAATTCGGTTACAAACTCGATTCCATCGAACCGGTTTTGCGGTTCCAGGAACGCCAGCATGTTCTGTATTAGCTGGTTAAGGTCGACCGGTACGAATTTCGCTTCGCCCTGATTGACGTCCATAAGGCCGTCGGCGAATCGGGCGATTCTGTCGACCGTCGTTTTCATGAGTTCCAGCTTCTTGGTTATCTTCTCCTGATCACCCCTCTTCAGGAACAACGGCATCAATTCTATATTGCCGCTCAGGACAGCCAGGTAGTTGTTGATCTCGTGGGCGATGTCGCCCGCCATCTCGCCTCGCGTATAATAACGATCCACGCTGACCATCATCTCCTGGAAATTCGTGCTTTCGGAAATGTCCAGGAAGATAAACAGATGAACCGGCGGATGGCCGGAATCGGTGGATAGCTGCGATACCACCAGAAAGGCCGGAAACATTGAGCCGTCCTTGCGCCGACAGACGACTTCTCCGGACTTCTCACTCTGCTGGGTCGGTGAAACTGATCTCTCGACGTCACGAGAAGCTGCGAACAATTTGTCTATAGTGGCGCCCAGCGCCTCGCCGTTTTCATAACCGAAGACTTCGGCCGCCATGCGATTGAATATGACGATTTCGCCCTCCGAAGATGCGGCTACTATGGAGCAGGGTGAGCAGTCGATCAGGGTGGCCAGAAACACCTGTGACTCGGCCTGAGTAAGGTAAGCGTTCTTCAGGAGTTGGTTGTACTTCTTGTGTGTCTGCTGGTTGTTCCAAAGTGTTTTCGACATCTGGTTGAACGAGGCCACGAGTCGATTAAACTCGGTGTTGCCGTCAACTTCAAGCAGGTAGAACAATTCTCCGGACGCCGTTTTCTCAAGCCCCTGTTCCAACCTTTTCAGAGGGCTTTGGAAGCGGCGAGCGATCAAGTGCACGGTCAAGAGCGACACCAGGATTGATCCCAGGAACAGCAGCAGCAACCCGTACAGAAGAGTGTTGCGGTTTGAGACCACAAACTCCTGATCCATAACCATCACCAGCAGAGCCGGGGCGCCCGACGCCGTCTCAAAGCGATAACCATAAATGAAATGGCCGGCGCCCATACTCACCGGTACCCACTGACCGAGATCACGCTGTGTAGAAGACCTTCCAGCGGGAGAATCCACCAACCACGAAAGATCGATTTCCCCCATCAGCGATCTATAGTCCTGTTCATCGCCCTCGTAGGTATAAACCTTCGAAATACCATTATGGTCGTCCGTTAAGTAAACAGCAGCGTAGTCATACTTCTCATCAGACGCGAACAGCGAGTCTAGAGCCCGATGAGATTTCTTGTCAATGGTTGGCACCGCTGAACCGTTATCCTCTGCTGAAATCTGTTCGACGGCCGTCCCGGCCGGACTAAGATGCTCCTCGCTGGTTGACCCGAAGTCGACTCGGGCATCACGATTGGGGAAGAATATTATCAAGGCGACAGCCGTAAAGACAAAAATCACCTGGACAACAATAATTTGGCCCAATCGCGAAAGCAGAGCCGGATGGAATTGACGAAGAAGCCATTGTCTCACGAAGATATCCTCGACATAAAATTCTTATATCCTCATAATTGTCGGCAGGTAGGGTCGAGTTTTGAACGGGGGATGTCGTGCAAAGATAGTACAAAAAAAGCGGGAGTGGCGGAGGGGGGATGCCCGACTCTAACGTCAGGTGGCTGGTTGCCCAGCGCGCACCACTCCCGTTTACTTTCGTTCACGGGCAGGTAAATCTGTTGGACTTCAAAGCAGCAAAGGTTGTGCCGAGGTTCTGACCGGACATTCCGATTCGGGCCTTCTCCTTAGAGTATGATCGAACAACAGGTTCTGCAAAAGACGATCACTGATCGGGATAATGATCCGATGAAAAGTCGGCGAATTGTTCAATCACATATCCATAAACCGCAGTTGGTTGCATACTGGACTCCTGTAGTTCTCGCGGTCAGCCCGCGTTTTGCCTCTGACTGGTCCCAGGAGCACTTGACCTTTCGGTGAAAAGTCGCTATATTCGGTCAATTATGGTCGTCTTTGTGTTGGTCGGGCAGTGTTCGGTTAGAACAACTGTCAACGTCGCACGCTTTTTGCGACGGTCATAAGCGGAAATGAAAGTAGGGGAAGGTTCTGCCTGTTGTTCACACCCTTTTGTTCCTTCGGTAAGGTCTGAACATCGACAGTCACCCGCCCAAAGACATTAAGTACCGAAATGTTACTCACTTACGCAAGGAGGTTGTAGTGGTGAAAAGACACATTCTGATCCTCACCCTCGCGACTCTGGCATTGATCGTCGCCGGTTGCTCGAACCAGTCCGGCCCAACAGCGCCGATTGACGGTTCAGCCAACTTGATGGCCGGGGCCATCTCATTGGAACTGCCGCCCGGTGCGGTTCTGGAAACAGCCACTCTCAACATCTACATCATTCAGTCCAGTAGTCACACAGTCAACGTCCACCGGATTACCGACGACTGGACCGAGATGGGTGTTACTTGGAACAACTTCGGTGAAGCCTATGCGGCCGGCATCGATGGCGCTTTTACCGTTGATGGTGAAGGCTGGCGTTCAGCCGACGTGACCGGCTTGCTTCAGGCTTGGCTCGATGGCACTTACATGAACTATGGTTTCTTGCTGGAACAGGGGACCAACTACCCTCGTAGCATCTTCAACAGCCGCGAAAATGCCGAGAACCAGCCCTATCTGGAAGTCTGTTACAGTCTGGATGGCCAGATTGAATGTGTCAGCATTGACCCAACCGCCGATGCCTACATTTGGGAATTGAATCCAGACGACAATGTCGGCGCCCGCACCATTCTGTACACCGGCTGGGAGCAGGAGACCGACTGGACTAAGTACGCTCTGATCCGTTTTGAGACACCTGAGACCCCGCCTCCGGGTGGTTGCACCAGAACGATTGGTTTCTGGAAGACTCACGCCGGTTTTGGTCCGCAGGCCGATGCCGTTACGCCGCTGCTGCCGATCTGGCTCGGCGATGCCGGCGGCGCCAAGAGCCTGCTGGTGGACGACGCTCAGACGGCTGTGGATGTCCTCAAAATGAAGACCTATGGTAACTCCAAGAATGGGATTACCAAACTGTACGCCCAGCTTCTGGGAGCCAAACTGAACCTGGCTAGTGGCGCTACCGATGTCCTCGGTGATTGGGTAACCGATGCCGATGCTTTCCTGGCTGATCATGATTACATGGATTGGGACGGCCTGGATGAGGACACTCAGCAAATGATCCTCGATTGGAAAGATCACTTCGACGATTATAACAATGGTGAACTCGGCGTCCCGCACTGTGACTTTGTTGGTGACGACGACTGATATCGTCTATCTCTTGTAAGTGAATTCAGAACGCCTGCCGGATTCCGGCGGGCGTTTTCGTTTGCTACGGACTGAACGGGGGAGAGGATCGGAAGTAACCGTAGGTCGAAACCCCTGTGGTTTCGACATCGGCGAAGCCGATTCCTTTGTCGCGCACGGCTGCATACGGAATGTCGAAACCCGCCCTGCTATGATACATGTCAAGTTCTTTTCAGGGTTACCTCGATATCCGGTTCTTTTGTTTTTGTCCAATTTGTATCAGAGTGTCCTCACAACCTGCTATTCGTGGTTCTCCCACATGTTACATATTC
>JAUWIB010000149.1 GCA_030605565.1 bacterium
TGCAGCCACCTTCTGCGTAAAACGCTTATCCAAAACTGCATGCAACACCTTCAGCTTTTTCAACTCCTGCAACCTCATCCTGATAATATCCTCTCCAGCCATAATCCTCCCTTACTTTTTGGAAGGCATTATAACTTATCAGTAGGACATTTCTACTTTGCTCATTTAGGACATTATCACTTTGCGGGAACACCTATTATCACTGAAACCGATCCCTCTTCAGCGAGGTGAGACCCAACGCCACCAGATACTCTCCGGCCGGAATTTGCGAAATCCTGTCCGGTTGCGGGAAGAAGCCGCTTGAGATACCGGCCTCGCTGATCGCCACCGGGAAATACTTCTTCAGTATCTCCATGGCATGTTCCTGCTGTCCGCTGCCGGAAATAACCAAAGCCGACAGCGGAACACTGACATTCTGCCGGGAAAACGCGGCCAACTTGAAATTGACGACCGTCTTCAGTTCAATAGTCATGCGCTCGAAATCGGTTGGTGTCGTCAGATCAAACGACTTGGTAACCAGATGGGCGACACCCATGATTTTCTTTTTGTAAATGAAACAGACAGAGACAAGTCGGTCGTTGAAATCGATCAGACAAATGAACTCGCCGGGTGCACCTCGTCCGAACGAGAGAAAACCCTGACCGAGCGCCTCGGCCCGAAGAGCAAACTGCGCTTTCGCCAGATCAGCACCCACGGAGGCAGTGAACGGTCTGACCAGTTCGCTCAGCCGAGCACACCTGACAGCCAGACCCAAAGAGCGATCACCGTCGGCGCCCAACGGTATAGTATCCAGACAGAATTCCGTCTCGTCATCCAACAGCGACTGGAACTGTTCAAACCGCGCCAACTGTTCGCTCTGAAACTGTCCGCTGCCGGACAATTGGAGATCGCTAACTCTCACCATATCATCGGCCACGGCAAAAAGCAACTCGCCGGATTCCAATATGGGATGGCTTCGCACCAGCAAGCGCTCAAAACGCGCCAAAGCCTCAACCTTCGGCCGCCCGGCGTCCTGGCGAACCCGCGCTACGTAGAAAAAGCGGCCGCGATCATCAATCCCGATTCTCACCGGAGCAGTGCTCACTGTGAACCCACCTCAAGATACGGTTTCATTTTTTCCAGCGTTTTGGGGCCGATGCCGGGTATGCGGAGCAGGTCCTCGATACTGTCGAAGCTTTGGATGGCGCGATACTTCACGATGCTGTCGGCCAGAGCCGGACCGATCCCGGGCAGGAGTTCCAGCGAATCGGCCGGGGCCACATTCGGATCAAGAGTGAACGTCCCTCTGAATGTCCCTCGATGATCAGCCGCGTCCGTTGACACCTCCACCGACAGCCGAGGTGCATCGTCGGTCGGCCAGGCATAAGTTCGAATGAAGAGATAGCTCCCCATCAACAAAGACGTGGCGCATAACAATGCTACAAAGGCAAGCTGCTTTGGCGTGAAATCGAACAACCGACTGATTCCGATGGCGTGACACCTCCGATTCGACAACGATGCGACCGACAGTATAGCCAAACCTCGGCGACAAGTCAACATCGCGGCCCCCTTAACCGCCCCACAAAAGCGATTGACCGGGGCTGCACAGTTTCATAGCTTGAAACGTCACTCAGATGAACAGGGCGCAACGGGCGCATAATGACAGCAACGGGATTAGGTATCAAGACAGCGATTGAGGCGGATGGGATGAAGGCTATGAACTCGATCTGGAGGAAGCTGACGGTAAGAATAGTATTGACGGTGATATTGTTAATTGTACTCTTGCAAGGCTGTTCCTGCAACCGCAAGCCGCCACCTACCAAGATTTAGCCTGACGGTTTGTCTGTCAGCGCGAATGCAGCTTGGTCGCCGTCCGGCAATGAACTCGCGATCTGTTGGAGCGGCTCTGGTCCGCCAAAGCACGGCATCTACCTTCTTGACACCGCTACCTGGGAAACGACGGAACTCTTCGTGGTTGACGACTTCTCGACATTCTCCACCGTGAATTGGTCACCGGACGGTGAGTGGCTTCTGTTCTCGTATCGAGCTCAGTTATACAAAATGAAAGCTGACGGGGATGGCCTCACTCAGTTGACGTTCACAAGCCGTCAGTTCCATTCCGACTGGGCGGACTCAGATACCCTGATTGTATACAGTATTTCGATTGGTGATTCGGGCGGTGTATGGCGCATGAGAACGGACGGAAGTGATAAGAGATCTGTAGTTAGATACGGTTAGATGCCTTCGTTTGCGAGAGGGGACAGTGTTCTTTTCATAGAATGGACAGACTCTCCGGCAAAGAGGGCGCACCTGGCGATTCTGAACATCCCAGACTCCTCGATCAGGACCGTTCATAGCTTCATAGTCGGTCGACCCTACAGTGTTTACCGCTCGCCGCAGTTTTCCGGCGTCAGACAGGAAGTCGTTTGGTCAATAGATTGGGATATATGGACCATTGCAATGGACGGGATAAATCCTCGACGACTCACGTCGAACGGTGGCGCCAGGCCCGACTGGTCCCCGGACGGACGAAGGATAATCTACACCAAGCCAACCGCCGAAGGAGGGAGTTTATGGATAATGAACGCTGACGGTTCCGGCCGGATGCCGGTACCGGGTTGGTAGAGGTGGTGCGAAAAAGCGAGAAAACATTTGACATCGATTAAGAAATCCATAAATTAGTCGAAACCTTTAGGAAATTGAAACGTCAAGTACTGGAATGAAACGCCAAACCGCTACGAATTGAACGACGAGGAGAATTTGATGCTTAGTCAGATATATAAAAATATCTCGTTCAATGTCCCGATTAATCGTGGCGGGAGGTGTGTGCACCGATTGTGAAAGTTTTCACATATAGGCTTGCAACCCGCCGCGCCCAAACTGGTTCGGCGGGTTTTGTTTTGAGTTCATTCCGCCGAGCCGACGCGAATAAACACAATGCTGCGAAGGTGAAATGATGAGCGCCGAGTTTTACGAAGACGAACAAGCTACCGCTGAAGAAAAAGATATCAGTTCCAAAAGAGCTTTCGGACGGCTGCTTCCCCTGCTCAGGGAACATACCCGTGGGTTAGTGTTCTGCCTGATCCTGTTGGCCGTAGCTACTTTGCTGTCGCTGTACTGGCCTATCCTGATGAAGAACGCTGTCGACACCGATATCAAAAACGGCGATTTCAACGGTCTTCTGATGACAGCGCTGGCTATCGGCGTGATACAGGTGGTGACCATACTGTTGCAGTACATCCAACGCGTCCGGCTGGAGACTATCGGTCAGGAAGTGATGGTGACGCTGAAACGCAAACTGTTCAACCATATTCTGTCGCTGGACGTGTCCTTTTTCGACAAGAATCCGGTGGGACGGTTACTGGCCCGGGTCGAGTCCGATACCGAGTCGTTGCGGATGCTGTTCACCAACACGGTCGTGCTGGTGGTCGGTGACCTGCTGTTGATCATCGGCATCTACGGCGTCATGTTCTATTACAGTTGGCGGCTGGCCGCTTTGCTGTTGGGCGTGGTCCCGATAGTAGCCCTGCTGGTGGTGATCTTCGAGCGAAAAACCACGAAGCGGTTTCTGAACGTCCGCAAAAAGATGGCCGAGGTGACAGCGACCCTGACGGAGTTTCTGCACGGCATGTCGATCGTGCAGGTCTTTCACCGCGGCGCCTACGCGCGCAAGCGTGTCTGGAATGTCTGCGAGGATAAGTTCAAAGAAGACACCTACGTCAACGTGGCGGTGGTGCTGTTCTTCAACACCGTGTTCTTTTTCGAATCGATCATGTTCGCACTGGTACTGTTCTTCGGCGACCAGTGGCGGCAGGAGCAATTGATAACGTCCGGCACGATCATCATGTTCATCATTCTGATATGGCGATCGTTCGACCCCATCTGGCGGGTATCGGAACAGTTGTCGACGGTGCAGAAAGCAATCGCCGGCGCCAAACGCATTTTCGCGTTGTTGGCCATGCCGCAACGACTGCTGGATCCCGCCCACCCGGTGAAGTTCGAGGGATTGAATAAGGCCATACGATTTGAAAACGTCACCTTCTCGTACACCGACGATGACAACTACGCCCTGAAGGATGTCACCTTCGAGATACCCAAGGGCAAGCGGGTTGCACTGGTCGGTGTTACCGGCGGCGGCAAAACGACTGTGATTTCACTGCTTCTGCGGTTGTACGATCCGCAGAAGGGACGGATTACTCTCGATGGAATAGACATACGCGATATCCGCAAAGCCGATCTGCGGAAACAGTTCGCTTTGGTCTTGCAGGATATCTATCTCTTCCCCGGCGATGTCGCGTCGAACGTCTCGCTGGACTCGGATGGGATTGATCGGGCGAAGGTGGTCACCGCCGCGCAAACGGTCGAGGCCGATCGCTTCATCGAGAAGCTGCCGGACAAATACAGCACCGAGGTGTCGGAAAAGGGCGCCAACTTCAGTCGTGGGGAACGACAACTGCTGTCGTTCGCGCGAGCCCTGGCCTCTGATCCGGAGATTCTGCTTCTGGACGAAGCCACCAGCTCGGTCGATCCCGAGACGGAGCGGACCATTCAAGGTTCGCTGAAGAAACTGATGACCGGTCGCACCTCGATAATCGTGGCGCACCGACTTTCGACGATTCTCGATGTCGACCAGATTCTGGTTATTCGCCGCGGTGAAATTATCGAGCGCGGCAACCATTCTGAACTGCTTCTGACTGATGGTTACTACTCAAAACTGTTCCACTTGCAGTTCAAGAATCGAAACGGAGTGTTAGCTGATGTTGGATAAAATAAAATGGTTTTGGAGATACTACCGGCGCTATCGCTATGTGCTGGCGGTATTGATTCTGCTGACACCGCTTCAGGCCGCTTTCCAGGTATCGATACCGCGAATGATAGAGTTCAGTATCGATTACTTTGAAAGCGATCAGGTCCCCGAACACTGGGCGGCGCAGTGGATCAACGACACGGCACAGAGCCTCGGTCTGTCGACCGCAGCCGGGTTGGCGTTGACGCTGGTTTTACTGGGGCTGATGGCAGCTATTCTATACACCATCCTGCAGTCGCACCGCGCCTGGATGAACCTGAAACTGGAATGGCTCTTTAGACAGGATGCGTTCGACCGGATCACGCTCAAAGGACCGAACTTCTTCAACAAGTTCCGCAGCGGTGATCTGGTCACCCGCATGACCGACGACGTGGCCGAAAAGCTTTCCTGGTTTGCCTGTAGCGGCATATTCCGACTGTATGAAGCCCTGATCATGGTGACTTTTACGGTCATAATGATGACCACCATCGACCCGACGTTGACCTTGTGGTCGGCCGGACCGCTACCGATCCTGATAGTAGTTTTCTTCCTGAGTGCGTCGGTGTTGGACAAACGCTACGACTACTTGCAGACGCGCATCTCGCGCTTCAACGATGTCATGGAAGCCTGCTTCTCCGGCATCAGAGTGGTCAAAGCCTACGTCAAGGAACCGTCGCAGAAAAGAAGTTTCGAAGCTGCGATTCAGGATCGTCGTGACGCCGAGATATCGACCATCAAGGCCATGACGGTGGTGGAGTCGATGTACTTCTACATCTGGCAACTTGGCATCATTATCGTCCTGGTCGGTGGCGGCTACATGGCCATAAACAGCAACCTGTCCATCGGGAAGCTGGGCGCCTTCATATACTACACCGTGTACTTGATCTTCCCGATGTTTGACATCGGCCAGTTCCTGGTCAAGTCGCGCCAGTCGGCGGTGTCGATCAACCGGCTGGTGGAGTTGGAAAAGGTCGTGCCCATGGTACCCGATATCGGTCGGCACAGCCCGAACGGGAACGTGGCTGGACAGCTTACTTTTGAAAATGTCAGGTTTCGTTTCCCGGACGTTGAGCGGGCTATCATCGATGACGTTTCGCTCGACATTGAGGCCGGTCAGACGGTGGCGGTCGTGGGTCGAGTCGGTTCCGGCAAGAGCTGGTTGATCAACATGATCCCACGGCTGGTCGACCCCACCGGTGGCGTGGTCAAACTTGACGGCGTGGACCTGAAGCAGTTCAAGCTGGAGGATCTGCGCCGCAGCATCGGCTACGTGCCGCAGGAGCCGGCGCTGTTCTCCGACACCGTGCGCAACAACATAATGTTCGGACGCGAAGGTATCTCCGACGCGCTGTTGGACTGGGCGATTGATGTCGCTCAGTTGAAGGACGAAATCGCGACTTTCCCGAAAGGATTGGACACGCCGATCGGGACGCGTGGTATGTCGATCTCCGGTGGCCAGAAACAGCGGCTGGCATTGGCGCGGGCGCTGGTCGGGAAACCGAAGATTCTGATACTGGACGACTGCACCTCGGCTTTGGATTCACGAACGGAGACAGCTCTGTGGGAAAAGTTGCACGAGGTTTTGCCCGGCATGACGGCGATACTGATCACTCATCGCCCGGACACGCTGGAGCGTGCGGACAACATCTTCGTGCTGGAAGAAGGTCGCGTAATGGATTCCGGTCGGCATCACGAGTTGATTGCGCGTGAGGGTCATTACGCTCGAATCTACAAGCGCTACCAACTGGCCAAAGAGGTCGGCGCATGACTGGGAAAGCATAGTGGTTAGCATCGTGGTGGGAGGCGGCACGCCAGTCCACCCAACGGAGTATCATACCCAGTCGTGGCCGAGGGCGGGGGGGGTGTAACCCCGGCGGAGGTGGGTAGGGTGGCAAACAAGATGGTTTTT
>JAUWIB010000001.1 GCA_030605565.1 bacterium
TCGGCCACAACCTCGATTTCATTCACTTGGCCACCCAGATCGCCAAACATGTTATTGTCCAGTACACCGACCTCATCAAATTGGAGGAAAACTGACTTGACTCGCCATATGGCTATAACCGAGGCGGAGTCACTCGCAATGGCGAGAAAAGGAGCTTTTTTCAACATTCCCCCGGCCCCGGGCCTGATGCCCCGTCACTATTGGTCAAATGTGGTATTCGTGTGTGCCCAGCTTTACCTTAATCCCGGTCTTTTTCTCGATGATCCCGGCCATTTCCTCGGCGTTGCTGTAGGGACAGTCGGGCTTGGCATTGACCAGACAGCTTGACAAGTAGATTTCGTCCGGCTTTATCTCCGATAGCTTGGCAGCCATGCCTATGTTAGGAACAAGGCTCCGTCCAGGGCAGGTGCATTTGACAAATGAGACCACCTGCACCGACTCATCAAACTCTCCCTCACCCAAGGCAGCGGCCTTCAGGCAGCGCCACTCCCCTGGACATCCGTAACCTGAATCCATGTAAGCCCCACATCCAACGACGGCTACTCTTTTCATATGGCACCTCCTGTTTCACTCCCTGGTTTCACCAAGCCATTCCAGGGAATGGTGTGATTGCAGACATTATTCGGCGTCGCTAACAGACTACTTACTATACTACCTCTCCAGCTTCTGCAGCGCCTGTTCCCCGGCAATGGCAATAGGCTCCATACTGGGCTCAGGGGAACAGTCCGGGTTCCCCGCGGCCATGAACACAGTGATATCCTCCACCGTCTTCCCGCCCAGGATCAGGGCACTAACGGCATCGATCTCTTTCACCGGTGGTATGTCATCGCTCACGATCTGTCCGCCGATCAGCTTCCTGGAGTTCTTGTCGAACACGAGCTTCATGGTCCATGGTTTCATGCCGGGGATCATTCCGTGCTTGCTCCTGGAATCGACCGTGGCCGATACCGGCTCAAAGCCCTCGTCTTTGGCCTGCTGCTCATTAAGGCCGGTGGCAGCTATGTTCAGATCAATCAGGCTGCAGGCGCATGCATTCAGGATACCGGGGAAGGGTATCTCGTACCCCGCCAGGCGCTTGGCTACTAACCTTCCCATGATAACCGCGGGGCCGCGCAGGGCGCCTGGGTTGGGTCTGCCCGTGACAAAATGCTTGGTGTCGGCGCAATCCCCTGCAGCCATTATATCCGGATCCGAAGTCTCAAGGAACTGGTTGATCTTGATGCCGTATTGGCCCATCTCAAGGCCGGCATCTCTGGCCAGGTCGACGTTTGGCTTGGCGCCCACGTTCATGAAGAGCATCTCGGCGTCAATAATGTCGCCGGAGTCAAGCCTCACTCCCGAAACCGCACCGTCCCGGCCGAGAATCTCAACTAACCTGACGCCCATCCTCAGTTCCAGGCCCTTGTTCTCCAGGAACTTACCGACCCGATTCCCCAGTTCACGGTCAAGCAGGGTGGGAAGAGGATAGCCGAGAAGTTCAATGATGGTGATCTCGCATTCGGGATCAGCCTGTTTCAACAGGATTGCGATCTCGAGGCTTACAAAGCCGGCACCGATAAAAGCCAGTTTCCTAGGTTTCCTGTCGGACAGGAACTGCCTCATGGTCTCAGCGTGGCGGAGGGAGCGGAGAATGAAAACGCCCTCAAGATCATTGCCCGGGATAGGTGGCATGACCGGACTCGAACCCATCCCCAGCACCAACTTGTCGTAAGCCAACTCCTTGCCGCTGGAAAGCAGAACCTTCTTGCCCTTGGGATCTACTTCAGTTACGCGATCGATCATGCTGTTGACACCCGCCCCGGTGAGCTTGGCGTCAGGGGTAACGATCGAATTTCCAGTGACCAGACCGGCCACTACATGCGGAAGCGCTCACCGTACAATGAAGCGCTTCTCCTCCCTGACATTGGTGACCTCCACCTCAGGCATGAGTTTCCTCGAAAGCACTGAAGCAGGGCCGCCGACGCCCCCGCAACCAATTATGACGAGCTTCTCTCCTGGTTCCATTGTCAATCTCCTTTTGCTCTGCTCTTGCTGACCGCTGTGAATATCAGGTTCCCGTTCAAAAGGAAATGTCCTTGGTATTCCTGCGAGACTATTCGTTGATGCCTTCTCGAATCAAAGTAGGGCCCTCGACTGCAGCAATCAAGCATATATTCGACGAGCAACAGGGATATCGTTCCGATGGCCGCCAACCACAAGAACCTGTCCATTACGTATTGGTATTAAGAAATACTTCAAAACATCCGAAAATCATATATATACTGTAGGAGGGATGGTTTGTGCTGACCACGACGGCGGGGGCCGTTAAGGGCGCCGAAGAATTCATATCGATTTCGCTTCAGTCGCTCAGAGTTGATACCATGCTCGACTTTGATCTGTACATAAGAATCGAAGGCGACTATGTGCTATACCGAGCGACCAACATGCCGTTTTCTGAGAAAACGCGACAGTTGCTGCTTGAACATAAGGTAGAGAATCTCTACGTATCGTCCAAGAACCGGGACGGCTATCAGAAATATATAGAAACCCACATTCAGGACATCATCGACGATGACACTATCGGCGAGACGGCTAAGGCCACCATACTCTACGAGACTGCCAAATTGATGATTAGAGATATATTCATCAAGCCGGCCGAGATCAAAAACATGGAACGCGGCATGGCGCTCGTCGAGACATCCGTCCTGCACAGCCTCAAGAACAGGAATGCCTTCCACAATATGCTCAGGGTTATGGCGTTCGACTACACCACCTACACTCACAGTGTAAATGTCTGTACTTTTGCTCTTGCCCTTGCTCAGTTTACGGGAATCGACAAGCCCGATGATCTCCGGCGGCTTGGTGTCGGCGCTCTCCTGCATGATGTCGGCAAGACGAGGATCCCTGAATCGATACTCCTCAAAAAGGGCGCCCTGACGCCGGATGAGAGGAAGCTTGTAGAGAAACACCCTCAGTGGGGGTTCGAGATCATTCTGGAGACAGACCTGATTCCGCACGAGTCACACTACCCCATTTTGCAGCACCACGAACGGGAGTGCGGTTCCGGATATCCCCATGGTCTCAAAGCCGGTGAGATCCATCCGTATGGCAAGATAGTGGCTATCGCTGATGTCTTTGACGCCATGACGACAAAGCGGGTGTATCGACATGCGGTGGATTCATTTCCTGCTTTGAAAGAGATGCACGAAGAGTCGGATGCTTTTGACAAAGACCTGCTGAATCAGTTCACACGAATGATGGGTGCTCAGGGTGGGAACCCATAAGGCCTCTGCATCTGATTGAGGACGCTGCTAATCATCGGGGCACCGTGCTCAGTTGAATCTTCGTGTCTAAACAAAAAAGCCGGCATTACTGCCGGCTTTCAAGCAGCAGCTAAACAGTCACTACCGGTCGCGGCCGATTCGGCGAAGAATCACACGAACCGGCAGCAGACCGGTTTGCTCAGTCCAAATACTGTATTCTCGGCCTAATCACAAGGCGGGGGTGGGCCTCCTTCGAACATGAACTCACTAAGGTGTATCAGGTCCGCTATGTCGATGACCGATCCGCCGCTGTGGCCCACGTCTTCCCTGAGATAGCAACACCCTCCCAGTCCTAATAGATGGTGTCTCATAGTGGAGTACTTGCTACAATTTCAGACATTCATGCAAGCTTGGCAAGAGGTTTGGCTACCGCCCAGCCGAATTTACGGTCTCAAGAAATGGATAAGAATGGCCGAAATTATGACAATAGGTAATAGAAGGGATAGTCTTGTTGACACTAGGCAAAGCATTCGTAGAGGGCAACGACCAATTAACACCGATCTCATTGCAGTCGCTCAGGATCGATACTCTATTAGACTTCGACCTGTATGTCAAGGTCGATGATGAGTACGTGCTTTATCGAGCGGCTGATATGCCCTTTTCGGAAAAAACACGCCGAGCGCTGCTTGACAATAATGTCGAGTACCTGTATGTCTCAGCGGATGGTAGGCTGGGCTATCAGAAGTACATTGAGATCCACATCCGTGATATTATCAGCGATGACACCGTCAGTGAAGCGACCAGAACCAATATCCTCTATGACACGGCCAGGCTTCTGATTGTTGATCTTTTCAAGAAGCCAACACTTATTGGGAACATTGAACGCGGTATGTCTCTCGTTGAGGCGACTATCATGCACAGCCTCCGGAGTGCGGACGCCTTTCGCAATATGCTCAAAGTCATGGCCTTCAACTACACTACCTACACTCACAGTGTCAATGTCTGCGCCTATACGATCACTCTCGCCCAGTTTGTTGGCATCGACAATCCGGACGAGTTGAAAAAGCTCGGTCTCGGTGCGCTCTTGCACGATGTCGGTATGATCAAGGTTCCGGAATCAATATTCCATAAGAACGGTCCCCTGACGGCGGGCGAAAGGCAACTAATTGAGAAGCACCCCCAATGGGGTTTGGAAATCATTCTGAAAACGGATATGATCCCCCGTGAATCGCATTATCCAATCGTGCAGCACCATGAACGAGAATGCGGTTCCGGATACCCCCACGCCCTCAAAGCACGTGATATTCATCCGTACAGCAAGATAGTGGCCATCGCTGATGTCTTTGACGCCATGACGACGATGCGGCCATATCGAGCCGCGAAGGATTCCTTCTATGCGTTGAAGGAAATGTACGACGATAAGGACGCTTTCGACAAGGAGTTGTTGGAACAGTTCACACGTATGATGGGCAAGCAGGAGGCTGATGAATAAGACTTCTATGGCTGGATCAGGGTTTGACTGACCTCCGGTTCTGCTCGCATAGCCCCACTTAGGTGGTTGTAAGAAAGCCGGTGCAGAACACCGGCTTTGGTAATCGTAGATTGGTGGCACGCAACTACGGCAGGACCAGCCAGAAATCAGCGGAGAAGGCGCGCTGTGACGAGCCTCCGGTTTCCTCGAGGTTATCGAAATCATCGAAGATTCCAATTCGCGTCTTAACCCTGCTGACTTCGGACATATCCAGGTCGTCCGTACTGCCGGATAAGTCACGCGCCAGCACCAGCGTGTAGCGGCCCGGATTACCGGTACCAGGGTCATAATTGTACACTGCCTGGATCTCCCAACGGCTTTCGGCGTCCCAGTCAATATCATCATCGTTGATGTACCAGCCGGGGACAGTCTGCTCCAAATTCCAGTTGTGTCGACTAGCAAGCACTTGATTGTAGGCGGTGTCCAAATCAAGTCGCTGGCTCTTTAGCAGTATGTCGCCGGTGAATTGCCACTCGTCGATGTGAACATAGCGCGGACGCACTGAGTCCATAACGTTCCTTATGGGGTTCAAGAACGCCGCTCTGTTGGCTCCATCATCCCATGTGGTGTCGCCACTCGAAACGCTGCCGTCCTCGGCGAGGTTCAATTGCCCGGTGGTCAGGACTCGCCAGTTCCAGGTATCCCATCCGCCGGAGGGGGTGCCCTCGAATGACACCCATAGCTGGTCCTCTCCATACAATGTATCGTGGGCGAAGTTGAAGTTGGCGCTGTCAATCATCCGCCAGTTATCCCGCTGCATGCTTAGCGTGGCGTCATCCCATTGGAAGCGCAGGTACAACCGTCCGCCTTTCTTGATGGCCTGCAGGTCGACCGATGACGGTGCGGCCAACGCCTTGGATGGACCCAGCGGCGATTTCCCGGGGCTGACCGGAAGAGAGCCGCTGGTGGAGATCGGGATGCTCGTCGTTGCCACCGACGTCCAGACAGTGTCATCGTATACCAGTGGCGTGGCCGGGGCGGTCATGGTGTCAGCCGTTACCGTGATGGTTGTATCAGGCGGCGGTCCGTCGTCGTCATCACCGCCGCACCCGACAAAGAACAAGGTGCTCAGCGCCATTGCTGCTACAATAAGTTTCTTCATTAGTAATCCTCCTGCGAAATTCTCACTTGTGTCTTGTACAAGATAACGCCGTCGACGTTGCGTGCAAAGTGAATTCTTCAATCGAGCCGCTTTACGACAATCATGGTCAAGTCATCAAAAACATGCTCCGGTGACGCGAACTGTCTTGCCGCCAGGTAGACGGCGTCAAGAATCTCCGCCGAAGGCCGCTCGCGGTTTTCGCAGACGATGTCGGTGAGGCGATCGAGACCGAGTTCTTCATCGTCACGATCGAACACTTCGCTGATACCGTCGGTGTAGAGGTAGATGATATCGCCGGGGTTGATGTAGACCGGACGCTCTTCGTACTTTGCCTCGGGCGTCACCCCGAAGAGCGGCCCGCCCTCACGAAGATACTCGACGTTGCCGTCGGACCGCAGCAGGATCGGCAGGCAGTGTCCGCAATTGGCGAAAGTGAAAACATGGTTTTTGGAGTCCAGTACCCCGTAGACCGCGGTCACGAAACTTCCTGGCCGCACTGATTCGCAGAGCAGGTTGTTGACCTTGCGACAGATAGTACGGAGCGCGTAGTTGTTGCGGATCTCAGCAATCAGCGAGGCCCTGAACGACGCCATAATCAAGGACGCCGGTATCCCCTTACCGGAAACATCGCCGATAGCGATACCGTACTGGCCTTCTACGATCTTGATGAAGTCGTAATAGTCTCCACCTACTTCGAACGATGGTATGTTTCGTCCGTACAGATCGTACCCGGGAATGTCCGGATGAACGCGGGGGAGGAAACTCTCTTGTATCTCCCGGGCGATGCTGAGTTGTTCCTTCAGCTTCTGACCGGCGATCAACTGTTCGTGCAGGCGGGCGCGTTCGATTGAGACCGCTGCTTGTGAGGCAAAGGCGGACATCAAAGACAGATTGTGACGACCATAGGCGTTGAGGCGATCGGACTCCAGATTGATGACGCCGATAGTCCGATTGTCGAGCGTGATCGGCACGGCGATCTCACTCCTGGTAGCATCTCGTGAGTTGACGTAGCGATCATCCTGAGTTACATCCTTGACAATAATCGGTTCGCCGGATTTGGCCGCACTACCGACGATGCCTTGTCCGACCTTCAGTTGCACATCCGGGCCATGTTCGGAAGCATAACCGGTGGTAGATAGAGTCTGGAGATTGCCGGTCTCGGGAGCGATCAGAAAAACGCCGCCTGCGTCGAAATCGACTGCTTCCTTCAACGAGTCCAGTATCATGCGCAGTACTTCATCGACACCAAGGGAACTGGAAAGTTGCTTGCCGATTTCGAAGAGCAGATCCTTCTCCCGCGCCTCGCGGCGGACCTGACGGTAGAGGTGAGCGTTGTCCATGGCTACAGCGATCTGGTTGGCCAGGCCGATCAGCACATCGACATCAGCCTCGGTGAACTGTCCTTCCTGCTTATTGATCGCTTCAATGACACCGATCATCTGCCCCTTACCGATCAACGGCACCGAGATGAGCGATTTCATCTCGACCCCGCCGAGACGGCCGATTTCAAGGTCGACGCGCTGGTCAGTGGAAGCATCGTGGATAATCACTGGTTCTCTGTGGTTGGTTACCCAGCCGACAACGCCCCCGCCGACCTCACGGAAGAAGTGCTTCATCTCGAAATCCGAGGAGTTCATGAAGCGGACTTTCATGTCGGTGCGCTCGTGATCGACTCTGAATACCAGCGCCGCTTCCGAACCGGCAGCCGCGATTATCAGGCGCAGTACGCGCTCGATCAACTCCTCGTATTCCAGGGTCGAATTAAAGACGCGGCTGGCTTCGAGCAGCAGTTTCTCGGCCCGGGTGTGGTCATGAGCATAGTTCATGTGGTTGAAGGTACTCTTTGCGGCTGCTTTGTCAAACGGAATGACACGGTCAAGCCGTGTTTCTCGCGCTTCGCGCGGCGCAGAACCGATAGCAGGGGGTACGTTGGAATAATCTCCTTAGTGGCATGCGAATTCGGTTGGGAGGTGAGTGCGGATTGCCGATAGAGCTGTCGCACAGCGATACCCGCCGGCACAAGAAACGACTCACTTCACTTCTGCGATCCGTTTGTTGATCTGCTCCCAGACTTCCGGCCAGGAAGTGTCGTAGCCTTCTTTCCTGTATTCATCGCGGGCGCGCCTGAGCAGTTTCAGCCCGGCGGCTTTATTCCCCTGGGCGATCTCGATCTCACCTAAATCCTCGCACGCCTGACCGATAGCTGAGTGGCTCTCGATACGTTCCGCCCAAGCCAGCACCGGGCGCAGCCATTTCCCGGCTTCGTCAAAGTTGCCCAGCAGTCGATGGGTCATGCCGACATGGTAGTCGGCGAACAGTTTGCCGACTTCGTCGGAGAATCGCCAGTGATACTCGCGGGCTTTGGTGTAGCATTCCAGGGCGGAATCGAACTGCTTAAGATCGTAGTAAGTCCCGGCCAGGTTGTTCCACAGCGGCCCTAGCCAACTTTCCACATCGCCCGCTTCGGCCGCCTCAATACCGCGACGGCCCCACACGATCTGCTCTTCAGGCGACTCCGCCACAATCGCGATCATGTGCGCGGCATCAACAGCCCGACCCCACAAGGCGTTGGCATCGCAGAACTCAAACATCTGATCGAAGGTCGCTCTCGCCTGCTTGAGGTCATTAGCCTTCCACTCAAACCGACCCTTGACCCCAAGGTAACGCGACCAGCCCATAGGGTCACTCTCGGAAGCCCGTTCGGCGGCGCGGCCCAGCCAGGTCTCGCCTTCTTCACGGTTACCCAGAACGAGATTCATCCGCGCCACCTGCGAAAGCGCCTCGACCTCCACGGAGCGATTGAACTCCTTATGCGCTGTCTGGACGACCTCCGTGTATTTCTCCAAGGCGGCTTCATAATCCCGAGACTGAAAAACATCATCCGCCTGCGATAGAAGCGAATCGGCTGTTTGTTCGTTACCTGACACCCTGGCTCCTTTGTGCTTGACCTCGACCCCGCCCGCCATCAACGGCCACAGGATCATCAACAATATGACAATTATCGGTCTCATGGACTTGTCTCCATACTTTTTCAAGGTCGTGGCGTGATTTGTTGTACGCAAGTATACAAAATCAACAGACGGCGGTCACGGCAAAACTGCATATAAGAGAAAACCGGCCGAGCGTCAGTTGCCTTTCAGCCGTTGCGCGGTCCAGTTTGTCTTGTGCCCGCTGAATCTTCAGATTCAGCGAGGGACGCAGTCGGTGGTATTTGCGGGCACGTAACCCCGCGTAGGGGGCGGCCTTGCGTCGCCCCGATGAATGCCGTTTGTGGCCGGCGGAGACAAGCCCCGCCGCTACGCGACAGAAAGAGCAGCTTGTGGCGGCCGAATCTGAAGATTCGTCCGCCACAATACGGGACGACTTCGGACGCCCTTAACTGCTAAATTGGTTTGACCGGCGGAGCCGGTAAGCCTATATTCCGACACGTAAAGTGGCAGCGGATGCCGATGGAGAACTAAAGAAACGGATGTTAACCGTAAGCACATCGGGGGACCGAAGTTAATGCGAGCACTGATTACCGGAATCACCGGACAAGACGGTTCCTATCTGGCGGAATTTCTGCTGGAAAAGGGCTACGAAGTAATCGGCATGGTCCGTCGGTCCTCGACAGAATCGGCGGAACGAATTGAACATATCAAGGACAAACTCACCTTTGCCCAGGCCGATCTGTTGGACCAGCTATCAATGCTGAGGATGATCGAAGAGCACCGCCCCGACGAGGTTTACAATCTCGCGGCGCAATCGTTCGTACCGACCAGTTGGGCGCAGCCGGTCTTGACCGGAGAGTTCGACGCTCTCGGGGTTACCAAGATGTTGGAGGCGATCCGCCAGGTCGACACGAAGATCAAGTTCTACCAGGCATCGTCATCGGAGATGTTTGGCCGGGTGCAGGAGGTGCCGCAAACTGAGACGACACCGTTCTACCCGCGCTCACCCTACGGTGTGGCCAAAGTGTACGGCCACTGGATCACGGTCAACTATCGCGAGAGCTATGGTATCCACGCCTGTTCGGGAATTCTGTTCAATCACGAATCGCCGCGACGCGGGCTTGAGTTTGTCACCCGCAAAATCACCGATGGCGCCGTCCGAATCAAGTTGGGACTGGCCGACAAGTTGGCCCTGGGGAATCTCGACGCCAAGCGTGACTGGGGATACGCCGGTGACTACGTGCGGGCTATGTGGCTGATGACACAACACGATCCGGCCGAGGATATGATCATAGCCAGCGGTGAGACCCATTCTGTCAGGGATTTCGTCGAGGCGTCTTTCTCCCACCTCGATCTGGACTACAAAGAATATGTCGTAACCGATCCACGCTTTGTACGCCCGGCCGAGGTCGACCTGCTGCTGGGCAATCCGGAGAAGGCCAGGAAGGTCCTTGACTGGGAAACGACCGTCGGTTTTAACCAGTTGGTAAAGATGATGGTCGATGCTGACATGAAACGGTTGACTCCACAATGATCGGCCTTTGTCCGGGGATGGGACATTGAACAAACCGATCAAGTCTGTATTTGTAACCGGCATCGCCGGGTTTGCCGGGTCGTGGCTGGCCGAGGAACTGCTTGAGGCCGGTTACCGCGTCTTCGGCGCACTGCATCCGAAAGAACCAACCACCCACCTAAAGGCGATCAAACCCAGCCTGGAGTTGATGAAGTTGGATATCTGCAAGGGGGAGAGGGTGGCGCAAACTCTAAAATCGATCAAGCCAGATTACATTTGCCACCTGGCCGCGCTGGCTTCGGTCTGGCGTTCCTATAAGGCGATGCAACAGACCTTCCGGGTCAATTTTGAAGGAACCATGAATCTGTTGGAAGCGGCACACTTGCTGGGTGGAATCCGGAAGTTCCTTTTCGTAAGCTCGGCTGACTGCTACGGCGTGTTCAGCCCCGAGAACAAAACACTGACTGAGGACCAGCCGCTTAATCCGATTTCGCCGTATGCTTTGTCCAAAGCCGTGGCCGAGCAGGCTTGTCGCTACTACCAAAATCGCCATCGCCTGCCGGTAACAGTCGCTCGCTCTTTTCCCCACACCGGTCCCCGCCAGTCGGACGATTTCGTCGTATCTTCGTTTGCCCGCCAGATTGCAGTTATAGAAGCGACGCGCAAGAAACCGATTATCAAGGTCGGCAACCTGTCGGCGCGGCGCGATTTCTCCGATGTTCGCGACATTGTTCGGGGATACCGCCTGTTGTTGCAGAAGGGTAAGCCGGGGCGGGTTTACCATCTCAGTGCAGGGCGGACGGTCAGTATTGAGTCGGTGCTGAAGCGGCTGCTTTCGTTATCGTCCAGGAAAATAGAGGTGTCGGTGGATAAAGCGCGCTTTCGCCCGGCCGACATCCCGATCCAGCGAGGCAGTAACCGGCGGGCGGTTCAAGAGTTAGGATATGGAAGTCGATATAGTCTGAATACGACCCTTCGGGACACATTGGAATACTGGAGACAAAAAGTCCACGCTTAAAATCGTGGTCAAGGTCAGGAGTACAAAAGAAATGGCCGCTAAGAAAAGCAAACAGCCCCCAAGATTAACCGAACTGATTGACAAAATCAAGGCTCGATCCGCTCAGGTTGGCGTGATCGGTCTCGGATATGTCGGCTTGCCTTTGTCGATGGAACTGGCCCGCGTCGGGTTCAAGGTCACCGGATTCGATGTTTCCAAGCCGTTAATCAAGCGGCTCAACGCCGGCAAATCCGATATCGATGATGTCCCCGACAGTATAGTCAAGGATATGGTCTCCTCCGGCTATTTCCGAGCCACCGATGAGGCCAAGAAGTTGGCGAAGATGGATACTATCTCGATCTGCGTCCCGACGCCGCTTTCCAAAACCAAGGACCCGGATGTCAGCTACATTCTGGCGGCTATGGACGAGGTCAAGAAGCACATATCCAAAGGAACGCTGGTGGTATTGGAGTCGACTACTTATCCCGGCACTACCGAGGATCTGATTCTGCCGCTCCTCGAAGAAAGCGGCATGAAGGCCGGGGTGGATTTTTTCCTGGCTTTCTCGCCCGAGCGGGTGGACCCCGGAAACCCTGTCTACACTACCAAGAACACGCCGCGCGTGGTCGGCGGTATCACCCCGGCCTGCACCCAGGCGGCAAAAGTTTTCTATGAGCAGACGATCCCGGATATCCATGCCGTTTCCTCGACTCAGGCGGCTGAGATGGTCAAGCTGCTCGAGAATACTTTCCGCGCGGTCAATATCGGCCTGGTCAACGAGGTGGCCGTTATGTGCGACCGGCTGGGTGTCGATGTCTGGGAGATTATCGACGCCGCGGCCACCAAGCCGTTTGGATTCATGCCGTTCTATCCCGGTCCCGGCTTGGGGGGGCATTGTATCCCGATCGACCCGCACTACTTGTCGTGGAAACTGAAATCTCTCAATTACTACGCCCGCTTCATTGAGCTGGCCGGCGAGATCAACAGCCAGATGCCGGTATATGTCGTCAACCGGATCTCCGAAATGCTCAATCGCAAATTCGCAAGATCCATAAATAAATCAACTATCTGCGTCTTGGGCGTCACCTACAAGCCTGATATCAAAGATACCCGTGAGTCGCCGGCTCTCGATGTGATCAAGTTACTTGAGGACAAGGGCGCGAAGATTCTCTTCAACGATCCGTTTGTGGCCGAGATCGACTGGAACAAGACCAAACACAAATCGCGCAAACTGACTGCTGAACTCCTGAAAAAGGCTGACCTGACCGTGATCCTGACCCACCACAGCCAGTATGACTACCAGTTCATAGTCGACCATAGCAAAGCGATTTTCGACACCCGTCACGCCACCAAAGGCATCACGCGCCACCGCAACCGGATCGAACTCTTGTAGGTCAGGAGCCCTGTGCTCCTGACGATATGCGTCAGGTTCCAAGGAACCTGACCTACAATTCAGGACAGAGTGTTGTGGTGGCTGAGTCTTCAGACTCAGCCACAGTAGGGCAGGATCCCTGTGATCCTGCCACCGATATGTCATACTGAGCGGAGTCGAAGCATGACGTTTCACCGGTACCCCACCTAAAGCGGCTGGGTGGCCCGGACACCTGACCACCAGCCGTCTACAAACCATCATCAGCCGGTTAAATCCATCCCCCCAATCAGCCGATTAACTATAATGATAGGGCAGGCAAGCCTGCCTCTTGCGCTACGCGGGCAGTATCCCTCACCCGGAGTCGAAGGGTGAGGTCAGGCGAGTAACCGGGGCAGACGAGGACGTCTGCCGCCCACAAGAGTTGTCGAAACCACAGGGGTTTCGACCTACAGTAATGAATGAGCCACTAAAAAAAGAAATCGGGTTCATCCTCAAAGACTTCCTCAAGGTAGTCAAGGTTCTCTCGATGTATCCCGAGAACAACCCGCTGCCGCAGTCGATGAGGCGGTCGTTTTCCGAGAAACTGGTCAGCCTGGTCGACATCTACGGCGCTTTTCGAATCCGAGTAGACAAGGACGCCCTGGAATACAACGGCGAGATTGTCTACCAAGACCGATCCAAAGAGGAGGCGCTGGCTCAACTCTTTTTCGAGACCGGAATAACTGAGTTCGAATTCCGGAATGGGTTGGATGTTGACGACGTTTACCGCTTGCTCGATGCGGTCAGGATTTATCTGAACACGCCGGACCGCAGCCAGGACCTGGTCGGCCTGATCTGGGAGGCCGGCGTTAACGGCTTCGTGTTTGAGACCCTCGAGGATGTGGCCCTCTCCGGTTACGACAGCGACTTCGATGTCAGAGAGTACCTGAAGCGGGATGATGCGGCGCTCACCGGTGGTGGCCAGTTCGGTCTCGACAGCAGTGAGCGGTACTCATCGCTGTTCAATCCGACCGATGATCCCACGGCGACTATTGAGCAAGCCTCGCTCGATGATAGTGGCCAGGTACCATTGGGGACTGAGGTTCAGAGGGTCGCCGGTTTGGCTGGTGACGAGCCCCGATCGACGTTCTTTGAAACTGTCAGTGAAGATGAGGACAGTTCACCGGAGACCGACGGCGGCGGGGTCGACGTACCTATTGAACTGGCCCGGGCTCTGGGGTTGGGCGAACCGTCCGGCAAGACCGGGCCGAAGACCGACGTCAAACTTCACTTGTACGGCCGCTTCAGCATAAGTGACGAAGAGGAAGAAACAATCCGGTCACTGCTGGAGGAGGATGCTTCCTTCGATCCTTACGAGTCGACGCTCGAATTGCTGAAAGAATTCCTGCTCATGGAGTCGGAGTTGGCCGGTCTGGACGAAACCGTGACTATTTGTGAGAAGATGATCAATGAGTTTGTGGCTGCCGGCAAGCTGATCGAGGCAGGGGCGCTACTGAGTCACCTGAAGAAGCTGCAGGAGAGCTTGGAGCAACAGAAGCCGGCCTGGTCGGAGCGTTTGAAGGAGGCCGGAATGACCGCCGGCAGTCGCGAGCGTCTGGCCGTTCTGGCGGATTCTCTGAACTCTCATCCCGAGATCGGTGTTGCCGAGATCAAACGTTACCTCGACAATTTCGGATGGGAAGCGTTGAGCGGCATCACTGATCTTGTGGGCGAATTCGAGCACGAACTTCACCGTGAGGCACTCAAGGACTACCTTACCTTCCGGGGCCAGGACAATATCGATATCGTGGCCCGGGGAGTTTTCGACAAACGATGGCAGGTGGTGCGTAACTCGGTCACTATCCTCGCTCGGATAGGTGATGCCCGTGCTCTCAGATACCTGGAACGAGTGGTCGAGCATGAGGAACCACAGGTACGCATGGAGTTGGTTACCGCCCTCAAGGACTGTCCCTCCACCGAAGCCCTCGGCCTGCTTCAGAGTCTCGTGGCCGACAGCGACCGGACTATTCGGAGGCAGGCGGTGGAGGCGATTGTCGCTCGTTCCGGCAGCACCGCCTTTGAGACGATCGGCGCCCTGATCGACGATGAAAGTCTTCCCTCTTTGGACCATGACGATCAGCAGGCGCTCCTGAACGCCTACTCGCTGCTTGGCGGAGAACAGGCGGTGGCGTATCTGTCACAGATGATACTCCGCTACAACCCTTTCCGTGACGCCCGGTTGGTTTTCTGCCGTACGGCAGCGTTTGAAGCGCTGTCCTTCAACGCCTCCGAGAGGGGAGAACGCATGTTGGTGAGGCTGTCATCAAGTTGGCGACCGGATATCCGCAAACAGGCCGCCTATGCTCTGCAGCGGCGGCGCGAGAATATTTTTGGACAAGAAGTATGACTACCCTAACCGAACAAACCCAGGCCCGCGTTCTCGGCGGACAAGTCGAACAGCAGTTGCTAAACACCTTCTTCGTGGCCTACAAGACGGCTCGAATTATCGACGAGAATAATCGCACCTTCATCCGTCAGTGTCAGTCGTTCCACCAACTCTTGAGCCGGTTATCGAAAGACTCAGGGTCTGTCTCTATCAAGACGGTATCGGGGCGCTACTTTGTCAATGAGCGGATGGTTCGTTTCGATGATACCGGCCTGTCCGGCGCCGCCTCGGTGGTGAGAGAATGGAAGCAGATAGGTCTGGGCGGCGTACTGTTCGCCGACGGTATTACCGAGGGTGAATTGAGCGGATTCTTCGCTTTCGTGTCAAAGATCAGGCCGGGGTCTGACAACATTGAAGAGTTATCGGCGCGCCTCAAGAGTGCTCAACTATCGCAGGTTAGACTGCTGTCGGCTCAGGAAGTAAACTCCCAGCATCGCAACACAGCCGAAGAGATTCGTCGCGACTTCCGCACCTCCGCCCGCGCCAATTTCTTTCGGGCCATGAACGTGGTCCAGGAAACAGTGGTCGGAGTAGCTCAGAACAAACAGATCAATATCTCCAAGACCAAGCGCGTGGTCCATACCCTGATAGATCACATCGTGCGCGATGAATCATCGTTGATCGAACTGGCCGCGATTCGCGATTATGACGACTACACCTACGCCCACTCAGTCAACGTCTGTGTCTATTCACTGACGACCGGAGTGCGCCTCGGTTTTGATCGACCGCGCCTGGCGCAACTCGGCTTCACTGCCATTTTCCACGATGTCGGAAAAGTGAAGCTACCCACCGACCTCATTCGCAAACCGGATCGTTATGATGAAAACGACTGGCTCCAGATACAGCGCCATCCGCTCTTAGGGGCTAAAACAATCCTGCGCGGCCTGAAGCTCGATGTTCACACGGCGCGCGCCGCCCGCGGCGCTTACGAGCACCATATCAATCCAGACAACACCGGTTATCCGATATTGGAAGGGCGCGAACGTCCGATCAATCTGTTTTCAAAGATCATATCGATAGTCGACAATTTCGATGCCCTGACTTCGGGTCGCGTCTATATCAAGAAAGCGATTTCGCCGGATGAAGTGCTGCGCAAGATGCATTACCAGATGAACGACAAATTCGACGCTTTCCTCTTGAAAATCTTCACTGATATCGTGGGTATCTACCCGGCCGGATCGCTGGTCCTGCTGAACACGGATGAAGTGGCGCTGGTGCTGACCAACAACGACACCGACCGCGCCCGACCGTATGTAAAGGTCATCGGCAATCAGCAGGGTTTGCTGTCGGAGCCGGAATGGGTCGACTTGTCGCTGCCGGAGCAATCCGAGCGTAGCATTCTCCGTCTGATCGACCCGGAACGTTACGGTCTGAACGTACGGGAACTCATCCTGCGAGATTAGAATCTGAGTGAGAGCGCCGCTGCCACGCCGTTTTCTTTAGTCGGCGCGACTTGCAGAGTTAGATCACTGTCCTCGCCCTGCCGGGGGAAACCGGACAGGTGGGCATCGACATAGGCGTCGAACATCGAAAAAAAAGCTACGATTATCGCAAACCAGGTGTACTTATTGCACTCCTCCTGGCGGTCCCGGTAGAGACTGTAATAGTCGTTTCGGAGGCTGATCGCGTCGCGTGGCGTCTCGTCGAACAGCCGACGGAAGTCCGATGCTTGTTGTCCATAGTGAATGGCGCCGCCGATCATCCAGGCTTCAAGGCCGAAGTATACAGTTGCTTTGATATAGCGTCCGTTGCCGATTTGGCCCCAGCCCGGAACAACCATCGATTTGAAAAGGGCCCACATCGGCTTTTGTCGCAAGCGCTTTTCCCGATCGGTCGAATCGCTGACCGAACCGTAGGTAGCCAGCACTGTTCCGGGCGCGAACAGGATGGTGTCCACGTGGAGGGCACTGTCGGCCAAGCTGGAATCGAATGCCAGGCTATCCACCGGGACCACGGCACTGTCCGCCACTTCTGCGCTGTCGGGCTCAACGACAATATCACCCCACGCCGACGATGCCGTGATCATTATAGCCAGGATACCCAGCGTCCATGACATCAACCCGCAGCCCATGACATCACCGATAGACCTTAAGTTGTTTTTCCGATATCTTGATTTCGAGGATGTTGGTCGGCAAGTCGATCAGTTCACCATCAAGATAGAGCGTTCGCCCTCTGGTCGGCTGGATAGTGATAATAGAACCGCGAAAGAGACGGACCTCACTGCCGTACACGAATTTTCCCTTGGAAATCTGCCCGGCATAAGCGGCCAGATCCCGACGATTCGCTCGTACGTCGAAGACAATTTCGGCTCGGCGGTCGTCGACCAGGGAGGCCGGCGTCATCGGCAAACCAACGGAGTGTGACAGGAGATGAACGTTGAGAATGGTCGGGGAAATGTCGAACCGAAACGCATCAACCTTCACCACGGTTTTCTTGGGTTCTATTTTTGCGATCGCCTGGCTGACCAAACGGGACCACCCGAGAGCCAACCGGGGCGTCTTGCGCTTAGCAATCATGCGCGCCAAATGCGGCGTCAGGCCAAGACCAATCGAGGCAAAGAACGGCTGCCCGGCTACAGTGCCGACGTCGATCAGTCGGTAGCTGCGTTCGATGATTCTCAAGATTGAGGCTTCCACACCAAGATCAGTGTAAAGGGAGAGGGCGATATTGTTGAACCGCCCCATCGGAAGCAAACCGACCGGCAGATCAGTGGCCTGGGCGGCCCGCGCCACCAGGTTAAAGGTACCATCGCCGCCACACGCGATTAGCGACGTAACCGGACCCCGTTTTTGAAACTGCATCGGCAACAGTCGTCGCCCTCGACGGCGACCGGACGCGGCCTGGGCGGCTTCCATCAGATTGCCGGCTGTCCGCGGTCTGAGAACAGTATACTGGCCACCCTCATTTCTGATCCGGGTGGTCAGTTGTTCGATCGGCTCCGGGCGGTAAGAGGCTGCGCTCTCGTTTACGATGATACAGACGTGGGTCCGTTTTTCTTTCTGACGTCGTGGTCGTTGCATTTAACTATTATAGTCAAAAACCGAGGGCCGGGAAACATTTAATGGCAAGGGAGCACATCAAGACGGTAATTTAGTTGCTCAGCCTGCCGCCGTGGGCGAATCATTTTGTGGGCTTCTCACAATTTATAGATTGCCCTGCATACCACACTGCGTATATGATTGGGGTGAATATGGAAAACCTCAGCGTCACAAGAACATCGTCGGAGAAAATCAAAGGTGGCCTATGGTGGCTGCCGCCGGTGGTGTTGCTGGCCGTGTACTTGCCGGCCCTGATAGACCTGGTGATGGATTGGTATAACGATGCCAACTACTCACATGGTTTTCTCATACCAATTGTCTCCGGATACCTGCTTTATAGAAAACGTTCGAAGCTCGCCGACTCGGTGGGCAACGTGGATGCCGCCGGACTATGGCTGATCGCGGCCGGGATGGTGCTTTTTGTTTTGGCCAACGGGGCCGCGGAGTACTTCACCATTCGTTTCTCGATGATAGTGACCTTGTTTGGCCTGGTGTATTACCTGTTTGGCCGCGAGACCGTTCGATGCTGCTGGTTCGAGTTGGCCTTTCTTGTTTTCATGATCCCGATTCCGTACGTGATCTACTATGCCGCCGCGTTCCCTATGCAACTGATGGCATCCAAAGTGACGGTGGGAATACTCAACCTCCTCGGCGCCGGGGCTGTACGGCAGGGCAACATCATACATTTGGGCGGCTTGTCGTTGGAAGTGGCCGAAGCCTGCTCTGGCATCCGATCACTGGTCTCGCTGGGCGCTCTCGGGGCGATTTATGCCTATGTTTCATTGCGAAGCGGTCCGGCCAGAGCGCTGTTATTTCTGTCTACCGTACCGATAGCGATTCTGGCAAACGTGGTCCGGGTATTTGTCTCATCGGTGCTGGCGTATGCGGTGGCGGTGGATGTTACGGTCGAGCCTCTGCATTCGATCATGGGACTCCTGGTTTTCGTGGTCGCTTTTGTTCTGATGTTCCTCGTGTCGTGGTTGCTGCGAAGGGTCTTCGAATGAAGAGGGCGTCGCTGATCAGCGCTGTCATTATCCTGCTCGGCGGTGCGCTCGGGAACTACCTGCGATTCGTCACACAACCACCCGAACATCCCCCATCGTTTGACGCCATACCACTCGACCATAACGGCTACTATGGTGAGGAACGACGGCTACCCGACTACAATTATGAAGTTCTTCAGGCGGACACTACCACCCTGAGGCTTTACCGCAGTGGGAGTGGAGACCTTTTCTGGTTGTTTGTCGCCTATTTTGAGTCTCAGGAATACGGCAGCCAGATGCACTCGCCCAAACAGTGTCTGCCCGGTGGCGGGTGGCGGATCGAGAGCCACGAGCCATTCAGTCTACCTTTGCCCAGCGGCGACACCAAGACGATTAACCGTCTGATTATCGTGCAACAAGACTCGCGCCAATTGATGTATTACTGGTACCAGACTCGGGGTGGCGCTCTGACCAATGAGTTCGCCGTCAAGTGGGACCTGGCCGTCAACTCGTTGCTGTTTCGACCGACCGACGCAGCTTTCGTGAGGCTAACCCTGCCGCTTGGGGACGGCGATTTGGCTGCAGCGGATGCCGAGGCAATTAGATTTTTGAACAGCTTTTATCCCTACCTGATGGAAGCGCTGCCCTTCGACAATTAAACTTGAACGCCCGCGCTGGATGTCCTATTATCTGATATGCTGAAATCCCTGGTGAAACTGGCCCGCCCTTCGCAGTGGCTAAAGAACGGAGTGGTATTAGCCGCGTTGGTTTTCTCCGGCGAAGCTATTCATACTTCCGCTTTGGAAGTAGCCGCGCTGGCTGTCGCCATTTTCTGTCTGCTGTCCTCGTCGGTCTACGTTCTCAACGATCTGGTTGACCGCGACAAGGATCGACGGCATCCGCTCAAGAAAGGACGGCCGATCGCATCGGGACGAGTTTCTCCTGCGACAGCGATATTGTTCTGTGCTCTACTGCTGGTGGTTGCCCTCGCGGGAGCATGGTTCATCAACTGGTCGTTTTTCATTATCAGCCTTGGATATTTTGTTCTCAACTTTTCATACAGCTTCTGGCTGAAGAACGTGGTGATCGTCGATGCCATGAGCATTGCCGTCGGTTTTGTGCTTCGTGCCTACGCCGGTGCTTACGCCATCGAGGTTCCGGCATCCAAGTGGCTTATGATCAATACTCTGTTTTTGGCCTTGTTCCTGGCTTTCGGAAAGCGACGGCACGAGTTGGTGTTTCTTGAGGGTGACGCCGCTTCACATCGAACCATCCTCAGCAAGTACTCGCCGTACCTGCTGGACCAGTTGATCGGCATAGTGACCGCCTCGGTGGTTGTTGTTTACATGCTCTACACTTTTTCCCCGGAAGTTTCAATCAAGCTGGGAACTGAGAATCTGTTCCTGACCATACCGTTCGTCATCTACGGCATCTTCCGTTACCTGTACTTGATTCATCAGGAGGAAAAGGGCGGCTCGCCCACCCGGGTGCTTATAAGTGACCGACCCATCCTGGTAAACGTGATTCTATGGCTGGCAACCGTGGTCCTGGTTCTCTATATTGCGTAAGTTCCAGTATGCCGGTTTCACGATCGATGGGGGAGTATGGGTCAGAGAACACATTTTGGAGAATGCGTGTTAGGGGCGCTCACGTTCGTTCGGAATATCACAGCCTTCGCGTTTGGATAACCGGCGGATCTGGTCGTAGAAGTCACCGAAGGAGTCACCGTTTACCCACTTAAGTAGAACAACACTTGATACAAATCTCTTGATACGTTCGCTCCCAGCATCATCCCTCTTCTGTATACCGAACTTGCGCTTCACAAATCCAGATGGGTTCGGGCTAGGGATATCATTCGGCTTGCAGTCCAATTCTCTTGCCAGTGCGTCACGGTCAAGGGCTAGCCAGCACTCAATGTCCCGATTGGCCACACCGAAAACAGTACAATGGTGCAACTCTACAGGAATCCTCTCCCATTCTTTCTTGTGAACTCTTCGCCACTCCTCTTCGTCGGAATCAGTTAAGACTACCAGATAATCGCAGGCGTGGTGGTCGTGGAGGTCCTTTAGAGCATTGGGGATTTCTCGGCGGAGTGACTCCCCCGAATAGCCTCGGAACTTGCCGGGAGCAAGAGTGGCTTCAGGGCAGCACTTATCTGCCAGTCCTTTGACGAACGCCACATCCGCGCTGCCCTGTACGAAGTAACCAATCTTCAAGTCAGCATCTCACGGAAGTGCTGTTCGCCAAGCGAAAAATCACTAAGGCGCTGCTTTGCTGTATCGATATCAATATTGGAAAGCGATGAGATATGTCCGTCTCTTTTTGCCACAAAGACTGCATCGAGCTTGTCATCGAAAAGATCGACAAAATAGGGCGAGTGAGAAGTGAATAACAACTGAGGCCTGATGGACGGGTCGTCTACTGACTCCAGTAGTGGTTTCAGAAGACTCACGTGCAATCCGTTTTCTGGTTCCTCGATGATCGCTAACGGACGTGAAGAGGACTTGGGCTGAGCAAGCAATATGTACGCCAAGGCAAGAAATCTCAAGGTACCAGTAGACGCATACCGTGCGAACAGTTCACTTCCAGATCTGTATTGGAAGTTCATATAGATTTGGGGCTCCCTGTCGCCGCCCACGAAGTTAATGTAGTCCAGATCAGGCTCTACCTCTCTGACGTAATCCAACAATCTTCGATAGTATCTCTCATTCCCTTTCTTAAGCTGGTAGATCGCGGAAGCCAGATTACCACCGTCTGAATTCAGCCACACCTCTTGCGGCGCGAAGTCCGACCTACGTAACGCATCTGGCGACAAATCGTAATACTGCCATCGGGAAAGGTACTGTTTGAATTGATTTGCCAGCCTGGTGTTTTCAGAATCAAAAAGACGCTGGAGCATCGTTGCTTCGTGAGATACTGAGACTGTCTCGTATCTTTCCTCACGGCCAGCGAGATGATCCTGTTGCCTGAGCAATCGTGTCCTACCCCTCTTGTTTTCAAGTAGAGTAACCTTTTCGAATCCCGGTGCCGACACCACAAGTTTCTCTCTTACCACGGTCAGCTTTGCATCGGGCAGATACGAGGATGGTACCCCTATTTTCAGTTCATAGATAAACTCAGCTGGCTGATCTTCCACAAGAAGTTCTGACCTGACCATGAACTCGGCAGTGTCTTTATTCAAAGAGAAGTTCTTAATACCGTAGATGGGGATTGACCAAGCGAACGCCGCATCATTCAGCGGACGATTGGCAGTACCCGCCAAGAACAGAAGCGCTTTGCATAGATTCGTCTTGCCGGAGTTGTTAAGACCAATCAGGAGATTAGCATCATGTGGGGAGAACGATAAATTAACCCACGACAGGAAATTATCGACTCGAAATTCCTTTATCATGTCATTCCTCGCGTCAATGCGACATTGTCATAACACAGAGTGTTTTTCCACCCTCTCGGGCTTGAGCAAACTAACAGGTGTTCCCAACCCTGTCAAACTAAATCCAGGACTGGCGGTGACCAGACGTATGCGTGCGCCAAAGGCTTAAGGCTGTCAGAAACGCCCCCGACTCCAAGATAGAGCCGGGGGTGTTGGTATGCTAAAAGCAAAGGTGGGTCAAGTGTCGTTCGCTACAAACCTCAGTCGAGCGGGACTGCTTGCAGTTCTTCTTTGATAGCAGGTTCGTCAAAAGCTTCTTCGGATACGAGTTTCTCGCCGCGCATCAGCTTATCGGCGGTTTCCATGAGCTTGTCCATGTTGAGCTTGGTAATATGGGCGTCGGCCTTGAGAAACTGAGCTCGCGCTTTCATGCCGACGTCGCCGATCGATGAGTAGACGATCACCGGCGTGTCGGACCTCTCCGACTGGCGGATGCGCAAGGTCACGTTGAGGCCGTCCATCTGCGGCATCTCGACATCGCAGATGACCAGATCAAATTTCTCCTTTTGGAAGAAATCCCAGGCCACCTGTCCGTCGCCGGCCTGCACCACCTCGCCGCCATGTTCGGTGAACTCGTTGACCAGCATCGCCCGTACGGCCGGGGAATCCTCAGCGACCAGTATCTTCTTCCCGGTGAAGTTGACGTCGCTGCTTCCACGGTCGAGATCCATCTGCCGCAGGTGCGGACACAAATCCAACAGAATGGTCTCATAGTCCAGCATCAGAACCATGCGCTCCTCGGTCGGTTTGACGATCCCGATCACGTAGCGGTGATCGATGTTCCGGAAGACACCGTCGGTGTCGATCACATCTTCCCATAGGAAATGGTGAATCCAGTCGATCTGCTCCACCCAGAAACCGGTATGAATACCGAAGAACTCGGTAACGATCACCTTGCTTCTTTTGGAGGTTTTGGAGGTGATCCCTAAGAACCCGGCCAGATCGACCAGTGGTATCAATAGGTTCATGTCGCGGAAGACGCCTTTAACGGCTGGGTGCGTTTCCGGCATGGCGGTGCATTGACTCAATTCGGAAACGATTTTGCTTACCTTGAGGATATTGATGCCGAACGACACCCCGGCCATCCGGTACTCCAGTATCCTCAGTTCGTTTGCGCCGCTTTTCAGATACGACTCGGCATCCAGTTTTTTGCCCATCATTCTACTCCTTCGCTTTGCATAGTCTTACGCTGAAGACGGCCCCGCCGTCGGGGTGGTCGTCGGCCAGGATGGTTCCGCCCATACCCTTGGCGGCCAGCCTGCAGAAATATAGTCCCAACCCGACACCGCGGTGGCGGCCCTCAGTTCTCATTTTCAATTGGCCATACTTTTCGAAAAGTACTTCAGGATCGATATCGCCCAGACCCGGACCGGAATCCCTAATATGGATAAGAACCGAATCTTCCTGTTCCTCGATCGACACCGTGATGTCGCCACCATCCGGAGTATGCCGGACGGCATTAAATAACAAATTATCCATGACCCGCTTGAGCAAACCGACGTCAGCCAAAGCCGGCAGGGTACCCGGTCGACCGGCGAGTCTAATCTGGATCTGGTGCTCCTGCGCTGAGTTGCCGGCCAGTATGATAGTGTCGCGGACTATTTCGTTGATGTCGACCTTCAATGGTTTGCACGGAATGCCCAGGTCGCCGGACTTGGCCACAGCCATGATGTCGTAGATGATTGACTCGGCCCGTTCTACGGCGATTCGCGACGACGACACTATTCGGCGATGCAGCGGCTTCTGGAGGTCCAGTTTCCCCTCGTCAAGCAGCTTGAGCAGGTACTTCATGGAGGCCAATGGAGACTCTATGTCGTGCAGGAAAACAGAGATAAACTCCAGCCAGTTGTCTGCATTGTTCTGATTAGCCTCGGTGGTTAACCGAGTGTCGCCCGTCTTTTCTTCGATCTGCATGGTCACGCAACTATTTTGTAGCCGGAAAAATCCGGTCCCAGCCCATCATTTCCTACATTATCGGACAATCAGGCGGATTTATTAGGTCTCATCGGTTTACAAGATAGAGGCGGGAGGGGTTCTGTCGGACAGCCAAAACTGGTTCCTAACAGTAGCCAGAACCACTGTCAGTACGGCTTTTCAGTCTAGGGGTAGACGGTTCAATCGGAGTGAATTGGTCACCACAAAAACCGATGAGAAGGCCATAGCCGCTGCCGCCACCATGGGTGACAAGGTCCAGCCGAACAGCGGGTAGAACAGCCCGGCGGCCAGAGGTATAGCCAGAACGTTGTAGAAGAAGGCCCAGAACAAGTTCTGTTTGATAACTCTCATACTCTGGCGGGCAAGTTCGAACATCTTGATAATGTCACCCAGGTTGGAACGGACCATAACGACGTCAGCCGCTTCGATGGCAACATCGGTACCGCCGCCGATAGCTATGCCGACATCGGCCGCCGCCAGCGCCGGAGCGTCGTTGATGCCATCGCCGACCATGCCCAGACGGAAGCCGGCCTTTTGATAAGACTCTATCACTTCCTGTTTCTGGTCCGGTTTGACCTCGGCCTCATAATACTCCAAACCAATCGACCGGGCCACACCGGCGACCGTCCGGTAGTTGTCTCCGGAAAGCATCGCTACCCGGTCCATGCTTTTCCTCAGTTCGGCGACCACCTTGGCGGCGTCGCCACGGAGGCGATCGCCCAGAGAAATCAGGCCGATCAGGTTACCGTCCAGGGCTACGAAGACAACTGTTCTTCCCTGTGACATCTCGTCTGCAGCGACGTCGGTCTTATCGGAGATATCGATCCGCTCGGTTTTCAAAAGCGCCTTGTTGCCGATCAGCAGGCGCCCCCCTCGATAAATCGCCTGCATCCCGAAGCCCGGCCGAACCTGGACATTAGTGACCGGCGCCGCCTCAATCTGCTCCGTTTCCATATAGCGTACGATCGCCTTGCCAAGAGGATGATCGGTTTGCCTCTCGGCTGAACCGGCCATGCGGATAAGTTCTCTCGATGAGGAATTGTCCATAGCGACAACTTCCACGACTTCCAGTTCGCCGTGGGTAAGAGTCCCGGTTTTGTCGAAGATGACGGCGTTGAGGTGGGAGATGTTTTCCAGAATGTCTCCCCCCCTGATGATGATGCCCTCACGAGCGGCCCGACCGGACCCGGCCAGAATAGCGGTGGGTGTGGCCAGACCGAGGGCACAGGGGCAGGCGATTATCAACACGGAGATAACGCTGCGAATCAGCATCGGGCTGTCGGGAGCAAACCAGTACCATGCGGCCAGTGTCAAGAGCGCCACTCCGATCACCACAGGAACGAACACGCCGGCCACCCGGTCGGCCAGCTTTTGTACCGGCGCTTTGCGGCTTTGGGCTTGTGTTACCAGGCGCACCATACCGGCCAGATAACTCTCCTCGCCGGCCGCGGTCACTTTGATTTTGAAAGAACGATTGCCGTTGACCGAACCACCTATAACCTGGTCCGACGGTCCCTTTTCGACCGGCATGGACTCACCAGTCAACATCGATTCGTCGATCACCGGATGACCCTCGACAATTTCACCGTCGGCCGCCAGCCGCTCGCCCGGTTTAACCAAAAGCGTCATGCCTGGCTGGACGGTGGCCGCGTCAATCTCAATTTCGACGCTGCGGATGATGGCCGTCGCTTTGGCCGGGCGCAGATCGACCAGTGCCCGGATAGCATCACCCGCCCGCCCTCGAGCTCGTGCTTCCAGGTAGCGGCCCAGCAGGATCAGCGTGATGATCATCCCGACCGACTCGAAATAGAGCGGTTGTGAAGTGCTGGACAGGTACGAATCCACCAACAGGTAACTGCTCCAGCCGAAGGCGGTGAGCGATCCCATGCTGATCAGACTGTTCATGTTAGCCCGGCCGTGGCGTGTCTGTCTCAGAGCGTCGGCGATAATTGAGCGACCGCAATAGAACAACACTACCGCCGCCAGAAGTGCCTGCGCCCACCCGTTAAACGGAATCGGGAGCAATTGTTGACCGGCCCAGGTCGGCCACATGGCCAAAGCCACCAAAGGTATGGTCAACGCCAGAGAGATTCGTAATAGTTCCCTGGCGCTGAGAACCTCGCGTCGATTGGTCGTAAGGATATCCGGCTGACCAGCAACAGCGCTATAGCCCAACTGTTTGAGTCGGCCGATAACGCTTTCTTCGGAGGTAGCAGATCCATCGTAGGACACACTGGCCGACTTGGTGGCCAGATTGACACTACAACCCGCAACTCCACCCAGTTGGGATAGCCCCTTTTCAATGCTGCTGACGCAGGCGGCGCAACGCATACCGTCGATCTTGAGGGTCACTTCGGCGAGTTTTGTCATGGCAGACTAATATAACGTAAAAAGAAGCCGGGAGTTCAAGTAAAACAGACCGCTCAGCGTATGCTGAGGGGGATGAGACTTTTGGTCAACGCTTCGCTCTGATCATCCTGCTCCTGCGAGTCTCACAAATGTGAACCTTTGTAACCCATGATCCGAGTGGTTAGTTACCCTTTCCCTCACCGCCTGTAGTTGCGCACGGACTCCATGCGCTTTTTCAAGGCCGGGTGGTCGTAGAACCAGAATTCGATCAGCGGGTGTGGGTCGGGGTCGGAGAGATTGAATACCGAAAGCTTGTCGAATGCAATCACTGCCGTCTCGCCGGAAACGTCGGTGATGTCCATACCGAATTTGTCGGCCTGCCGCTCCATGTAGCGCGAGGCCGAGTTGGTGATCGGCTGGAAGACGAAGCTGATTACGATTGCGAAAATCAGTACCAGCGGCAGCGAGGCGATGTCGGACAGTTGCTCGAATCGAAAACGAGTTCTGAAACGTCGGATGACGCAATGGATAGTTTTGTCCATCAGCCACAACGCGAACAGGATGAAGATGATCGCTACTCCCAATCCCCACCACAGATGGTTCATCAGATAGTGGCCCATTTCGTGTCCCATGACGTACTTGATCTCGTCGGTGGTGAAGTTGTCGATCATCGTATCGTACAGCACAATCCGTTTGGTCCCGAACAGTCCGGTGACGTAAGCGCCGATTTTGGTCGACTGTTTGGAGCCGTCCACCTGGAAAATATCCGAGCCTTCGATTCCAGCCGACTCAGCCAAAGCCAGGATTTCGGCTTCGAGTTGCTTGTCTTTGAGAGGTTCGAATTTGTTGAATAAGGGTGCAATCAGTACCGGCACGATCACGATCAAAAGCACGGCAAACGGAATGGCGCCGATTGAAAAGGCCAGCCACCATCGTTTCATCCGTCCCACCAGCCAGTAAAAGAACCATACCGGCACGATGCCAAGAGTTATGCCTATCAACAGACCCAGAAGATCCTCGCCCCACCACTGCATGAACGTTTGGTTCATGAAGCCGTAGTTACTCTCAACGACAAAACTGCGATAGATCGCGAACGGCAGGTTGAGAAGATAGTCGACCACCGAGAACAGCGCCCAAAACAACCAGACGGCGAAGAACCTGATTCTCATGCGCTGGGCATAGTCGCGCATCTTCGCCGAGAGACCCGTGAACAGGATCAGGGCGAGCAGGCCGATACTGATAAAGAACGATACGAATCGCCAGGTATTCTTAAACCGCGAGTAGCTGATAAGTTTCGCCTTGCGTTCCGGCGACATGGGGTAGAGCGCGGTCTCGTCGGACGTCGCCGCCGCCCCCTCCTCGGTCTTCTGTGCTATTACTCCAGCAGAGTCCATGTCGACCAGGGCTTCCTCGACCGCTTCAGGATGCAAGGTCAGTGTGCTGTCGCTTGTGTCGGTGTCTGCAAACACAGTGGGACAGAGGGTTAACAGCACCAGGGCAACCTGTAGGGCTATCTTTGTGATGGTATGCACAGTTACTCCTCGTCGTCATGCTTGTAGGGCCGGATCCCTGTGATCCTGCCGCAGTGCATCAGGTTTCGAAGAGACCTGATATACAAGACAAAGGTACTTTGCAAGAGGCAGGTTGGAAAGGTCAAAAGTGAGGTAGTAGGCAAACCTGTTTTTCGTGTTGCGCGCATCTGACTCTGATATGCACAGCACATCAGCATGTGTTACTCTGGTGTACCGTGACCTTGCGTCATGCTTCGACTACGCTCAGTATGAAGTTGTTGCGTGCGCGGTGTACGTCCTCGTGCACCGCGAAAGACAGCGGGCCGCCAAAGACAACATTGTCATTGTCAAACTGTGTGGAATCTTGTTCATTGCTATCAGACCGATGGTGTCTTAACGTACACCCACGGTAGCCAATACCGGATGCGGCGGCAACCAAAAAGCTGCCCGATGGCAGTCTTACTTGGCATATATCTGAAGGGAACATGACATGATGAATTTCGACTACTGTAACCCCGTCCGCATCCTCTTCGGAAAAGGAGAGATTGCGAAACTCAGTGAGTTGATCGGCAAATCGCTGAAGGTGATGATGGTCTACGGCGGTGGCTCGATCAAGAAGAACGGCGTGTACGACCAGGTGGTCAAGGCGTTGTCCGAGCGCGACGTTATCGAATTCTCCGGAATCGAACCAAACCCGCAATATGCAACTTGCATGAAAGCCGTGGAGGTCATCAAGAAGGGGAAGATCGACTTCCTGCTGGCGGTCGGCGGCGGATCGGTTCTTGATGCCGCCAAGTTCGTTGCCGCCGCGACGCTGCGCAAAGACGGCGACCCGTGGGATATCCTTCTCAAGCAGGCGCCCGTAAAAGAAGCGTTGCCACTCGGCGACGTTCTGACGCTTCCGGCCACTGGTTCGGAGATGAACGCCGGAGCCGTGATTTCGCGCGCCGAGTTTAGACAGAAGCTGTTTTTCGGTTCGCCTGCCGTTTATCCGAAATTCTCGATCCTCGATCCCGAGACCACGTACACCCTTCCGCCGCGCCAGACCACCAACGGCATCGTCGACGCATACATTCACGTGGTCGAGCAGTACCTCACGTTCCCCGCCAATGCTCCCTTGCAGGATCGTCTGTGTGAATCGATCCTGCTTACGCTTATCGAGGAAGGTCCCAGGGTGCTGAAAGATCCGAACAACTACGACGCCCGCGCCAACATCATGTGGGCGGCTACCTGTGCGCTGAACGGATTCATCAGTCTCGGCGTGCCGCAGGACTGGGCGAGTCATCTGATCGGTCATGAAATCACGGCCGAGTATGGGTTGGACCACGCCCAGACGCTGGCGGTGGTGCTCCCCGGAACCATGCAGGTGCAGAGAGACAAAAAGAAGGCGAAGCTTCTGCAATACGCCGAGCGGGTCTTCGGGCTGACCGGCGGCTCAGAGGATGAACGGATCGACGCCGCGATTGCCCGCACCGAGGAGTTCTTCCGATCGGTTGGTCAGAAAACGAAACTTTCCGAGTACGATATCGGACCGGAGGCATGCGACGTCATCGCCAAACGGATCGGCAAGTTCCCCTTCAAGCTCGGCGAGCATCAGGATATCGACGACGACAAAGTACGCGAGATATTGAAGCTGCGGGTGTGAGCAAACAAAAAGCGGAAGGGGTGGGAATCGAACCCACCGGGGACAGCATAACTGCCCCCCACACGGCTTTGAAGGCCGGGACCGCCACCAGACGGCATCCGCTTCCGGTCGCAATATAGCCAATCAGCCACGAGTCGGCAAACCCAGATTTACGCGAGCGGCAGATGTGAACATCTGCCGGGCACAGAACCCAGATTTGATAGCGGCCACCACAACACGTCATGCTGAGCGGAGTCGAAGCAGGCGTGTTACCCTTCGACTGCCAGGCTGTGTCGCAATAGGGTTTTTAGTTGAGTATGGATTACATAGTCGATATGTTGTGGTTCAATCAAGATAGGTAGTGAGGATATTGAAATGGCATATCGATTTGGCAAACGTCATGAGCAGTCTCTTTTGCCGGCGAG
>JAUWIB010000152.1 GCA_030605565.1 bacterium
CCAGCCATAATCCTCCCTTACTTTTTGGAAGGCATTATAACTTATCAATAGGACATTTCTACTTTGCTCTAATAGGACATTATCACTTTGCGGGAACACTGCTAACGGATGGAGCCTTGATCCGGCGACATGAGACCATCGCCACCACCCCTATCAGGCCGATCAGGAATGCTGCTGACACCACCAGGCCGGTCAGGAAATACGGCGTGCGGTAGACAAGAACGATACCGTCGGTTCCCTGGTTGAAATCGAACGTCAACAGTCCCTGCTGCTGACGAAGTTCACGTCCATCTACGGCGCGCCAACCGCGATCAAACCCCATGCTGATAACCATCTCACCAGCTTCAGACGCGGATAGTTGGTAGCTGATCCGATTGGGTGTATATTCGCGCTTCAGCGACTCTACCTATACTTGCCGGCGTACCGGGCAGGAAGTCTGATGTAGCGGCAACTACCGCTTTGCTCAGGCGAAGCACCAATCGGTCGCACGGAGCGCGCAAAACAGGCTACAGCCTGTTCATCTCACCGATGATCCGCAGCCCCTCCAGCGTCAGATGTGGTTCCACTTGCCGGATGTGTCGCGAATGATTCTCAAAGCCGGCCGCCAGTCCGCCGGTGGCGATGATCTTCGTATCAACCGCACCGGTCTCCTCAATGATTTTGTCGATAATATGATCCACCTGCCCCACCGTGCCATGGAACAGCCCCGACTTCAGCGCACTCCCGGTGTCACGTCCGACCACGCGCGCCGGTTGTTCGATGGGTACCTCATGCAAACGGGCCGCCCGGCGGGCCAGTTGCGCCATCGAGGTCTCCGGTCCGGCCGAGATGATGCCGCCGATATAAGCGCCTTCGGCATTAACAACATCGAAAGTGGTGGCGGTACCGAAATCGACCACAATCAGAGGCCCCCCAAAACGAGTATAGGCGGCCGCAGCGTTAGCGATCCGATCGGCCCCCGCCTGGTCGGGTTGGTCGATATCTATTGTCACCGGCAGCTTGACGTGAGCCGTCACAATCAACGGTTCACACCGAAGATACCGCTGAGCGGTTTCTTCAAAAGCGCTGGTGAGGTGCGGCACCACCGAACCGATAACAACCTGCCCGATTTCTTCGACGGTGAAGCCCATTCGATTGAGAAACCCGGTAACCAGCAGGCCTGCTTCGTCAGACGTGAGACTGCCGCGCGTGGACAAGCGCACGCTGCTGACCAACTCCTCGCCTGAGTATACACCGATGACGATATTGGTGTTGCCGATGTCGATGACAAGAATCATGCCGCCAATATAGGGAACCACCCGGCGATGTCAACATCGTCGCCGGCAGTCCGGACACTTGCAACCGGGCACTATCGATCAACCGTCATGACCGGAATGAGGACCGAAGCCGCGAGCGAGATCGAGGTTGATTTTCTCGGCCGATTTGTAGGCATCGTACATGCCATAGATGAACAAAACCGGTGTCGTCAGAAATCCAATCAACACAATCATCAGGATCCACGACAGAGTGTAGGCGAGGATAAAAAAGATGCCCTTGGCGATCTGGCCGTTGTATATCTGCCCCAGACCCATATAAAAGAACGACAGGACAGCAGCCAGACCCGGGTTTTTGTACATCGGCGGAGGCTGTGGGTAGTTCATCGGTTCTCCTTAATCGGCGGCCGTTGTTAGTTATCTATAATACGTCTCGACCCGCCCCGGATTCAACTGTTTTTTCATCATAGAGCTACCCGCAAAAGCAGCCGACACTATAGAGACGGACGACAGGAACAGTAAAAAAGGTAGCCCGCTCTGACCAAACCGATGACATATTGTGCCCTGATCGCCGTCCTGTTGATCCTCACCGGCTGCGGTCGCAAAATGACAACCGTGAAAGCCAGCCTGATCGATCAGGACAGCCCGACCCTTGCGTTGCCGACGTCAGCCTCCGAAGAAAGCTTTGACAACGGACTCAGTCTTTTCCGCGCCGGACAGAACGAGGCGGCGACGCGGTTTTTCGCTCAGGCCATAGAGGCCGACTCCACCAACTGGAAGGCCCACTATTACCTCGGCCTCGTGTACAAGAAACGCCTCACCCAGACAGCGGCTATGGCGTCGCTTCATACTGCGCTCACCCACGCCCCGGAATATAAGAAGGATCGCAGCCTGATCTATCTGGCTCTTGCTGAACTGTGGGAACAGCAGGGAGATTTCTCCCGCGCCCAACTAAACTTCCGCACGGCGCTGAATCTCTACCCCGGCTCCACCCGCGCGCTGGCCGGGCTGAGCCGAGTCGAACGGTTGTCACAGCGAATCGAAAAATAGATTTTCCACCGGGCTGAAGGCCCTATATTGTGCCCATGGAACGACACATCCCCACCTACCATCTCGGCGACGATTTCCGCGAACGTCTGGACAGCTTCACCAAGCGCGTGCTATCGGAAGGTTATGAATATTTCTCGAAGGAGTTCGCCCGGATCGATGGCTATCTCGAAAAGGCGCGCCGTGCTGATAGCGGCGAATCGCTTCGCCGTACCGACAAGGCTGTCTACCTGATGGAATTGCTGGCCTTCAGGATACAGGACGAACTCGACCGGGACGCTTTCAACCGGGCCGGGAAAACGTTGATCGTGATGCCTGACTGTCTGTCGCTGCACAACCCCGACTGCGAGAAGGTCGAGACGGCGTACGGTGACGTCTGCAAACGTTGTGTGGAGTCCTGCCAGGCGTACGGAATCGGGGATTTGGCGGCGCGTTATCGCTGCAAGACTATTTTCTCAAAACGTAAACTGGCCAAACAACTCGAACACTATCGAGAAACCATGGGTGATCTCGGCGTGATTGGCATCGCCTGTATCAAGATGCTTGCTGAGGGGATGCGAACCGCTGCCGAGGTTGGTATCCCGGCCCGGGGAGTGCTGTTGAATTTCAGCGGCTGTGAACACTGGAACGACCAACCGTGTGCTTCGGAGTTCTCGATGAGATGGCTCTCAGATATCCTGGAGGAAAAGTATGGGCCGCGATCTGCGAAGACTAACGGCTGACGACTACGACGATATCATCCGCATCTGGGCCGACGCCGGGTTGCCATACAAACCGCAAGGGCGGGACAGCCGCGAACGGGTGGTGCGGGAAATCGAACGCGAGGACACAGCCCTTTTCGGTCTGTTCGAGAACAGTCGGATGTTAGCCGTCGGGCTCGCTGCCTATGATGGTCGAAAGGGATGGATCAACCGGGTGGCGGTCGATCCGGATCGTCGTGGCGAGGGGTTTGGCGGTGAGATTATCAAAGCCTGCGAACAGTTCCTCAGAGACTGCGGTGCTGAAGTGATCGCGTGCTTGATCGAGGACATAAACTCTCCTTCTATCAGTTTATTTCAGAAGCATGGTTATAGCTGCATGAAGGAGATCCTCTACTTCTCAAAACGGGAATCGGATGAGGTGTGAACTCTGTCGAGCCCTGACTCATTATGTGCCCGCGTGATCTTCAGATCGCGCAGGGACAGCAGTTGAGTCTGAAGAACTTGTCTCATAGGTCCCCCCAAATCTGTTGACACGCCCGCTCGTCTGCGATATCGTACCATTATGAAAAGGACATTGCTTCTTCTGACGGGCGTGATTCTTCTGTACCTGGCGCCGTCACTGGTGCTGGAGGTTGTGTATGGTCCATCGTACACCTTCCCACCCAGCGAGGATTACTGGATGCCCGATGGTAACACAGGCTGGATCGCACACGGCAGTCCGTCCGGCGAACCTCCGGATCAGCCGAGTGTGAATGTGCCGTTGGCTCTTCATTATGTGCCGCTGTTTCTGCCGGCCCTGTTGTTAGTGCTGTTCGTGTTCGGTCCCTGGTCGCGGTACATGAAAAGCGCACCGCCCCCGCGTGAGGAGAACGAGTCAGATAACGAAGGGGATGACAAGAAAGCGGCAGAGTAGGTCGGGTGTCTCTGATACCTTCGGCAGCGGCGTAGGTCAGTCTTGTAGGGCAGGTTTGTCTTCAAACCTGCCGATAATGGCAGGTCTGCGGACAGACCTGCCCTACGTTCTATGCGGGGCAGACGAGGACGTCTGCCGCCCACAGAACTGAATGAGGAGATTGTGAACCTCTCAGAACTCACCAGCCTGCCCAATCTTGTCAGTCTGTCAAGGATCGCCATGATCCCGCTGGTCGGCTGGTTTCTCAGCCGTGATGACCCGACCTCGGTTATCGTCTGCGCCACGCTGATAATCCTGGCCGGGATCAGCGACGGTCTTGATGGTTACCTGGCTCGTCGCTTGGGCAAAGTCAGCCGTTTGGGGATCGCTCTTGATCCGATTGCCGACAAGGTTTTCGCCGGCGCTCTGGTGATTCTGTTGGTGTTCTATCGTGACCTGCCCGTTTGGTTGGCGGCGGCAATCGTGGGACGCGATCTTCTGATTGTGATGATCGGCGGCCTGATGATGCGCGGACGCGATATCAATTTGCCGTCCAACCTTACCGGCAAATACGCTTTCGCTTCGATTGCGATGTTGATAGGATGTTACGTCATCCGATTCGACTACGGAATCAATCTGTACACCTGGACCACCCTCGTCCTATTGGTCGCTTCAACCATCGGCTACGCTCGCGTGATGGTGATCGTTCGCCGTGGCGGGCCGCCTCCGGTGTTTGCCGATCGACCATTCTACCGAACTCTACGTACCATAGCTACGCTGGTCGTTGCGGTTCTTTTCTTTTACCATCTTTATCTGTTCCTGACCTGACGGTCGGACAGATAGGGGCTGCCCCACAGGTGTGAGTTCAGATCTTGTAGTTCAGATCTTGTAGGGCGGAACCCTCTTAGCGGTTCCGCCAACTGAACCCACAGCAAGGGGCTTGTTGACAAAGCTCCATTTCTTGTCATTGCGAGTGACTCCGCCTCGGTTATAGCCATATGGCGAGTCAAGTCAGTTTTCCTCCAATTTGATGAGGTCGGTGTACTGGACAATAACATGTTTGGCGATCTGGGTGGCCAAGTGAATGAAATCGAGGTTGTGGCCGA
>JAUWIB010000096.1 GCA_030605565.1 bacterium
TGCAGCCACCTTCTGCGTAAAACGCTTATCCAAAACTGCATGCAACACCTTCAGCTTTTTCAACTCCTGCAACCTCATCCTGATAATATCCTCTCCAGCCATAATCCTCCCTTACTTTTTGGAAGGCATTATAACTTATCAATAGGACATTTCTACTTTGCTCTAATAGGACATTATCACTTTGCGGGAACATAGAATTCTTCGAGCAGATCCTCAACATCCTTGCGGATCTGACTTATGAGGGTGCGAGTCCGGGCCGACGCTATCATAGAATTCTTCTCTTCACCCGCTCGCCGCATCGTCAATTTGTTGCGGGCGCCGGCGATGGTGAGCTTTTCGGTTTTTCGGAGGTGGTTGATGCGATTGACTAACTCGATATCCTTGCTGGTGTACATTCGGTTTCCGCCACGGTTCTTTTTCGGTTTGAGCGACGGAAACTCTTTCTCCCAGTACCTCAGGACATATGCTTCGAGGCCAGTCAAACGGGCCACCTCGCTGATCGAGTAGTATCGCTTTTCCTCGGTTTTGGTTACTGCCATATCCGCATCTCCCGAATATATCGTTCAGCGCCAGATTTCTGCTTTCAGTTCACGGCCCATCAACACCTGCACCGCCTCGGCCGCCGGTTTGTCCTCGAACAACACTCGGTGCACCTGCATCGTTATGGGCATTTCTACCTTCAACTTTTCGCTCAGGCGATAGCCGGAGCGAGTTGTCTCCACCCCCTCGGCCACCATCGTCATACTCTCAAGAATCTCCTGGAGCTTAAGGCCCCGACCTATCCTCTCCCCCACGTATCGATTCCGACTGTGTTTCGAAATACAGGTTGTAACCAAGTCGCCAATACCGGAGAGGCCGGCAAAGGTCTCGCTTCGCGCTCCCATGGCGGTACCGAGACGAGTGATCTCGGCCAGACCGCGCGTGATCAGCGCGCCACGGGTGTTGTCGCCCAGCCCAAGCCCGTCGGTGATGCCGACACCTATAGCGATTATGTTCTTGAGAGCGCCACCCAACTCCACACCGATCAGGTCGTCGCTGGTGTAAACCCGAAAACTGTTGCTCGAGAAAACCCGCTGCAACCGGTTAACCAAATCCTCGCCGCACCCCGCTGCAACCACCGTGGTCGGCATGTCACGGACCACTTCCTCGGCATGCGACGGCCCACTAAGCGTGGCAATACTCTCAGGCAACAGATCCGTTTCTTCAAGAATCACTTCAGACATACGCTTCAAGCTGCTGGTTTCCACCCCCTTAGCCAAATTCACAATGGTCGCACCAGCAGGCAATCTACTCTTCAACTGGGTCAACACCGAGCGAAGTGACTGCGACGGCACTGCCGACACCACAAGCTCACAGTCGGCCACGGCGTATTCGAGGTCATTGGTAATCTCGATCGACTCAGCGAGGCGGACGTCCTTCAGTTTCTCCGGAATGGTACGATGCTTCAGCAACTTCTTGTATTCCGCTGGATCGAACTCCCACAATCTGACCTCGGCGCCATTGCCGTCCAGCAACCGCGCAACGGCCATCCCCCACGACCCGGCGCCCAGTATGCCTACACGCTCAGCCATGACTGCCCGCCCCACCCGATCGAGATGAGAAACTGAATCGATCCTCGGTGCCACCTAACAGCCGGGCGATGTTTTGTCGGTGAGTGACGATCATCAATAGCGCCAGCGCCAGTGTCATCACGAAGTAGATGTCCGCAACACTGTGAACCAACAGATACTTCTTCACGATCACAGCCGCCAACAACGCCAACGCTCCGGCCATCGAGGCCAGCGAGACAAAACGCCAGAGAACGGCTACAACCAGGAACACTACCAGCGCCACCCCAGTCGGCAGCGGCAGCAGCATGACCATCACACCCAATCCGGTAGCGGCTCCCTTGCCACCCTTGAACCAGACGTAGACAGGAAAGACATGTCCCAGCACGGCCGCCAGGCCGGCCATGACGAGGACCACATCAATCGAAACCGGTAGCGTGGTTGCCTCGGCCAGGATGTAACGGGCGGCAAGAATGGCAGCAACGCCTTTGGCCGTATCGGTCAACAGTACGGCCAGCCCCGCACCCGGACCGGCAGCGCGCCAAACGTTTGTGGCTCCGAGGTTTCCAGAGCCTACTTGACGTAAATCTTTAATACCAGCGATGCGCCCTATCAGGAGCGCAAACGGGATTGCGCCCAGCAAGTAAGCAGCGATGATGGCTATAACAATGAACAAGGTGCGTCACCTGTCCTTTTTCTGCGAGTTCGAACACTTGGAGTTTCAATACCGACCCAGCCCTGACAGCACCAGCGGCCGACAATGCCGGCGGGTTGCCTGAGATGCTGTTTCGACCGGATATCGAACCGAATGGCTATCTCAACCATCCTCGGCGCGGTCGGACACTACTATTCTACCTGTTCGAGGCTGTCAATCACGACTGTTGAATCCTCAACAGGCTCGTCCTCCGGAGGCAGCAAATCACCCAACTCCGGATAATAGTCAACCATCATGTCAATGAACTGATCGGCCTCATCGGCATCAATTACCTTGTCATTCATGAGCCGCTGGATATCCTGAGCGAATTGTCCAAACTGCTGTAAGTCGATTTCGCTCTCATTAATCTTGGTGATGAAGCCAGAGGCCACCTGATTCACCAACACAGTGTCGACACCCTCAACCGGGTTGTTGGTCAACTCGTTGGTGATGGAAGTGACCATGGTGACAGTTCCCGCCTTCAGGAAGGCATCTTTCTTGTACCAGCAGACCAGTCCGGCGCCGACGACAAGAACGAGCAGCACCAATCCGACGATCAGAGCTACCAGACAACCCTTCGACATTCCCTTCTTCTCCGGTTGTCCTCCTGGTGGGGTCATTTGTTGATTCATATCCCCTCGCTGTGTTTAGAATTCCGAGCTTGACCTGACAGGTTCCTATAATCTCAACGGTCCCTGCTGATTCACGCCGTCAGATAAAGCTCCGCTTCATTTTGGATTATATAGCACATGCAAAGGTGTTGAGCAAGTGTTTGATTAGGTAGTTGACAAAAAACTGTCTCACGACCGAACAGTATCAAGGGGCAGACGAGGGCGTCTGCCGCCCACTCGGGTTCAGTCGTCTGTCTTGAGTATCTCCTGCACCGCGCATATGACCTCGGCAGCGTCGTCCCATTCTGCACTCAAGCCCGTAAAAGCCGCATCGAGTGAGTCTAAGACCTGATCAACGACTTTGGCGTAGCTGAGGACGTTCAGAACATGGTGTTTCTTAGTTGATGCCTCGCCCTTCTTATTCGACGGATATCTAAAGACATAGGACCATGCGTCAACCTTATTCACTTCCTCAACAACGTCACATATATGCTCTAATTCAGTTGCCCCCTCACCATCTATCCACCCCCGGTCTTTGAATATGGCCCTAATCGCGGGCAGGAACTCTGTCAGGTTGTGTGATTTGAACGCGCGTGCAGTGTCCACTTCCTCATCTGATACCAACTCAAGTAGTTGCGCTCCGCGCAGGACCAGAGCCTTCACGTGCAATTCCAGAGCATGCCGGTACAGAAAAAAGATGGGATAGCAATCGTTGTCCCTGTACCCAGGTCGTGCCATAATATCCTCCAGTACCGTCTTGCCTGCCCTGCGGTATCCGGCACCGTAAGCAGCAGTGTCGACTATCGTTTGACCTACAAAGTTGAACACCACATTACCACGACCCCGACCCTTACCGGTAAACATATCACTCATACATCTCACTCCGTAAACAGTTGTTCAGCTATAGCCAAGGAACGTCTCATCTACTTGGAAAGGTAAGATTCGATGCTGTTACGTCAAGATCATCCCACAAGAAACCCGGCAGCCTTCTTCGGTGCCATGTCCCTTAGAATCGGTGGGATACCCGGACGAACGTCCGGGCCACCCTGTCATAGCAAGAACGCGCGTGGCGTGAGAAACACGGCTTGACCGTGTGGGCGTCTGCCGCCCACAAAAAAACAAAGCCCGCCGTGCGAGACGGCGGGCTTACATCCGGGGGATGATCTGTCGATATCTACTTCCCTGAAGCAGCCTTCTTTTTCTTCTTGTCCTTCTTGTCATCCACTTTTTTCGGCTTTTCGGTCAGCAGTTCGACCACCGACAGCGGAGCACCATCACCACGACGCACACCCAACTTGATGACGCGCGAGAAACCGGAAGTGCGATCAGCAAACTGCGGCACGATCTCGTTGAACAGCTTCTTGAACACTTCCTTGTTCTTGACCGTCTTCGCAACCTGACGCTTGGCGGCGAGCGTGTCTTTCTTGGCCGTGGAGATGATCCGATCGACCAGGGGACGCAGCGCCTTAGCTTTGGCGTCGGTGGTTTTGATCATGCGATGCTGAAACAGTGACATGGCCATATTGCCCAGCATCGCCTCACGGTGCGATTTGGTGCGACCAAGTTTCTTGACTTTATCGAAGTGTCCCATTTGATCCTGCCTGTAGTCGCCTAAGCTTCGGTTTCGACGTATTGAGAGATGTCCATCGAGAACGAGAGGTTCATCTCCTCGAGAATAGTACTGATTTCATTGAGCGATTTACGTCCAAAGTTGCGATACTTCAACATGTCGGATTCGGATTTGGTCACCAAATCCTGAATCGTCTGGATGTTTGCAGCCCGCAGACAGTTGGACGAGCGTACCGAGAGCTCCAATTCGTCGACTCTGGTCTTGAGCAGGTTCCGCACCCTGACGACATCCTCGTCGACCTCCGGCTCTTCCTCGACCATGATTTCCTCGTCAAGATGGATAAAGAGCTGCAGGTGATCCTTGACCAACTTAGCCGCATAGCTCAAGGCGTCTTCCGGCGTAATGGAACCGTCGGTGGTGATCTCCATAATCAGCCGATCATAATCCGTACGTTGTCCCACTCGTGTGTTCTCAACGGAGAAAGCGACCTTGGTCACCGGAGAGAACAGGCTGTCCACAAAGATGGTGCCGACCGGCGCATCGGGTCTTTTGTTTTGATCGGCGACGACATAGCTGCGCCCGTAGCCGATATCGAGTTCCATCTCGAAATCGACATCGTCGCTCAATTCACAGATGTGCCGATCGGTGTTGAGGATCTCGACCTCAGGATCAGTCTGAAACCTCTCGGCGGTGATCTCTCCCTTGGTGTTGGTTTTCAAGGTCAAGGTTCGCATTTCATCCGCGTGCATCTTCAGACGGATGCCCTTGACGTTGAGCACAATGTCGGTGACATCTTCGTACACTCCCGGGATGGAAGAGAACTCATGGAGCACACCGTTGATGCGCATCGACACCACCGCCCCGCCCTGAATCGAGGCGAGAAGAACCCGTCGCAGACAATTGCCCAATGTATGCCCGTATCCCCGCTCCAGGGGCTCAATAATAAAGCGCGAATAGTTGTCGCCAGCCGACGATTGGTCGTTGACAACTTCCTTGGGCATGGTAAGTGGTTTCCACTTCATATTTACGAAAACCTCCGCAAAGGAATAATTACCTACTTGGAATACAACTCAACGATGAGTTGCTCGTTAACCGTCAATGGTATGTTTTCACGCGTCGGCACTTCCAGGAGTTCACCTTCGAGGGCTGCTTTGTTCAGTCGTAACCACGCGATCTCATCGCCGCGTCCGACCTCTTTCAGGGCCGCGTGGATCATTTCCAGATTCTTTGATTTGTCCCTGATCTTGATGACTTCACCGGGCTTGATCGAGTATGACGGAATGTCGACCATACGGCCATCGACGGTAACATGCCGGTGCCGCACCAGTTGCCGCGCCGCTTTGCGTGAGGCGGCAAAACCAAGCCGGTACACAAGGTTATCAAGTCGAGACTCCAGTAGCTGCAACAGGATCTCACCGGTAACACCGGTTTTCTGATCAGCCTTCTTGAAATAGTTCCTGAACTGCGACTCCAGTACGCCATAGGTACGACGAACCTTCTGCTTTTCGCGAAGCTGCAAACCATAAGATGAGATTTTTCGGCGCATCATTCGGCCGTGCTGGCCGGGCGCCACCTGGCGCCGTTCAACCGCACATTTAGAACTGAGGCAACGACTGCCCTTCAAGAACAGTTTTTCGCCTTCGCGTCGACACATCTTGCAGTTCGCATCAGTATAGCGAGCCATCAATACTCCTGACTAACGATTGTCTATCTTACACCCGACGCCGCTTGGGTGGACGGCATCCATTATGTGGAATCGGCGTTACATCTTTGATAAGGGTAACCTCAAGCCCGGCCGCCGAAAGCGAACGAATGGCCGCCTCGCGACCCGAACCCGGTCCCTTGACCCAGACTTCAACTTTTCGCAATCCCATATCCATCGCTTCCTTGGCACATGACGATCCGGCCAACTGGGCGGCAAACGGCGTCGATTTCTTGGAACCCTTGAATCCGGCCTTACCGGCCGAGGCCCAGGAGATGGTCTTACCGTTGGTATCCGTGATGGTCACGATGGTATTGTTGAAGGTGGCCTTTACGTGCGCAATTCCGTTGGCTTCAACTCTGCGCGACTTCTTCTTAGTACGTGATTTTTTCTTGGGATCTGCCACTTAGTACCTCAGCATTCAGTCAACCTACTTCTTACCCGGCGGCTTTCTCTTCAGACCACCGATGGCCCGCTTGGGACCCTTGCGAGTACGAGCGTTGGTCTTGGTGCGCTGACCCCGAACCGGCAGCCCGCGACGATGACGCAGGCCACGATACGATCCGATATCAACGAGCCGCTTGATGTTCATGTTGATCTCACCGCGCAAGCTGCCTTCCACATCGTAATCATCCTCAATACAACCGCGCAGCTTGGCAACGTCTTCATCGGTGAGTTTGTGGACTCTCGTCTCCGGGGTTACGCCGGTCTTCTCAAGAATCAGGCGCGCCCGATGTGGTCCGATACCGAAGATGTAACGCAGCCCGATATCAATACGCTTTTCTTTTGGCAGATCTACACCGGCTATTCGAGCCAATTGCTACTCCTTAACCAAACAGTGTTAATCATCTTCTAACCCTGGCGCTGCTTGTGGCTTGGGTTCTTCTTGCATATAACCCGCAGAATACCGTGGCGTTTCACGATCCTGCAATGCTCACAGCGCTTTTTTACGGCTGAACGTACTTTCATAATAGGCACCTGCCTTATAAGTCTGAACGATCTACTTATAGCGGTACGTAATTCGTCCGCGTGAAAGATCGTAGGGCGACAACTCCAGAGTGACCTTGTCACCCGGGAGTATCTTTATAAAATGCATCCTCATCTTACCGGAGATATGAGCCAACACTACATGGCCGTTATCCAGTTCTACTTTGAACATGGCGTTGGGCAGTGGTTCGATCACCTTGCCTTCGACCTGAATAGTCTGCTCTTTGGCCATAATCTCCTTTACGACAAACTCAAAATGTCCGGGCCACTGTCCGTAATAGCCACGGTATGCTCGAAATGCGCCGACGGTGCGCCGTCGGCTGTAACAAAGGTCCATCCGTCCGGCTTGGTGTAGACCTTGTACGTACCAATGTTGATCATCGGCTCGATAGCCAACACCATGCCGGTCTTGAGGGTCGGCCCGGAGTCAGGTAGACCGAAGTTGGGTATCTGCGGATCCTCATGCATGTTCCGTCCGATACCGTGTCCCACCAACGCCCGTACCACACCATACCCTTTCGATTCAGCCGTCTCTTGTATGGCGGCGGAAATCTGTCCCAATCTATTCCCTTTTTGCGCCTTGTCAATAGCCACTTGAAGACATTTGCGCGTATTGTCCATCAGATCCGCTTTCTCCGACGAGATTTCACCGACTGCAAAGGTACGCGCCGAATCACCGTAGAAACCGTCGACAATCGATCCAACATCGACCGAAACCATATCCCCCTCGCGAATCACCCGCTTGCCGGGAATACCGTGTACAACTTCGTCATCAATAGAAATACAGGCCGAAGCGGGATAGCCACGGTAGTTCTTGAAGCCTGGAACAGCATCATGATCGCGTATGAAGGTCTCGATGAGACCATCGAGTTCACCGGTGGTCATACCGGCTTGGATGCGTTCGCCCGCCATATCCAGAGTCTGTGATACGACTCTGCCGGCGCGACGCATGATCTCGATTTCCTCTTTTGTCTTAAGTACGATCATAATACCCTCGTGGCTGCTCTCAGCCTACCACCTCAAGAATCGATTTGAAAACATTATCCGGTGTCTGTTCACCCTTGACCTCAGCCAGAATCGATTCGTTGCGATAGAAGTCCTCGATCGGCTGGGTCTGCTTCTTGTACACCTCAAGTCGGTTGCGCACGACCTTTTCCTCGTCATCCGGCCGTCTCACCAGCTTGGCGCCGTCATGGTCACAGACGCCCTCGTTCTTCGGCACGTTGGCCGGGTAGTTGTAGGTAACCTGGCAGGTCGGACAGAACCAGCGTCCCGAGAGCCGTTGCACGATCTCGTTGTCACTCACAGCAATCAGAACCGCCTTCTCAAGGGTAATTTCGTTTTTTTGTAGCATTTCATTGAGGCTTTCCGCCTGCGGCACGGTGCGCGGGAAACCATCAAGGATAAAGCCGCTCTTGAGATCACCGGCGGCTATCTTATCTTCAATCAATCCAACGATCAGGCTGTCGGGAACGAGATCCCCAGCCTTCATGTATCCATCAGCCTTCTTGCCGAGTTCGGTGCCGTTCTTGACAGCCTCTCGAAGCAAGTCGCCGGTGGAGAGATGGACGATCCCTTTATTCTTAGCGAGACGCACGGCCTGCGTCCCTTTGCCTGATCCCGGAGGTCCCAAAAAAACCAGATTCATCTTACATTGATCTCCCGCGAATCTTACCCTTCTTCATGAACCCGTCATAATGACGCATGAGCAGGTGAGATTCGATCTGTTGCAGGGTATCCAGGGCCACACCGACAACAATCAACAATCCGGTGCCGCCGAAGAAAAAGTTTACGTTAGCCCTAGCGATCAGGACCCACGGCAGTACGGCAATAGACGCGAAGAACAAGGCGCCAGGCAAAGTGATGCGGGTGAGAATCTTCTCGATATACTGCGAGGTGTTCTTACCGGGTCTGATGCCGGGAATGTACCCGCCGTTCTTGCGCATGTTATTGGCGATCTCCATCGGGTTGAAGACAATCGCCGTGTAAAAATATCCGAAGAACACAATTATCGAACCATAGATTATCGAATACCAGAAGCCGCCGGGAGCCAGCCCGACTGCCACCAGGTTTTGTATCCACTCGGTCGTTGGGAAGAGCTGGGCCACCGTCGCTGGCAGAAACATAATGGACTGGGCAAAAATGATCGGAATCACACCGGCCGAGTTTACCGACAACGGCAGGTGCGTGGTGGCGCCGCCGAACACTTTCCGCCCGACAACCTTGCGAGGATACTGCACGGGAATCTTGCGCTGAGCTCGTGTTATCATAATTACAGCCGCGATCACCCCGATCATCATGGCCACGATGCCGACCTCCAAAAGGAAGGATCGGCTACCGTACCAGACCATCTGGACCTCTTCGACTACAGCCTCAGGGAAGCGGGCAATGATCCCAATGAAGATTATCAGCGAGATACCGTTGCCTATGCCGCGCTCAGTAATCTGCTCACCCAGCCACATTATAAAGATAGTACCGCTGGTGAAGGTGATAATCGTCAGAGGGATAAACCACATCGTATCCATATGCACAGCAGAGACGCCGTTGAGATTGATCGTGGTGAGGAAGCCGGCCGTGCCCCATGCCTGTAGACTGGCAATCAAGACCGTCAGGTACCGTGTGTACTGGGTAATCTTGCGCCGACCTTCTTCTCCCTCGCGCTGCAGACGCTGTAGGAACGGGACCACCGCGCCGAGCAACTGCAACATAATGGAGGCGGAGATGTAGGGCATGATACCCAGGGCAAAGATAGCCGCCTTGGCGAAGGCGCCTCCGGCAAACATATCCAGCAAACCGAAAATCGAATTAGCCGAAAGCGCCTGAGCCAGAATAGTGCCGTCGACACCGGGGGTCGGGATGTGGCCGCCGATACGATAGACTATCAGAATACCCAGCGTGAACAAGATCCTTTTGCGGAGTTCTTCTACCTTGAAGATTGATTGGAAGGTTTCTAGCACTTCACCACCTCGGCCTTACCCCCGGCCGCTTCGATTTTGGTCACAGCCGTCTTGGAAAAGGCGGCAGCTTTAACGGTGTAAGCTTTCTCGACACTGCCGTTACCCAGAACCTTTACCGGCACATCCATTTTCTTGATCATACCTGCAGCCCGGAGCGTTTCGGAAGAAACCTCACCCGGCTCGAGACGCGACAGGTCGGAAACGTTGATAATCTGCACCGGTTTTCTGAAGATATTGGTGAACCCGAATTTCGGCAGGCGACGGTGAAGCGGCATCTGTCCGCCCTCGCGGGCTACATTGCGTCGGAATCCGCTGCGTGATCCGGCGCCCTTGTGGCCACGACCGGAAGTCTTACCGGTACCGCTGCCCGGTCCCCGTCCCACGCGTCTGCGCTTTTTGGTGGAGCCGGCCGCAGGTTTCAGTGTGTGGAGTTCCATTGCTATTCTACCTCGACTAATCTATCTCTTCGACCGTGACCAGATGCGCTACAGCGCGCACCATGCCCCTGATCTGCGGGGAGTCGTTATGGACGACGGTCCGGTTAATTTTTCCAAGACCAAGAGCCTCTATCGTTCTCTTCTGCGGCTCTTTACGATCAATGGTGCTTCTTACTTGCGTTACTTTCAGCCTGGCCATCGCTTTCATCCTGTCTTATCGCCGACGGGCTAAGCTTCCTCGCGAAAGCTCTCTTCCTGCTCTTTGGTTCGCAGGTTTATCAAGCCGTTCACAGTGGCTTTAACCACATTATTCGGGTTGCGGCTGCCCAGCACCTTGGTGAGAACATCCTGAACGCCCAACGACTCCAAAATGGCGCGGACGGCGCCTCCGGCAATTACACCGGTACCCGGTGAAGCGGGTCGCATCATAACGGTGGTGGCGCCGAACCGGCCGTCAATCCGGTGCGGTAACGTGCCAGCCACGATGTTGATCACGTTCATGGCCTTCCTCGCCGCCTCGGTCGCCTTGCGAATCGCCTCGGAGACCTCCGGTGCTTTGCCGTAGCCGACACCCACCTTGCCGTTTTTGTCGCCCACCGTCACCAGGGCGGTGAAACTGAACCGTCGTCCACCCTTAACCACTTTGGCAACACGGTTGACATCAATTACTTTTTCCTCGAATTCGAGGGCATCCATTTGAAACTTCGGCAATCTATACCTCGCTACAGTCTAAACCGACACTATCTTCTAAAACTTCAATCCACCTTCGCGGGCGCCGTCGGCCACGGCCTTGATGCGACCATGGTACGGACTCCCGGTGCGATCGAATACAACCTGTTCGATACCTTTATCTTTGGCCAGGCGAGCGACGACTTCACCGACCTTGCGAGCAACATCGGTCTTCGTTTGCTTGCCACTAAGCTCCGACGCGAGCACTTTCGATGTAGAGTCTATGCCGACCAGAGTAGTACTGTTCTCGTCGTCGACGATCTGCGCAAACACCCGGTTGAGCGATTTGCTGACAGCGAGACGCGGTCGTTCAGCCGTACCCTGAATTTTCCCGCGCACTCGGCGGCGGCGGCGTTCGGCTCTTTTGTTCTTGACGATGTTCTTATCAGCCATGAATAGTTACCTCAATTCGATCAAGCACTCGCGGCGCTCTTACCGGCCTTTCTACGCACGTGCTCGTCGGCGTAGCGTATGCCTTTACCTTTGTATGGTTCCGGCTTGCGGAACCCTCTGATCTTGGCTGCCGTCTCACCGACCAGTTCGCGGTCGATGCCTTCGACCACAATCTTACTCTCTTTGGGCAGCGCCGTCACGGTAACACCTTCCGGCGGCACGACCAGAATTGGATGTGAAAAACCCAAACTAAGAATCAGCATCCGGCCCTTGTTCTCGGAGCGGTAACCCACACCCACAATTTGTAGTACCTTCTTGAAGCCCTCGCTAGTCCCGACCACCATGTTGTTGATCAGGGCTCGGGTGAGACCATGCAACGACCGATGCTTCTTGCTATCCGACGGCCTGGTAACCAGAATGTTATTATCCTCTACAGCCACTGTCATATCCGAATGAATAGTCCTGGAGAGACTACCCTTGAGTCCGGTAACAGTGATGTTCTTACCGTCGATATCGACCTTGGTCTTGTCCGGTATCGGGATCGGTTTCTTTCCTACACGCGACATCTTAGCATCCTTCCCTTACCAGCACCGCAGCAGTACTTCGCCGCCGATTCCTTTGGAGGCGGCATCAAAGTTTGTCATAACGCCGCTTGAAGTCGACACCACCGTCATACCGCGCTGATTGAAGGTCGATTGCCGTACCTGTTCGGCATCGAAATACCGACGCAGTCCAGGGCGCGAAATGCGCTTAATGCCCTTGAGAACCGGCACATCACCGGCGCTATAGAGCAAATAGACACGCAGCTTCCCCTGCTTGTTGTCCGGCAATTCCATCATGTCTTTGACGAACTTTTTCTCCTGCAGGATGCGGACGATTTCCCGCTTGATGCCTGAGGCCGGCACATCGACAGCTACCTTGTGTGCTTTGTAGGCGTTTCTGATTCTCGTCAGAAGATCAGCTATGGGATCAGTCATACTCATCGTTAAAAACTCCCAGCAACCATTGGGTCTACCAACTGGCCTTAACGACACCCGGCAAGTCACCGGCCAGGGCCATTTGTCTGAAACATATTCGACACAGACCAAACCGACGCATGAACGCCCGCGGTCGACCGCAACGACGGCAGCGACTATACCCGCGCACTTTGAATTTCGGCTTACGAGCCTGCTTCTCTATGAGACACTTCTTAGCCATTGAACTCCTATTTGCGGAAAGGCATCCCCATCTCAGCGAGCAACTGCCGGGCCTCTTCATCGGTCCGGGCGGTCGTTGTAATAGCGATATTCATTCCGCGTATCTTATCAATCTTATCATAATCGATTTCGGGGAAAATCAACTGTTCACGTACACCGAAGTTGAAGTTGCCACGTCCGTCGAATGACTTCGGGTTGATGCCCCGGAAGTCACGGATGCGCGGCATGGCAATATTGACCAGCCGATCAAGGAACTCGTACATAACCTCGCGCCTTAGCGTCACAGCACATCCGATAGCGGCGCCTTCCCTCAGCTTGAAGTTCGATATGCTCTTTCTGGCCCGCGTGACGTATGGCTTGCGGCCGGTAACCTTGGTAAGGTCGCCAACAGCGGCTTCCAGCGTCTTGGCGTTCTCGATTGCTTCTCCGACACCGATGTTGACGCTGATCTTGGTGATCTTCGGCACCTCCATAATGGAGCGATACTTGAACTGCTTCATCAAACGGGGCACGATTTCGTCGGTGTATTTATCCTTAAGCCTGGCCATTACAATGTGTCCTTAAATCTGTTCTCCGGTCTCACGGCAGACACGCACTTTCTTCTTTCTGCCACCTTCATCAATCACCTTGGTAATAGTCTTTGTGGGGCCACCCAGGGACGAGCTATAGAGCGCGACGTTGCTGAGATCGATCGGCGCTTCAATGGTGATAATGCCACCCTTGGGGCTTTTCTGAGTAGGGCGCTGGTGTTTTTTCCTCATATTGATGCCTTCGACCAGAATCTTGCCCTTGTTGGGATTAACGTTGAGCACGCGACCGGTCTTGCCTCTGGCTGCGCCACAGCGAATATATACGGTGTCACCTTTTTTGATTTTCATAGGTCGTTTCCCGTTACAATACCTCAGGAGCGAGGGAGATGATTTTCATGAACTGCTTCTCGCGCAACTCGCGGGCCACCGGGCCAAAGATGCGCGTGCCGCGCGGCTCCATCTGGTCGTTTATAATGACGGCGGCATTGTCCGAAAAACGAATGATCGAACCATCTTTGCGGCGCACCGGCGCTTTGGTTCGCACAACCACGGCCTTGCACACCTCGGACTTCTTGACGGTACCACCTGGTATTGCTTCCTTGACGGTAACCACGATAATATCGCCGATTGAGGCGTACCTCTTACGTCCTCCGAGAATCCGGAAGCACATGGCCCGCTTGGCGCCGGAGTTGTCGGCTACCGTCAGCACTGTGTACTCTTGAATCATATCTCAACCACCTTTACCGGCCGGTCGGTGACTACCGCCACCGGGCTACTTGGCCCTTTCCACTATCTCGACCAGTCGCCAGCGTTTCTTGGCGGAGAGCGGTCTGGTTTCCATAACCTTAACAGTATCACCTATCCTGGCTTCATTCTTCTCGTCGTGAGAATAAAGCTTGGAGAAACTCCGGAAAATCTTCTCGTAAAGCGGATGTCGGTAGGTACGATTGATGCGTACGATAATACTCTTGTTCATCTTATCGGAGATCACGGTACCGGTACGGACCTTTCGGGTTTCTTTTCTCGTCTGCTCAGCCATCAATTACTCCTCTTCACCCTTTGCTTTCTTCGCCGTTTTCGACTGGGGCAAAATCGATGTCGACGCCTCGGCCAGTTTCCGGATCCCCAGTTCATCTTCGTGAAGGATGGTGTTGATGCGAGCCATCTCCCGATGGAGTGTCCGAAGGCGGAGTGGATTGTCCAGGGCTTTGAGTGACTTTCTCATATTGAGATTGAAAGACTCTTCTTCAAGGTCGCGCTTTTTCTGCCTAAGTTCCTCGGCCGTCAAGTCGCGCAATTCAGCAACCTTCAACATGGTCATACTCCTTGCGTGTCGGCCCGGGTTACGAATTTGGTTTTCATCGGCAACTTGTCACCGGCCAGCCTCAACGCCTCACGGGCCATCGTCAGACTGACACCTTCGATTTCAAAAAGAATGCGTCCCGGTTTGACCACGGCTACCCAATGGTCAGGAGCACCTTTACCCTTCCCCATGCGCGTCTCGGCCGGCTTCTTGGTTATCGGCTTATCCGGGAAGACGCGAATCCATATTTTCCCACCGCGTTTGATGTGGCGGGTCATGGCAATACGGGCAGCTTCGATCTGGCGGTTGGTCAACCAACAAGCCTCAATCGACTTGAGCGCGAACTCACCGAAATTAACAGCACTGCCGGTGATTGCCTTTCCCGTTCGGCGACCGCGGTGCATCTTGCGAAACTTCGTCTTCTTAGGCATCAACATGGATTGTCGTCTCCGTTACTCATCCGGCGTTGTCGCTCTTGTCAGGAGGTTTGGGCTTTGTCTGGTCTTTGGGTTGGGGCTTTGGCTGACCTTTTGGTTGCGGCCTTGCCTGGTCTCTGGGTTGGGGTCTGTCATTCCGATTTGAATTCGGTCTATTGGCAGCACCCGGTTGGCCCTTTTTCGCATCGGGTGAGATTTCCGGACGACGTCCCCGCGGCGGTTGGCCGGTACCTGTGGTTCCAGCCCGGCGCACGCGACCACGCGGCCGGCGACGCGGCCTGTCACCCCGGTCTTGCTTGCCACCACGCCTGGCGGCGGGAGCCTCAGGCCGCTGAGCCTGCTCCCCGGCCTCAGCTTCGCGATAGAACTGGCTGGTGTCTACTATCTCACCCCGACAGATCCATACCTTGACGCCGATAGTACCATAAGTGGTGCGAGCCGTTGTAGTGGCATAGTCGATGTCGGCTCTCAGGGTATGCAACGGCACACGACCGGCGCGATATTTCTCGGTGCGCGCGATCTCGGCGCCGCCAAGTCGTCCGCCGCACTGAATCTTGATGCCGACGGCGCCCATTTTCATGGTTGCAGCCAACGACTTTTTCATCGCCCGACGGAAAGCGATTCGACCCTCCAACTGGCGAGCAATGTTGTCAGCCACGAGCTGGGCGTCCAACTCCGGTTTCCGCACCTCCACGATATTCAGCATGATGTCCTTTTTAGTCAAAAGCTGAAGCTCTTCGCGGAGCTTGTCGACCTCGGCGCCCTTGCGCCCGATTACGATCCCAGGTCGCGAGGTGTGAATGTCGACACTGACCCGTTTAGGCGCACGAGAGATATGCACTTTAGCAATGCCGGCGTTGTCCAGACGGCGATTGATATAGCGCTTGATCATCATGTCCTCGTGAACCAGATCCGCGAATTTCCGATCGGAGGCGAACCACTTACTGTTCCAGGTCTTAATGATCCCCAGGCGAAAGCCTATAGGGTGTGTCTTTTGTCCCAAATCCTTATCTCCCGACTCAGCGTATTTGCAGCAATGACTTACTCATTGTCATCATTCGTTTTCTTTTCTGTCTTATCAACCGACTTTGTGGCACTCTTTTTCACCTTGGCCTCAACCGCCTTCCTGGGCTTGTCGGACTTGGCGGAGGTCTTCTTGCTGGTCTTCCTGCTCTTGGCAGCCGACTTGTCACCAGCCTTTGCTTTGGCTGATGCCCTGGAACCCCTGGAGGCAGCAGCTTTCTTCCCGAACTTGCGAGCCGGAGCCTCTTCTGTCTCCCCCTGCAGCATCACCGTAAGGTGGCAGAAACGCTTGCGGTACCGAAAGACGCGGCCCATCGATTGAAACCGAATCCGCTTAGCGGTGGGAGCGGCATCCACGGTGATGTTCTTAACCGTCAGGTCCTCGGCCTTCACGACGTCAGTGCCCTCTGCGGAAAGGGCGTTGGCAGCCGCGGACTTGAGCGTCTTGGCGAGATGTTGCGCCGCAATCTTCGGTGTGAAGTTAAGTATATCCAGAGCCTTCTGGACCGGCAGACCTTTGACCATGTTGGCCACCAGCCGCATTTTCCGGGGTGGAATGCTCACGTAACGTAACCTTGCCGATGCGTTAACAACCATGATTAAACCCTACCTTCTCACCGACGAACTGCGTTCGGCCAGCTTGCCGCCATGACCGCGGAACAGCCGTGTGGGAGAAAACTCGCCCAGCTTGTGACCGACCATGTTTTCCGTGATATAGATGGGAATGAACTTGTTGCCGTTGTGAACTGCAATAGTGTGTCCCACAAACTCCGGAATGATTGTCGAACGGCGTGACCAGGTCTTAATCACTCTCTTCTCACCGCTCTCATTCATGGCTTCAACCTTGGCCTGTAGCTTGGCGTCTAAGAACGGTCCTTTCTTAAGCGAACGAGGCATCCAGCAATCTCCGATTTATTTCTTGGCTCGTCGATCCACAACGATGTGGGCTCTCGACTTGCGTTTGCTTCTGGTTTTGTATCCTTTGGTCGGCTTGCCCCACGGTGTACAGGGGTGTCGCCCACCGGAACTTCGTCCTTCGCCACCGCCCATGGGATGGTCAACCGGGTTCATGGCAACACCACGTACAGTCGGCCGCCATCCACGCCAGCGGGATGCGCCGGCCTTGCCCCAAACGATGTTCTTGTGATCGATATTACTCACTTGTCCGATGGTGGCATAACAGTTACTCGGTGCCGTGCGTACTTCGCCGGACGGCATTCTTAGGGTCACTTTCTTGCCTTCCCTGGCTACCAACTGGGCCATGGTGCCGGCCGAACGACAAAGCTGGGCGCCCTTGCCGGGGCGCAGTTCGATATTATGCACGAAAGTCCCCAGCACTATCAGACCCATTGGCATGGCGTTGGCGACACGGTTGTCGACCTTCTCACCCGACATCACCTGGTCATCGACGCGCAGGCCGTCGGGGGCGATGATGTAACGTTTTTCACCGTCGACGTAATGCAAAAGAGCTATGCGTGCCGAGCGATTAGGGTCATACTCGATCGAGGCCACCCGGGCCGGGATATCATGCTTGTTACGACGGAAGTCGATCACTCGATATCGCCGCTTGTGACCGCCGCCTCGGTGCCAGACGGTGACGCGACCTTTGTTGTTGCGCCCACCACTCTTGCGCAGAGGCCGAAGGAGCGATTTCTCCGGTATCGTCGACGTAATGTCGTCGAACATCGGGACGGTTCTAAAACGCTGCGACGGCGTAACTGGACGGAACTTCTTAATAGCCATATACTGTTACCAACCAAATCCTATATATTGTCGAAAATGGCGATGGACTCACCTTTCTTCAGACGCACGACGGCCTTTTTCCATACCGGAGTTTTGCCTACATTGCGTCCCATCCGCCGGGTTTTACCGGCCACGATCATAGTGTGCACACGATCGACCTTAACCCCGAAGGCCGCTTCCACCGCATCTTTGATCTGATACTTATTGGATACCTTGTCGACCTCAAAGACGTACTCGTTATTCTTCTCACGCAGAATGGTGGTTCGCTCGGTGGCGATATGGGTCTTTATTATGTGGCGATGATCAGCCTTCATCCGAACACCTCGTGTACCTTGTCCAGTCCCGCTTTCGTTATAAGCACATAGTCGGCGTTGAGCAGGTCGTACCCGTTGGCCAGCGCTGCCCGTCGGTACTGTACCTTCGGCAGGTTGCGGCAGGACATGGCCAGTTTGTCATTGCGTCCCTCATCGAGTACCAGACATTTCTTGCCGTCCAGATCGAGCCTGGTCATCATGCCGACGACTGCCTTGGTCTTGATCTGGTCGAGTTCGATTTTATCGAGAACCTTAATTCTCTCGGAACGAGCCTTGTCGGAAAAAACCGAACGGATAGCCAGGCGTTTCATTTTCCGAGGCATGTTAGAGCCGTAGCTGCGAGGCTTGGGGCCGAACACGATACCGCCACCACGCCATAGCGGAGATCGAATGGTACCGGCGCGAGCGCGACCCGTGCCCTTTTGGCGCCAAGGCTTGCGACCGCCGCCGCGCACTTCACTGCGTCCGCGCGTACTGGCGTTACCCTGACGACGGCGCGCCAACAGATTGACGATATACTGATGGACTACCGCTTCGTTGGGTTCGATGTCGAACAATTCCGGTTTCAAATCAACTGTTCCGACCTCTTCACCGTTCTGATTGAAAACTTTTACGTTCATCTCTATCTATCCACCATCAGCCGCGATTGGTACTGCGTATCTTAACCAGTCCGCCTCGGAAACCGGGGACCGGCCCTTTCAACAGGATCAGGTTCTCTTTTTCAATGACATCGACCACCTCAAGATTGAGGGTGGTGACTTTCTCATTACCCATGCGACCGGACATCTTCATACCCTTGAAAACACGTGACGGGTACGACGACTGACCGATTGACCCCGGTGCGCGCAAGCGATCGGACTGACCGTGAGTCTTGTTGCCGCCGGAGAAATGATGCCGCTTGATGGTGCCGGCAAAACCAAGTCCGCGTGACACGCCGGTCACATCAACCCGTTCGCCTACTTTGAACACATCAACTTTCAAGACTGCGCCGACCTCAAGTTCACTGTCAGTGTAGCGCACTTCACGGAGGTACTGCGTAGGCTCCACCCCGGAAGTAACGAACTGTCCTACCAGCGGTTTGGTCAGGCGACTCTTGCGGCGAGCACCGAAACCGACCTGGTAGGCGTCGTAGCCGTGCTTGTCGACCGTCTTCCTGGCCACTATCGGACAGGGACCGGCTTCAATAACCGTTACCGGGACGGCCTCGCCCGTCTCTTTGAAAATCCGGGTCATCCCGAGCTTCTTGCCGAGTATCTCTTTCATATCTCGTCGCCCTATCAGGTCTTTATTTCCACATCGACACCGGCCGGGAGGTCCAGCTTCATAAGAGCGTCGACCGTCTGCGGCGTCGAATCATAAATGTCCATCAAGCGTTTGTGCACCCGGGTCTCAAACTGCTCACGCGATTTCTTATCGACATGTGGCGACCGCAGCACCGTGTAGACGGTGCGTTTGGTCGGCAGCGGCACCGGGCCGACAATCCTGGCGCCGGTTCGCAACACCGTAGATGCAATCTCTTTGGTGGAACGATCCAGCGCATAATGGTCATACGCTTTGAGGCGAATTCTTATCTTCTGTACATTCATCACGATCATGTATCCTGACTACTCTATGATCTCAGCGATGACGCCGGCGCCCACCGTGCGGCCGCCCTCACGAATCGCGAAACGAAGCTCCGGCTCCATCGCGATCGGCATGATCAACTCTATCTCCATCGTCACGTTGTCACCAGGCATCACCATCTCAATACCCTCAGGCAAATGAGCAATACCCGTCACGTCCGTCGTTCGAAAATAAAACTGCGGACGATAACCCGTGAAGAAAGGCGTGTGACGGCCACCCTCCTCCTTCGTCAATATATAAACCTCAGCCTTAAACTTCGTGTGAGGCTTAACCGATCCGGGAGCCGCAATAACCATACCACGCTCCAAATCAGTCTTGTCTACACCACGAAGCAACAACCCTACATTGTCGCCGGCCTCAGCATAATCCAATATCTTCCGAAACATCTCAACACCGGTCACAACCGTCTTGCGAGTCTCACGAATACCAAGAATCTCTACCGGATCTCCCTGATTGACCTGACCACGCTCAACACGTCCGGTGCCAACCGTGCCACGACCGGTGATCGAAAATACATCCTCAACCGGCATCAAAAAGGGCTTGTCCTTGTCGCGCTTCGGCTGGGGAATATATGTGTCCAAGGCATCAAGCAACTCGTGAATAGACTTGAAAGCCGGATCATCCAAAGGCTTCGACTCATCCGCCCCCGCCGTCATCGCCTCCAACGCCGAGCCACGAATCACAGGAATATCATCACCGGGAAACTTGTAACTGCTCAACAAATCACGTACCTCAAGCTCAACCAAATCCAACAACTCAGGATCATCTACCTGGTCAACCTTGTTCATGTAAACGATGATGTAAGGCACACCCACCTGACGAGCCAACAAAATATGCTCGCGAGTCTGAGGCATGGGACCATCGGCCGCCGATACCACCAGGATAGCTCCGTCCATCTGAGCCGCTCCCGTGATCATGTTCTTCACGTAGTCGGCGTGACCGGGACAGTCCACGTGAGCATAGTGACGCTTGTCCGATTCATACTCGACGTGAGCGGTGGCAATCGTAATCCCACGCTCGCGCTCCTCGGGAGCGTTATCAATCGAATCAAACGAACGCACCGAGGTACCCGTCTTGCGCGACAAAACCATCGTCATCGCCGCCGTCAACGTCGTCTTACCATGATCGACGTGACCAATCGTGCCGACGTTCACATGCGGCTTTGTCCGTTCAAACTTCTCCTTCGCCATAGCCTTCAGCTACCTCCGTTTAT